>NZ_JAWRXB010000020.1:0-187417 GCF_046535245.1 Paraburkholderia sp. SIMBA_030
TCAATGACAAGCGGGTTGAATATCTGCCGTCGCTCGAATGGCGACATCACCGACGCAGCCAACGACAGCTACTGGCCGGGTGCAGCCTCATGCAATGAGCATACGCGGCCTGAACCTCACAAGGCTGCGATCGGCAGCACGCGACCCACAACAGCCATTCAAAATTCTCTATAGTGGCCGTTCGCAACGCCAAATGGTCGCCATTACCCAACAGGTCCGGGCGAGGTTGCAGCAACCCATTAGTTCACCGACGCAGACAGGCAAGAGGTCAAAGAAGTCTTTCTCAGGCAGGCCGCTGCCGCCACGGCGCATGACATCGTGGCGTTCGAGCGCGTACTGGCATCAGCTAACGTCGAGAGCATCAAGATTGTTCCTCTGACCCCAGACGTTGCCGAAGTGTACGCCCCTACGCAGATTACGCTCGGCGCTTCGGAAGCGTCGGCCAGGACCGCCCCGTTCCTCGTCTATGAAGTTGCTGTCCGAACCTCCGAAGGCTGGCGTGTCGCATCGATCGTGCCGGTGCCTGCGCAGTAGATCCCATTGTCTCTTTCGAGGAGAGCAAGAGATGAAAGCTGCTGTCTACTATCAGAATGGCGGACCCGAGGTTTTCCGTTATGAAGATGTTGCCGAACCGGTCTGCGGGCCTGATGAAGTCCTGATACGCGTCGAAGCAATCTCGATCGAGGGTGGTGATCTCGTCAACCGCGAGATTCGCCCACTCGCCCGCGTGCCCCACGTCGTCGGGTACCAATGTGCGGGCACTATCACCGAAGCAGGTCGCGATGTGCGTAACCGGCGTGTCGGTGATCGGGTCGTCGCCATTCTCAGTTGGGGCTCTCATGCGCAATATGCAGCGGCTCCTGCAGCGGACACATGGATTATCCCGGAAAACCTTAATCTGGATACGGCCGCCGCCATCCCGGTTGCGTGGGGTACGGCGTATGAGTGCCTGTTTACCGCCGGTAAGCTCAAGCAGGCTGAAACTGTGCTGATTCACGCGGGGGCGGGTGCGTTGGGACTGGCGGCGATCCAGCTCGCCAAGCGTGCCGGAGCCCGAGTTCTGGCCACAGCTTCCGACGATTCCCGCCTGGAACAACTCAAGCCTTTCGGCCTGGACCTGGGCATCAATTATAAAAACGACGATTTTGTCGAGAAGGTGATGGTCGATACCAATGGACGAGGAGCCGACGTCGTTCTGGACAGCATCGCAGGGAAGAACCTCACTCGCAGCATTCAGTCACTGGCCTATGGCGGGCGTGCCATCACTGTGGGCGTCTCGGGCCGCGACAATGAAAAGCTCGACCCCGTCACGCTTTGGCGAGGCAACAACAGCTTGCACGGCGTGTACTTCCCCAGCTCCCTTGACCGAGAGCACGAACGCGTCCACGCTCAGGTGCAGCAAATTCTCGCGACTGCCGCTCGTGGTGAACTGAGAGTCGTCATCGATCAGGTGTTTCCACTGGAGCAAGCCGAACAAGCGCATCAATATGTGCTGAGCCGGCGCGCCTTCGGTCGCGTATTGTTGCGCCCGTGAGCTCGCGAGAAGCTGGAGACCAGAAAGCCGACGTTCGCACGAGTGCACGAGCATATGCAGACGAGCGTACGCTTCGGCCGATAAGCCGTTCGCCCCGGTCCCAACGCGAAGGACCGTTGTTTGAGCGGAGCGGCCGTTTGAATGGCCGTCTAAGCACGAAGGCGAACGGCTGTAGTTGGCCGGTTGCACCCGCCGAGCCACGACGCCACAAAGCCGTCAATGGCCGGCGGAATGTTTTTTTGAGCGGCGGCTTACGGTGCAGGAGGCTGAATGCGGACAATCGGCCATGAAGCGACGCTCACGCATAGCGGCTGGGCGTCCGCTTACCGATGACTTGCTGCCGATCACAAAGACGAAAGTTGCGGAAATATGACATCCGGATTGTACTGGCGACGAAATTTTTTCCGGTACGATATGCGTTTTGAGCGAAAATCGCCGATGTGGCTGCGTGACCTCGTCTCACGCCAGTGCCCTCACGAATCGCAGTCTTTTTTGTCAAGCCGCCATGTCTACCCCGACCGCTCTTATCGGCATCGCGATTCTGTCTTGCCTAATGAGCGTCGCCGTTCTTGGCTCGCTGCTTCAGGCACAAATCCCTGGGATACGCCATTGGTGTGTGGCAAGTGGTCTGGTGGCTGTCACGGCTACTCTCATCCTTTTGCGAAGGTCTGATACTGTCGAAACGGGCGCGAGCGCATTGCTGGTTGTGGCATCGCTCCTGGCGCTTCAGGGCTTCCGACGATTCTTTCATCTGCGGCCATCGTCTATGTGGGAATATGGCGCTCTCGGTGCAATACTGCCTGGACTCGTCTATTGGACCTACGTATCGCCTCACGTTGATGCCCGAGTTGCGGTGATATCGGGATTTCTAGCCTATGTACGGTTTGTTATCGGTTGGGTGGTGCAGCGGTACCGACCGGCGGGCCGACCCAAATATAGCTACCACTTCGTGTCTGTTGCCGCAGTCCTGGGGGCAGTTGTCCACGCAGTCCGTTGTATCGCATACGGACTCGGTCTGGCGCATGAAACTACTTTTCTGGAGGCGACGCCGATAAACGTTGCGTTTCTCGGCATGGTGATACTGACGTTGCCATGCCTGTCAATTGGTATGGTTATGCTGGCTCATGACCGGCTAGCGGAGCGGATGGAGCGACTGGCTACCATCGACGATTTGACGGGCGTGCTCGGAAGGCGGGCTTTCATCGCACGGGCCGAGGCGTTGTTTGGCCAGGCAAAGACGGCAAAGTCGAAGCTGTCTATCGCTATTTTGGACATTGATAACTTTAAGGGCATCAATGACAGATACGGACACGCAGTTGGTGACCGGGTCCTTGCACATGTCGCTTCGACAATATCGGGCGAAACACGGCAAACCGATGTCCTTGGTCGCATTGGCGGTGAGGAGTTCGCGCTGCTGCTTCCACTGACTGGGAAAGAGGACGCCGCGCGCCTAACAAACCGGTTACGCGCAATCGTCGCAGCGTCTGTTTCGCACGCTCCGGCCAGTGATGTTGTATGCACACTCAGCGCTGGCGTCGACGAGTTCGGTGCCTGCGATACCCTTGTCTCAGTGATGGCGAGAGCCGACGCAGCGCTCTATGCCGCAAAAGCCAACGGAAGAAACTGCGTGATGCTAGCAGGGTCATCGCAGGACCGACGGGACGAACCCACAGAAGCGACCGCCTCAAATCAGTCCTGAAACGGACGTCTGCAGTTCGTTCCCCAGCAACTCAGACGGGTCGGTCTCCGCCCGACGCAACCTATCCTATGCCGCAACATTCAGCAGCGGCTGCATCGAACCGGGTTCGGCTAAGAAGCGTCATTCGCTCAGACACAGGCGTCGGTTGCACTCAGGCCGGCCATTCAATTCGCAAGTGCTGCTTGTCGATGCCCAATCAGAAGGCGTGGCAATGCGGACGGCTGCGAGGACGACGGCGGCTGAAAAGAAGCCAGGCGTCCTGATAAAGCGCCCGGCCCATCCAACACGAGTTCTGACCGTCGGGGATTTCACCGGCCAGAACCTTCGCCATGCTCTGTGCACGTGAGCATCCGCGCTGCCTGAATCCGGTGCAGCGTCATAAACCGCATTGATACAACGCAGCGGTCCCTGTTAGACCGGATCATCCCGATGATGAGCGAAGCGAAGGTGGCTCCGGGTCGTTGGCGGCACACCGCTGCGCTGCAATGCACGCACGGTTGCTGCGCGCTAAGTCTGAAGAGGTCCGTAGTGGCTACGGGGCTTCTCACCCGGGTTGAAACTGCTGGCAATCCGTTTCGAACCAATGGTCGACCAGGCGCTGCGCGGCGTGTAGATTCTCTGGGAACTTTGGGTCGTCGTTCCATGGTGACGGGTTGTAGCCCGCTTTCCTCAGGGCCGAGAGCTCGCTTTGTTGTTGCGCCCTTGTCGGAGGCGCGTTGCTTCTAAGCGCGGCAAGGTCACGGCACTCTGTTGGGCTCAGATGTGGCCCACTTTGTGGCACGCCGGCAGCGGCACATCCAGTCAGCAGGAGCGCCAACGCAGCAAGCGTCGAGCAGTTTCTCGGGAGGTTTTCCATAGCGCATCTCCAGGTGTCCGACTGGCGCAACGCAAGCGGTGCGATGCCGCCGGTCGCGCTGACTTCCGCGTTTATTTTGCCTTAAGTCCAGTCACCGGATTATTTTTTATCAATCGTGCGCTTGCGCTGGTCCGCTTCCTACTTCTTGCCTCCCCTTTTAATGCTTCCATGTTCAAGAATCTAAGTATCCGTGGGCGCCTGGCACTGGCGATGGGTTTTCTCGGCGTGCTGCTGATCCTGGGCGGCGTCATGGGCGTCGTCGGCGTCTCGATGAGCAACGCCGATGTGCAGGAGCTGTATTCCAACCAGCTGGCCTCTTCCGAGGCGGTTCGCACGCGCGACGAGATGGGACAGCTGATGGCCGGCCTGCAGGCGATGCAACGCAAACTGGTGCAGACGATCAGTGTCGTACGGGACGGCTCCCGGTCGATCGACATCGCCGCGCAGGAAATCTCGGCCGGCAACCTGGACCTGTCGCAACGGACCGAAGAGCAGGCCGCCTCGCTGGAGCAAACTGCCTCGTCCATGGAGGAACTGACGTCGACGGTCCGCCAGAACGCCGACAACGCGAAGCAGGCCAACCAGGTGGTGACGAGTACGGCGCTGCTGACCGAGCAGGGCAATCAGGCGACGCAGGAAGTCGTCCAGACGATCCGGGGTCTGTCCGACGCATCCACCAAGATTGCGGAAATCACCAGCGTGATTGAAGGGATCGCATTTCAGACCAATATCCTGTCCCTGAACGCGGCCGTCGAAGCAGCGCGCGCCGGCGAGCAGGGGCGCGGTTTTGCGGTGGTCGCCAGTGAGGTGCGCTCGCTGGCCCAGCGCAGCGCCACCGCGTTGCGGGAAATCAAGGAGCTGATTACGGATTCGCTGGGCCGCGTCGAAACGGGCGCGCGGCAGGTCGATCGCGCCAGCCAGGCGATGGAGGATATCGAATCCAGCAATGGGAGTTCTGGCTCTCCGTTGTCTGCTTCGCGGGCGTCGCCGTTTTCGGTGCGATTCCCGGCATCTGCATTGCAATCGTGATCGCGGTCATCGAGTTTCTCTGGGACGGTTGGCGTCCCCATTACGCCATTCTCGGGCGTGTGGAAGATCTGCGCGGCTACCATGACATCAAGCGCTATCCACATGCCACGCGGATTCCGGGGCTGCTGCTGTTTCGCTGGGATGCGCCGTTGTTCTTTGCAAATGCCGAGCTTTTCCAGGAATGCCTGCTGAAAGCCGTCGATGAGTCATCGACGCCCGTGCGCAGGATCGTAGTGGCCGCTGAACCCGTAACCAGTATCGACGTGACCTCAGCGGACATGTTACGGGAACTGATTCGAATACTGGGCGAGCGCGATATCGCATTGCACTTCGCCGAAATGAAATACCCGGTGCGCGACAAGCTCAGACGTTTCAAAATGTTGGACATCGTCGGCGATGAGCGATTTCATCCTACCGTGGGCAGTGCAGTCGACGACTACGTCGACCAGCACTGAGCGTGATCGCTCGTCCGCTAGCGCGCGATCGTAGGGAGACGGCGAACATGGACTGGAATCGCTGGTATAGCTTGACGAGCTACCTGAGATCGTCGCTGTGGACGGTGCCGCTCATTGCAGTTGCGGTCTATGCCATGGTCAAACCGCTGACTGAAGTGATGGGCAGATGGATGATGATAGAAGGGATGCTCGATCCGAAAACCGGCTTCCTCGGGCTGTCCATGATTGGGGCGCGGTCGTTCGTCGGTGACATCGTTTCCGCAGACCTGGCGTGAACCTGGAAAGGCTGGTGGCCGAGGCACGGCGCGCTAACGCCGTCATCGAATTCGTGCCGCAAGTCGGTGATTTCGTCGCGGACGCAGCGTTTCGTCTCGAACAAGAAGGTCCGCTCAATGACAGGCTGAAACCGCACGATCAATTGTCGCAACTCAACGTACGTGTGCAGCTTGAGCACCCGATGACATACCCGATCGTCCGCCAGCAGGTCACGGCCGGGGCAGTGGTATTGAGCGGCGGGTGCTTCGACATCACGACTGGCGACATGTTTGCCTATGAGCGCACGAACCGCTCATGCGAAGTCATCGACCGCGCGATGGCTGATCGGATGATTGCACGCCTTGCCGCACGGGTGCGGTGAGGGTGCGTGAAAGCTCTGCTGCATAAATGTCTTTTCGGATCTATGGGCTAGCCGTCGTGAGAATGGCCTCCCTTAGAAGGCTGATCCGCAGACATGACTGACATGTTCTGTACACGAAGGACCGCTGTCTGGCGCGTAGCCGACATTTGAACGCTCCCGCGAAGCCGCGAACCAACGTCCGTAGATGGCCGACCTCCGCCCGATGCCGCCGCACGCATGAACTCCCAAGCTGCCCATCGCGCAGAAGACCGTAGCCGACCCTCTCCGGTCGTTCGCATTCTTGAGGTCCGAATGACAGCTTCCGAGTGCATCTAAGACGTTCATTGCGTCTGCTTGCGAACCGCCTGTTGAGCGTGCACCCCTAGCTAGGTAAACAGGAAGCATCGAAATGAACACTGCAAAGAACACATCGACGTTCGAGGCTGCGTCGACGCCAGAACCTTCACCTTCCGGACGCAAGCGCTTACTGATCCACCTGGCGATCCAAAGCCGACGCGGCATGTTCTAGCGGATTTGCGACGCATGCTGCCCCTGGCAATATCAGTCCTTGCTCGTCGCGAGATTGACGAAGCCGCGATCTCGCCGTGGAGGTCGTTTCAGACTCAATGGCAGCTGGCTAGAACTTGTGGTGGATGCCCAGGCTGATCACTTCCTGCGAGCTCGATCCCGATGAGTACCCATAGCTGGCGACTGATGCGTTTGCCGTGACCGTATGTGTCGCGTCGATGCGCTGGGTGCCATTCGCATGCTGGTAAGCGCCGATCAGATAGACACCCGTGCGCTTCGACAGACTGTACTCCGCGCCCAGCGAGACCTGGTTGTACGTCGCCGATGTGTCGCCCGCTCCGTGTGTATAGGTGTATCCGGCGCCAAGCAATGTGACGGGTGTTACCTGATAGCCAACGTAACCGGCCGCCACGTTGAAGCGCTCCGTCGAAGCGAAAGCCGAAAAACCGTCGGGCTTGTACGTGGCATTGCTATAGCGTGCGTTGAATGTGAAAAGCCCCGTCACATACTGCGCAGCAACCGAACCGATACCGACCGATTTGGCGGATGCATACGCAATGTTGATGATCGATATGAACGTGGCGTCCGACGTCACGCCTGTGCCCCATCCCGGCGGTGTACCGGCCGCGCCCGGAGTGGCTGGAACGAATCCCCGGCCGGCAAGCGTCGATGCATTGTCCATGCGGATGTACCCGGCCGCGACGCTGAACGGTCCCGTTCCCCAGGTTGCCGCAGCTGACCAGGTCTGTCCCGAGCCCGTCGAACCGGCCACGCCCCCAAACGCGTACATCGCTTCGAACTGGAAGCCGTCCAGCACCGGCGATGCATACTTGACCGCGTTGTTGGTGCGTGAACTGTTGTCGTTGTTATCAACGTCGCCGGGCGTGGCAAACGTGCCGCCAAAGATATCGTCGGCCGTCAGCGGCTGGACGAGGTCGACGACGGGATCATACTGGCGCCCGAACGTCAGCGTGCCAAGGCGGGTATCGCTTGCTCCGACCCACGCCTCGCTGCCGAACAGCTTGGATCCAGTCTGGTACGAAGAACTCGCGCCGGTGTTGATATTGAAGCTGGCAACCACCTTGAAAATGGCCGTCAACCCGCCACCCAGGTCTTCCTTACCCTGGAGTCCCCAGCGGTTGGCGTGCAGATTGCTGCCTGCCAGCTTCCACAGGTTGTCGTTGTGCGGATTGGCATTGTGCACGAACTGCAATGCTTCATCGAGCACGCCAAACAGGGTCACGCTGCTCTGGGCATGCGCTGTACCGATACCCCACAGTATCAGGGGCAGGACTGGCAGTATGAGCTTTTTCATACCACTCTCCGTTTGAATACCCGAACGCTGACCTTTCCACGTTTGGCAAACTGTCGAGGGGACCTGTCGTCAACGAGATGCAGGTCGGCAACACGGTCGGGATGGTGATGGACTTCTGGTGCTCCACCGAACCCGCCCGCGAAGAACTTCTGTCGCTGGCGCGAACCGTAAGCGCAATTCTGCGCGCGTCATTCTTTGTCGGCGTAGCTGACACGGTTGTGTCTACCTTGCGACTTTTGGATTCCGTCCGCTTTTCCGCGAGAAGGCCTCACCAATACCGAGTTGAGCGTGGACGAATGCGTGCAGTCGTTAGCAGTGGGAGGCCCAAAGTGATTGCGGCTTCGCGTTTGCCGGGTCGCGCGCTGTCTCCGCTGACGGGAAAGTATGAAGTCGTCGATCGACGAATCGTTCTTCGGTCTTGATAAGTCGCGCTTCGTCTGCGCACTTGCGCTACATCACTATTTCCTGTCGAGCGAGTATTTCCCGGGACCCGTTGCGCATAGAAGAAGCAGGCCGCCGATAATGCTGATGTTCTTGTAGAAGTTAATCATGTTCGCATACTGCTCCATGCCCGTCATGGTCCAGTAGTGATGGCCGATCAATGCAGTGCCGAGGGTATAGAGCGCAAGCAGCAGCGCGATCGGACGGGTATAAAAGCCTACGACGATCGCGATGCCCGCGACGAATTCCATGACGACCGCGATGATTGCGGCGAGTGTCGGCGCAGGCACCCCCGCCGATGTCATATAGGCGGCTGTGCCGGAGAAGCCGGTCAGCTTTTGCCAGCCAAAATAGACAAACAGAACCATCAGCAGCAGGCGGGCTACCAGAAAGACTTCGTCTTTGCGCTGTTCGAGAGAGAAGTATCGCATGGTCATTTTCACCGCATATTCGATCGTGTTAGTTATGTGAGATGCCTGCGGCGGTCAGACGCGCTCCTCTAGCCGCGCTGACGCGCCCCGGCATCTTCGTCTTGATTGCGCAGTGTTCAATGGAAGAGCCGCGCCGCCAGTTCGGCGACGTGCTTGCCTTGATACCGGGCAATATCGAGCTCGTTAGGAGAGGGTTGTCGGCTGCCGTCTGCGCCCGCGAGCGTGGTTGCGCCATAAGGCGTGCCGCCCGTGATTTCGTTCATGTTGGTCAGCCCGCTGCACGCATACGGCACGCCGACGATCACCATCCCTTGGTGCAGGAGCGTGGAATGAAACGAGGTGATCGTGGTTTCCTGGCCGCCGTGCTGTGTGCCCGTCGACGCGAACACACTGCCGATCTTGCCGACGAGGGCGCCTTTCATCCATAGACCACCCGTCTGGTCAAGAAAGGTCCGCATCTGGCCTGCCATGTTGCCGAATCGCGTGGGCGTTCCGAAGATGATCGCGTCATACCCCGCGAGTTCGTCCGGTGTGGCGACTTCCGCTGACTGGTTCAGCTTGACGCCGGTTGCTTTCGCCTGCTCGTCGGGGATCGTTTCAGGCACCCGCTTGAGCGTTACCTCGGTGCCAGGCACGGCCCGGGCGCCCTCCGCCACCGCGTTGGCCATCGTTTCGATGTGTCCGTACATCGAGTAATACAAAACCAGTACCTTTGCCATCTCTTCCTCCGGGTACACAGTCATTAAATGATCATCAGCGAGAGAAATCGTCGCGATTACCGCTTCCGAACAATGACCTCGTTCCTGATTTCCGCAGACCGAGACCAGAAACGGGCAATCAAACGCCCGTGCCAAAGAGACAGAATAGGGGACCCGTGCGGATGCCGATATTGGACCTTGGTCTCATTCAGCTGGCGGAGCACATCGCTTTTTGTGAATAGTTGGTAGTGGACATTCCCTTACCGAAGGAATCGTTGCGTTTTATCCAAGGTCTACGCCTTTCGATAAGCTTACCGCGCGAGCGGCATGGTCCTCGGCCGACGACGCGACCTACACCGTGGGTAAGCGAAGGGCAGTTATCCGTGTGAAGCCGCCGTTTGAGTGTCTCTCTGGGCGACCGGCGAACGGCGGGAGATGGCCGGAAATGGACAGACGAGCTACGCGCGCGGTTCGGCCTTAGCCACGGTCACCCTTCAGGCGCCGCGCGGCGGCTGCTCGTCCCTTTGCAGTCGTTGGCGGTCCGGTGGTGGTGAACGTCGGCGTCCGACAAGAGTGAATGAGTCTTCGCGACCCGTTGCAGCCGTTGAAGATTTCAGAACGCACCAGCCGTTTATCTACCTTGCGGACATCCGTCGAGGAGCAGCAGGCCTTGCTGGCTGTTGCTCACGCGTAGCGGCCCTTCACGCTTTTTTGCCTGCGCGTGAGACGGAGCGCTTGCTGGCACCCTTTGAAAAGCGATGACGATTGCCAAGGAGCGCAACCAGCCGCGTCTCGCATTCGGAAAACGAGTACCCGCGCCGCTGCGAGATCATAAACGTGAGGGCGCGCATGTGCCATGCGCGCCGTTGGAGTTCGACAAGTGTTCCGTTCGCGAGGTCTTCCGCAACCACGTGATGCGGCATGTGCCCCCAGCATAAGCTGCCTCTGAGCAAATCGTGCTTCGCGCCGAGGTCATTCACCAGCCACTGGCGTTCACCGGCGACCCCCTGTTGTGTCTTTTCCGCATCGGGCTGATTGTCGGTTACGACGAGCTGGATGTGCCGGCCAAATTCCTCCCGCGGGATCGGCCCCGCGATTGCGGCCAGCGGATGCGATGGCGCACAGACGGTCACCATTTGCGCTTCACATAAATGCTGGGCGGTTTCAAGAGTGAAGCGCAACAGGGGCTAATGAATGGAAGCTGAGGTTATCGAAGCGGTTGCGAGCATACGTTCGAAGACCTCGAATGGCGAATGAAATGCATGGGTAGCGCGAGGTCGGCTGTTGAGGCTGTCGGCGATGGCATCGAGTTCGTCCTGACTGTAGATCGAGAGGTCAGTGCCCTTCGGCCGCGCCGCAGCAAAGCGCTTCATCGAGGAGGGCGCCTTCGTCTTCATCTTCGGCCGGCGGCAGGAAGCACTCGAGGCCGCTGTTGCCGACCTCGGACCCAATGCCCGCGCGGTGAAGGGCTCGGTCTCCGATCTGGCCGACCTCGACCGAGTCTACGCGGCGGTGAAGGCCGAGCGCGGAGCCCTCGACATCGTTTTCGCCAATGCCGGGGCGGGAGGCCAGCTTGCGCTAGGCAAGATCACCGCCGAGCACATCGACGAAACATTCGACACCAACGTAAAGGGTACGATCTTCACGGTACAGAAGGCGCTGCCGCTGATGGGCAAGGGCGGTTCGATAATCCTGACCGGATCGAGCGCCGGCACCACGGGCGCCCCGGCAATGAGCGCCTACAGCGCGAGCAAGGCGGCAGTGCGCAACCTCGCACGGACCTGGGCGGAGGACCTGAAGGGCACCGGCATCCGGGTCAACGTGCTGTCACCCGGGGCGACGGCGACCGAACTCGCGAAGGAAGCGCTAGGCGAGGAAGGCCAGAAGGTCTTCGCCTCGATGACTCCGCTCCAGCGCATGGCCGATCCGGCAGAGATCGCAGCGGCGGCCGCCTTTCTCGCGTCGCCGGACAGCAGTTTCATGACCGCCAGCGAGGTTGCCGTTGACGGCGGCCTTGCGCAACTCTGACACGCTACGCTCGCCGGTCACTCCATTCGATATTCGGAGCCCGTAGGGCGTCGCACACCGAAGGAAAATATATGAGCTACGCAATTATTGGCTTCGGCAAGATCGGCCAGGCGCTTGCCAGGGCGTTTGCCCGAAGCGGCATCGAAGTATCCGTTGCAACCACTCGCGACCCGGAAAGCTTTGCATCCGCTGCGGCCGCGATCGGACCCGAGATCATTCCCAAAAAACTGGCGGAAGCGGTCAAGGCGGACATCGTCTTTTTGGCTGTCCGTTTCGAGTCGTACCGGGATGTCGCGAAGGCGCTGCCTACCTGGAAGGGCAAGACCATCGTCGATGTCACCAATGCCTACGGCGTGCCCCCTGAGGAACTGGGTGGACAACCTTCTTCCAGGGCCGTCGCGCAGGCCTTCACTGGTGGAAGACTGGTTAAGGGCTTCAATCATTTGGGCGCTGCCGTCCTGGACCAGGATCCGGCCGTACACGGTGGCAGGAGAGTCGTGTTCCTGGCGAGCGACGATGACGGCGCCGCAACGGAGATCGGTGCGCTTGCGGAAAATCTCGGTTTCTCGCCGATCAAACTTGGTGCGCTTTCGGAAGGTGGACTGCTTGTGCAGGCGCGTGGAAATAGCTGGGGGCAACTGATCTTTAAGGACCTGATCAAGTTCGACTGATGAGTCGTGGTCGCAAATTTCGATGCGATCCCGCCTCGTGGATAAAGGTCCAACCACAGTTTGATTGAAGCGAGCGCGACGAGCGGTGAGCCACGCTCCGCTCATCTGGCGCCACGTCCTCGCCGGCAAATCCACAAGGTAGCCGATTAGATCGGACACGATCCGATAAAAGGAAAAAATGGAGAGATTCAATGAGCATCGAAGAGAATATTCAGATCGTGAAGGATTTCTTCACAGCGATAGGCAGCGGCGATAAGCAAGGTCTGCTGGCGTTGGTTGCCGAAGATATTGAGTGGATCATTCCGGGCGAAGACTGGCCGCTGGCCGGCACGCACCGCGGGCACGCGGGATTGGCGAAAGTGCTTCAGAAGGCTTCCGACGAGGTGGAAATGACGTATCCGAAGCCTCCCGAATTCGTGGCGCAGGGAGACCGGGTTCTGGTCGTCGGCGTCGCTATGGGGAAAATCAAAGCCACCAACAGGACGTTCAAGGACGACTGGGTATTCGCCATTACCGTTCGAAATGGCAAACTGACGAATATCCGGGAATATATCGACACGCAAGCACTGGCGCGGGCCTCCGGGACGGACGCGAGCCCCGAGCCCTGAACCATCGAGATCGATACCACACAACGTCGAATTCGCCGCCTGAATGTCGCGATAAGACCGAAGGTTGATGTCTTTTGTTGGCCGGGAAGACTGACTGGTCAATAAGGAAAGCTGATGCTCGCCGGTGCCGAGTCGCGAATGTCGGCAAAGCGACCTGGAATGGCCGCACGTTCCTGACTGGCGACTGTCGGCCTCGGCCGAACCGCAGCCCCCGGAAAGCTGGCGTGAATGGCCGGGCCACTCTGGCAGCGGACGTTCCCGTCGCGCTAAAGCTCATCGCGCCCTATACCGGTGGTGTGGGCGTTTTGCCCGGTCTGATCCTGCAGTCGCCGCGTGAATCATTTCCAAAAATGGACGCCTCGCCATCATCCAATCACCGGATCAATTCTCAGTAGTCCTCTTGAGCTGCTCAATCTATGCCTGGCATGCACTCCTTCGGATCAATGACCCCAAGGCTCTTGACGATCCTGAAATTGCCGTTTACTGCCTGGGCAATGTACATGTTCATTCGAACGTGATGCTGGCCGGGAACCATTTCAGCTGGACCACCCGGGCCCTTAGCGATCTTTGCGTGGTCTAGTGCCTTAAGGACATCTTCCTGCCTTAGCGAGCCTGCCTCATTCACAGCAGCCTCCCAGAGCCTCAGGCCTCGGTACGTGCCTGAACACGCACTTCCAGCAGTGAACCTGGCATTGCCTGGGTAGAGCTTGTCGTACTGATCGATCAATGTCCTACTGAAGGAATCGCTGACGTTTTGGTAGTAATCGAGGCAACTGTACAGACCCTCCACGTGTGCGGCTGGCACCAGGTTCAGGAAGTTCTCGTCGAAATACGTGCAGACTATGCATCCACCTCGCTTCGTAAAGCCAGAATCGTAAAGCTGCTCGAGGAATGGTGTGAGCCCAGGGGGCACGGTCGTATTGAATACCACCTGCGTACCGCTGGACGTGATCTTGTCAATAGTCTTGCTGTAATCAGTGTGATCAAGGGGAAAGTACTCCTCTCCGACTATCGCGCCACCGTTAGCCGTGACAACCTGGCGAACCTTCTTATTCATCGTGTGTGGCCAAATATAGTCAGCTGACGGCATGTAGAATTTCTTCGCACCCGTTTCTTGCATCAACCACGGTATGAGAGGTTCAACCTGCTGCGCCGGCGCCGGGCCGGTACAGAAGATGAGCGGGTCACATTCCTGTCCCTCGTATTGCTCTGGGTAAATATAAAGCTTCTTGCCATTCACTACAGCGGACCGCTTGATAGCCTGCCTCGTGGAGCTATAAATGCCACCGAAGATCACATCGACTTGATCTTGCTGGACGAGCTTGGCAGCTTTGGCTTCCGCTACGCTATCTGTAGTTGCACTGTCCTCAAGGTACAGATCTATCTGCCGCCCCAAGCTTTCGAATGGTGTACTCGCCCATGTGTTGGCGTGGCCTGACATATCTCCCGTCTTTGGGAAACATGCTCACCCATACCAGCCTGAGCTTCAGTTCCTTGGGATGTCAGCTGTGACGGCGTTCTTTAACCATAGGTGCTCTCCCTCCCGCACCCAACCAGCATAGGTCAATTCTGTCAGAGGCGCATCAGGCTCCAAAACGCCACTACGGCTGCAAGACCGGGTTCTAGCCGCATTCTGTAAAGAACGAACGTCCTGGAATGCTTGTTGCGTACCCTAACTTGTCCAGTGCGCAGATGCTGGGGAGGAAATATGTATGGCCATTCTTGCGAACCGTATCGGGGGCACGGCGTTTACGTCGAGGTAACCGAGAATCAATCCGTGTCGTTCAACGGTGCCGAGCGGCGTTACTCAGTCGCGTGGTACGTGTATAGGCGGGAGCCCTTCATCCACGCAAACGTGATTGCACGTTTTGCCGAATCGGTTGAATTTTTGTCCACTGACGAGGCAGTACGATACGCAGAGGGGCGCGCGCATACGTTCGTCGATTGCCAATCGGCCATAGACGCGCTGTAGTCTTATTCGACTGCGCTTCGCCGGGCTGCGGGCACGATGCTCAGGTTCGGTGGGCCCATTATGCCCTCACACACGATTTACGCGACAGGGCCGATTGGATCACGTTTCCCCGAAATCGCTGATCACGCGCCGCGAAATACACTCACCGCGGTCCACCGCAAGTAATAGCATTGTTGGAGCCGCTGCCTAGCGGGTCGGCTACGGAAGTTCAGCTTTCGCCCGAGGCCCGCGCTGTTCGGGCTGACCGCGTACTTCCGGATTCGGCCATCAACCGTCATTCGCCAGCATGCCGTCTATGACCGCTTCATGTAGCAATGCGGCCACACAAGTGGATCCCGAATCGCTTCAACCCAGCCACGGGCGTAGGGCTGCGCGGCGTCTGTAGCACTTTCGTAGGACTCACCGCCAAAAACACACGTTGGACCTCTCGTTTTCTGCGTCATCGGTGGCTGTGGCACAATCCAAAAAAGTACACCCAGCCTCAGGCGACGCTTTGGCCTGGAGCAGTGGATAGTCAGGAACGCACACCGCGTTCGCACCGTCGGCTGTTGGCCCACCAGGTGCTCACACCATCGATACTCACGGCCCGGATTCGGCTCTTGGAACAACCCCACGATCGCGCCCTCCAGATACTGCATGGATGTGCAGTGTAACTATCGGCGTACTTCACACCACGTGGTCGATCCAGCTGTTGCTTCTTCCTCTATTTAATTTTCCCAATACCTCGGCAGGGCGGCCGGAGGTTACGACGAGGCCGCAGTGGACCGCGAGCTCGGGCAATTCCTGAAGTGGGCGACCGACGAGGAACTTGAGGAGATTCACGACATCGCTCAGCGCCTGTCGGCCGACGGCGCGCCGAAGATGACCGACGACACGCGTGCATTCGATATCTGCGTGGCAATCGTGCAGCGCATGAACCTCGGCACGGCCGAAGGAGCGAACCATGAAATCGCTTCTAGTCCGGATCGCCATATGCCCAGACCCCGGCTCCCGGCACCGTAGATCGTGCAATGGCCGCTCGAAGCCCACCGCCCGCTTGTCGAACTGGGTGCGCGCCACGTCAAGCGGCTGGAGCTTCCTGTGGTCGCCGCGGAGTTGCGCGCGTATGGGTCGCGCGAGCAGGCGGATGTCATCGGGTTTCGCGCCAGCGCTTCCCTGCTCCTCGATGTGAAGTGCAGCCGCCAGGACTTCTTTGCTGACTTCCGCAAGCCTGAGCGAACGGCAGGAGGCCTGGGTGTCTACCGCTTCAACCTGTGCCCAGCCGGACTGATACACCCGGATGAGGTCCCGCGCGTCTCAGGGACGTTCGGTATCGCTCCCGGGGGAATTGGTCGACGATTTGGAACCTTTCTGGGCCGCCGGTGGCTGCGTCCCGGGTGACTCCTTGAGCACCCGCAGTTCCAACGGCGCGGTGCTAGCCAGCCGGCGTGCGGCCTCACTGTTTGCATCGATCGCTTGTCCGCTCTCGTCCTGGGCGCCATCGTCAGGCTGCGACCATGCGTTTGGTCCGTTCGGCGGGGTGTGAAGCCGCATATGCGGCACCGGAATCTCAATGCCCGCCTCGTCCATCTTGCGCTTGAGCCGCGCGTTAAAAGCGCGCGCCACGCTCCACTGCTGAAGCGGACGCGTCTTGATCTGCCCTTTCACAACCATCCAGTTGGCCTCAAAGCGGTCGAGCCCCCACACTTCGATCGGCGCAAGTATCTCGTCGCGCAGGCGAAAGTCTACCTGCAGCTCGGCGCCCACTTCCACAATCATGCGTGTGACCTCATCGAGCTCAACGGAGAACGGCACCCGTACCTCAAATAGCGCGTTGGCGAAGTCGCGCGACAGGTTCTTCACAATCTTGATCTGCGAAAAGGGAATGGTGTGAACCGCGCCTTGTCCGTCCCGCAACCGGACCGTCCGGATCGTCAGGTCCATGACGGTGCCCGCGTGGCTGCCGTCAATCTCAATCCAGTCACCAACAGAGATCGTCTCCTCGACAATGATGAAGAGCCCAGTGATCAGATCGGTGACGAGCGCCTTCGCCCCGAAGCCGACTGCAAGACCGATCACGCCAGCACCCGCAAGGAGAGGCGTCAGATTCACGCCCAGAGTGGCGGCGGCAGTGATGGCGGCGAGGGTCGCAATCGTCGTGAAAACTGCGTTGCGAACGAGCGGCAACATCGTGCGTGCGCGCACGCCGGGGTCGAGTGCCTTGTTCCGCGAACTGCTCGGGCCCAGCGCGTTGAGAATTGCGGTGTCGCAAAGTATCCATATGAACCAGGCGCCGAAGACCGTCGCGATGACTGTAACCAGCGCGTGCTTGAAACTGGGTGTCATCGCACTGTGCTTGATCATCCGCGCGATCGGACCGCTCCACAGGTCCACTTCGAATTGAATGAACGCGAGCCACATCAGAAGGACGAGCAGCGTGCTCGCGAAGCGCAAGAGTCTCATCAGGTGCGGCGCGCGGCGGTGTGCGCGGGTGTCCCTTCGACGCGTCACGTGCATCAGCAGCGCCGACACGAACAGCGTGAGCACGAGTAACAGCGCACTGAGAAGCGACGGCTGTAATACGTTCTCTTCCGAACCACGCGCGTCAATGATCGCGACGACCGACGCGATCGCGATTAAAAGGATCGGAATGTGCCACAACGATGCGAGGATATCGAGCGCTTCCGTGGCGAGTTTGTGGTCACGCCTTCGCGCATACGGGCGATTGCGTATCAGATGCGTTACGGGGCGCTGGTAAGCGAGTGCGAAATAACCGATCAGGACGGCCGCCGCCACGTTTGCGGATGCCGACACGAGCCCGGCGAGATTCACGCCGAGCAGGCCTGTGACGTGCGGATTGGCCGTCGCGTCACCGAGCGCACCACATGCGCCAATCGCGAAAAGCGGCCAGCGGCTTTGCGCGAGCAGTTGATGAACTGCGACACGCCGGTGTGCCGTGTTGAACGCCGAGAACACGATCAGGCAGATCGCCGAGAAGATCGAGCCCGCGACTATGGCGTAGACAATCACAAGCCCCAGCGTGCTGCCGAGCGCGTCAGGCATTCCCCGCATGAACAGCGCCACCGCCACGAATCCGACGATCCATGGCCCCGTCCGCCAAAATGCAAATCTCAACAGTTCGAACGAGGTTGGACTCGGTTCGAGCGCGACCTTCCAGCCATAACGCGCACTGATGCGCCGCCGCAGATAGATCAGCAAGCCAGCGCACGCGCCCCAGCCTGCAAGCGTCGCGATCATGCCAAGCAGAACCTGGCCGAACGAGTCCCCGCTTCCGCCTCTGAGAATGGTCCACAGTTCGTTGGCCGCCGCGCTCGCGCGGGCCGCCCAGTAATGCAAGGGTGTGCGGCCCTCGCTCAGATCCGTCTCGACAGACGCAATGCCTGACGCAATCACGCCGAGCAGATCGCTGTTACCTTGTCCGGACGATGCTGGCGCAGCGGGTGCGGCACTTTGGGTACCTTCACGAAGCGCCTTCAGATGGGCGACCAGCGCCTTGCGTTGAGGAACGCTCTCGAGCGTGCCGATCAGGCTGTCGAGCGAGCGCGCCAGTTCGGCCTGACTGGCAGGCGATGGTGCCGATGCAGCCTGCGCCGCCGAGGCTGGCGGCGCGGAACCACCCGTCACATTGTTGATGAGGTTTTCCAGCCCGGCAGGCAGTGCCACAGCTGCCGCCGGATTGATGGCTGCCGTCGACAGAACGAGGAAGCTGGTCACGGACAGCCATAAGCAGGCGCACCTAATGGCGCGCCACGCGCCTGCATGTAAAACAGCGCGAGCCGGCAGTCTGGCGAAGACCATGGCACGGCTGGATTCACACTGCAAAGATGCGGTCATGGAGGTCCCTTCCGAAAGGTCACCCCTGTGAGAGCCGGGTCGCCCGGCAAACGCTTTCGCGAAAAGCCCTGCCGCGCCCGAACTGTGCTTCGTGCCGCCACTACGGCCTAAAGCATACATCACCACAAACCCATGCCCCCTCGCCCCTCTCGAACGAAGGACACAGCGAAGGTCTCCGCGCATCACCGGACACGACGGCTTCCCGTCGATCTCCTGCGCCGATATATCCCGGGCGAAACGTTGCTATTCTCCGCATTGCTCACGCTTCTACCGCCTGATCGAGTAGGCCAAGATGCTGACCATAGTGCACTTTCGTGCGATACCCACTGAGCATGGTGAATGTCCGCTCACCGCTGGCGAACAGTCACCACGGAATCGCGAACTGTATGTCCGTAACGGGTCGACTCCGGTCTTAGGTTTCGCTCGCAACCGGCCATGTATTGCGGGCGGCAGTTAGGGGCGGCGGGATGCGCTGGCCTGCGATAGGATTGACGAGCGTCCCGTGCTTCTTGCTTCTGATCCAAAATGCCTTCACAGTCTCTGTTGCGCGGAATCTCTTTACTAGCTGCAACTACTCCGCGCCGTACTGCAGGCGGTTTCGCAAAAAAGCACCGGTGCTGGGAGCTCGACGGCGTGCAACCCACATCACGCAGAATGCCATGCCGCGTCATACCAACCAACGGGCGCTATCCCGCGAAGAGACAGGAGATGAGCACCATGGCTCGACGGTCAAAATGTATCGCCGCGTTAACGACGGCTGCAATAAGTGGCTGGGCTTCCGCGACCGCCTCTCTTCCGAGCGACGCCGGCGCGCAGTGGCAGATCGCAGTGGGGCCTTACCTGTGGTTGCCCACCGTGAACGGGACGTTGCGGTTCACGGTGCCCGGCGGCGGCGCCGACGCGTCTAGCGGGCCGTACAACTATCTGCAGAACCTCAGATTCGCTTTGATGCTGCAGGGGGAGGCGCGCAAGGGTGAGTGGAGTGTTTTCGCCGACACTATTTACCTTAACTTCGGCCGGCATGAGAGCTCTGTCAATGCGACGAGTGGTGTCCTCGGCACGCGTGAAACACAACAGGACGTTCAGACGAGTTTCGCGGGAACGCTGGTCCAACTGGGCGGCAGTCGCACTGTCTTGCGGCAGGAATGGGGACACGTCGATGCGATCGCGGGGATGCGCTATCTTGGTGTGAAAGGAACACTCGACGCCGCAATCGGTGCGACAGTTGGCTCGATACCCGAGGCCAGTTCGGACTTTCATGTTGCGCAGGTGCAGAATATCTTCAATGGTTTTGCGGGCGTGCGCGGACGTGCAACTATCACTCGGGACGGCGCCTGGTACATCCCTTTCTATCTCGACGTGGGGACGGGCACCTCAAAGTTCACATGGCAGGCGCTGACAGGGCTGGCCTACGCGGCAAAGCGGGTCGACTTCGGCCTGCTCTATCGGTACCTCGCATTTTACGGCAAGGGTAATCAACTTGTACAAACCCTGCGCTTTAGCGGCCCAAGCGTGAATGTGACCTTCAAGTTCTGATCGCGTTTTGGCGGCCGTTCAAATCGCAAGACGCTGGTGGCAGCCGACTCGATTTTGCAACACGGTCTGCCTGAAAAGAGAGACAGCGCAACGCGGCGTTGCACCGGGCGAAACGGGCACGCCCACTATAAGGGTCGCCGGGCGGCCGATGCATGCTTCGCTGCTGGCGGGCACGGCATTCGACCGGCACTCTTCGTCAGTACTTGATGTCCCGTTTTTCCTGGCGGCCTTCCTGCTTCGTATCGCGCTTGTCCTGCCGGCACTGGGAGTTGCTCTTCTGGTTTGCGGCCCGGCAGTCGACCTTGCCCGAGCGCGCTTCCTGTTTGGCAGCCTGGTTTGCGTTCCTGCCTTGTTGGCGCTGTTGCGACTGGTTGGTGGCCAGGGCAGCGCCCGATAGCGCCAGGAGTCCGGCGGCGGCCAGCATTGCGCCCGTCCGCCTCCAAAGTCCGTTTCTTGATTCGACCATTTTCACGCTCCTCCGTGCTTGGTTGAAACGGCGGTCAGCTGTCGCGCCAAGCCGCCTTCGCATGCTCGTAGAGAGCCAGACCCAAACAAGCCTTCTCCGATAAGCGAGCATCCATTAGCCGCGGTCCATGATGGCACGAATCAGCGCCGCCGGGAGCGGATTCCCATGCCGAAGCCACGACCGGTCATGTCTCGCCCGACGGCGCGGGACCGGCATCGCCACGATGCTCCCCAGCCATCTTCAGACATTAGACTTGGGCCGCTGGATGACCGCTCCCGGGCGGTTTTCTGACCGTCGATTCCCCTGTGATGCAGGCAGTCGAGGCGGCGCGCCGGGACCCGGCTCATTACGTCTTGTCCGTCGCGTCGCCTGCGCTCATCAAGATGACCCGTACGCGCCTTAGCTCGGCAAGAAGAAAAAGGTGAGAGCCAAGGCGAAATACACGACCAGCAGTTGCGCGCCCTTGAACCAATCGGAGCGACCATCGCCTGATATCTGCGCCGTGACCAGCACGGACAGGACGACGATCAGGATAAGGCCAGGACGAAAGGCCAGATCCATCGGGGCCGGGCCGAGAAAATGGCTCGCGATGATGAGGACGGGCGCCACGAAAAGTGCGACCTGCACGCTCGATCCGGCTGCAATGGAAAACGACAGGTCCAGGCGATTGTTCAATGCCGCGGTGATCGCCGTCGCATGCTCGGCTGCGTTGCCCAGAATCGCGACCACGAAGGCGCCGACGAAGACGTCGCTGAAGCCGAACTCGTGCACCATGGGTTCGATCGAGCCCACCATGATTTCGCTCATCCACGCGGTCCCGACCGTGGCTGCGGCCAGTACCGCCACCGCGCGGCTGACCGAGTGGGACGCCTTCTCCTCGGCCTTTTCGGGCAGGCCGTCCTCGGCCGTGTCGGAACTCCGGAACTGCCCGGGATGGGTGATGAGCGAGAACACCAGGTACAGCACGTAGAGGAGAAGGAGCACGACGCAAAATGAGACGCTGAGCCGGTGAAGCATCACCGATGTCGTGCCCGCTGCAGCCTGGAAGGCGGCGGGAAGAACAAGCGCGACGGCCGCGAGCATGAGCATCGTCGCGTGCGAGCGCGCGCCGAGTGGATTGAAATGCTGCTCGGGATAGCGTACCCCTCCGGCCAGCATCGCGGCGCCGAGCACCAGCAGGATGTTCCCGACCACGGAACCGATGATGGATGCTTCCACGACCTGATGGAGCCCGGCATGCAATGCGACGAACGCAATGATCAGCTCGGCGGCGTTGCCAAAGGTCGCATTGAGAAGTCCCCCGACGCCTTCGCCCATGCGATCCGCCAGTTGCTCGGTGGCTTGGCCCATCCACCCGGCAAGGGGTAGGATGGCCAGGGAGGAGGTGATGAAAACGAGAACATACTGATGGGCGGCGAGGAATTCCAGCGCAATCGCTATCGGAACAAAGATAAGAAGCACATTAATCCACATGGGTCCCTCCGGCCTCTCCTGTGTGCGCTGTCAACGTGCCTCAGCGTCTCGAAACATTCGGTACGCGTTCGGCCTCTCGCCGAACGTCGTGCTCCGTGCCGAACGTGCCCGATTGCCCGGTTCATGAGCTTACGTTGTAGAAGCCACCCGATTTGTGCGAACGAGCGGAGCTTTCGCAAGGAAATAGCGCGAAAGCCTTACCTCTCATCCCACTCTGAAATTCTTTCAGCGCGGCCAAGCTGACCGCTTGCGCAAGAGATGGTTGCACGATTTTTTCAGGAAAGTAATCCGACCTTGGTCGTATGAAACGAACGGCTTCGATTGCGTCAGGTATTGGACGACGTGCCCGTGCGGCGGCCGATGAATATTTCGTAGCCCGCAGGGGCCTTCGCTTGCGCGGAGCCGCTCAGACGATCCGTCTGCTTCTTTTCTCGATTGACTACAGGATCAGCCTCCTGGCGGCCGCTTTTGAGCGTGGTGGTAACATTCAAAAAAACAAACTGAAGGGCGGAATTGGGTCGATCAGCGACATTCGGAACGCCACCTGGACCGCGCGTACGAAAACGTCCGGATTCTGACGGGCCCCCCCGGTTGAAGGCTTCGCGCGTCTGCTGGATCGACTTGAACCTGGCGATGTGCTCATTGTCACGAAGCTTGATCGCCTCGGCCGTAATGCGATGGACGTACGCTCGACGGTAGAGCGCCTCGCGATTGATGACGTTCGCGTCCATTGTCTCGCTCTTGGAGGCGTGGACCTAACAAGTGCCGCCGGGAAGATGACCATGGGCGTTCTCATCGCGGTTGCAGAGTTCGAGCGTGACTTGCTGATCGAACGTACTCACGCCGGGATCGTGCGCGCCCGTGCAGAAGGAACGGTGATGGGACGCCCTCCGGCGTTGACGGCTATGCAGCAGGCCGAAGTCATGCAGCGTTTGGCAGCGGGCGAATCCGTCTCTCAGCTCGCGCGCGATTACGCCACAACGCGGCAATCCATCATGCGAGTAAGGCGAAAGGCAGAGCCGGTCTGACGTTATGCGTCAAATAGCGCTGGAGTTTCCCCGCCATTTATCGCCGAAGATCACAGCTACGCCCCCTGCAAGCAGCTTAGCGTACGATTTTTTCCGAATTCTGAGACGCCCCCTATACGAAAGCGATCTCAGTGAGTCTTGCCAAAACGAGCGGTCCTCGTTCGGGAACGCAACGCCTGATCCAGGAGCGTGCGGCTCCCGGGAAAAGCCCGGCGGCACGATCGGCCGCGAGTGACCGTGATGGCAGACGTCGTGTCGGTGAACACGAAGTCAAAAACCATCATAGTGAAAGGACCTCAAGGCAGCGACGTGGACCTGATCGTGGAAAACCCCGAACAGCTGAACAATATCCGCAAGGGTGACCATGTAGAGGTGGTGTATACAGAATCGGTCGCAATTTCTGTAACGCCCGGCGGTGCGAAGTAGGGCAGGTTGGGGCTGACCGAAATGATAGATCGGCGCAGCCGGAGGTGTCTTCGCCTGCGCCCTGATTCGGAGCCGTTAATCGTTGTTAATAGTAGCGGATGCCGGGCACGGCCGTGCTCACGCGTGTGCCGGCGCTTCCCTTGGTAATGGCGACGATGTCAGAGAGTGCGCCGATGACGGCATCCTTGCCCGTGGTGCGGGCGAATTCACTGGCGGCCATGACTTTCGGCCCCATCGAACCTGCCGCGAACCCTAGTCTGTCAAGTTCATCCGGATGTGCTTGAGCAATCGCCTTGCTTTCCGGCTTCCCCCAGTCGATATACGCGGCATTCACGTCGGTGGCAATGATCAGCAGTTCGGCCTCGAGTTCGTGGGCGAGCAGCGCAGAGCACAGGTCCTTGTCTATGACCGCCTCGACGCCGCACAGCTTGCGGTTCTTGTCGTACATCGTCGGTATGCCGCCGCCGCCCGCGCAGATGACGATGGTCTTGCGTTCGAGAAGCCATTTGACCGGGCGGATCTCGAAAATGTGTTTCGGCCGCGGACTTGCAACGACGCGGCGGAACTTGTCGCCGTCGGGGGCAATGCTCCAACCTTTCTCGGCCGCCAGGCGCTCCGCTTCATCCTTCGAATAGACAGGACCGATCGGCTTGCTGGGGTGCTGGAAGGCTGGATCCTGCGCGTCGACTTCGACCTGAGTCAGGATCGTCGCAAACGGGACTTCATACGGCAGCAGGTTGCCAAGCTCCTGCTCGATCAGATAGCCGATCATTCCCTCCGTCTGTGCGCCAAGCACGTCGAGTGGATAGCCCGGCACCTCCTTGTAGGCCGCGCCCTGCAGGGCGAGCAGGCCGACTTGCGGGCCATTACCGTGTGCGATGACGAGTTCGTTGTCCGGTGCGATCTGCGCAATCTGCTCTGCTGCGATCCGGACGTTGTCTCGCTGGTTTTCGGCCGTCATGGGTTCACCGCGCCGCAATAGGGCGTTACCGCCTAGCGCAATCACGATTCGCATATCTTCCCCCTGGTTCGGGCATGCAGGATCCAGCGCTGGGGCTGCCGTGTCTCCGGCTAGCCCCAGGGCGGAGTTGGTGAGCGTGGCTCACGGTTGCTCACAGGTCCGCGAGCGTCGAGACGAGAATCGCCTTGATAGTATGCATACGGTTTTCGGCTTGTTCGAATGCGATGTTCAACGGCGATTCGAACACTTCTTCTGTGACTTCGATACCGTTGGCGAGTGCCGGATATTTTTCGGCAATCTGCCTGCCAACTTCTGTTTCGCTGTTATGGAAGGCCGGCAGGCAGTGCATAAACTTCGCCTGCGGATTCTTCGTGGCCTTCATCAGCTCCATGTTGACCTGATAGGGAAGAAGCGCATTGATGCGCTCGCCCCACGCCTCAAACGGTTCACCCATCGACACCCAAACGTCCGTGTGTACAAAATCGGTACCGTCGACCGCGGCTTTGGCATCTTCTGTAAGCGTCAGGCGCGCACCGCTTTCCTCCGCGAACTTCTGGCATGCCGCAACATGATCGCCGTGCGGCCACAGAGCTTTCGGAGCCCCGATGCGCACGTCCATGCCAAGTTTCGCGCCGATCAGCAGCAGCGAGTTGCCCATGTTGTTGCGCGCGTCGCCAAGATACGCATAGCTGATGTTCGTCAGCGGCTTGTCTGTGTTCTCACGCATGGTCAGCACGTCCGCGAGCATCTGGGTCGGGTGGTATTCATCCGTCAGGCCGTTGAAGACAGGTACACCGGCGTAGCGGGCCAGTTCCTCCACAACCTCCTGGCTAAATCCGCGATATTCGATCGCGTCGTACATGCGGCCGAGCACGCGCGCTGTATCCTTCATGCTCTCCTTGTGACCGATCTGCGAGGAATGCGGGTCGATATACGTCACATTGGCGCCCTGGTCGTGGGCGGCGACCTCGAACGCGCAACGGGTACGCGTGGAACTTTTCTCGAAAATCAGTGCAATATCGACGCCTTTGAGGTGCTGTTGTTCCGTACCAGTGTACTTCGCACGCTTCAGATCACGCGAGAGATCCAGCAGATAACGCAACTCACGGGTGGTGTGATGCATCAGGCTCAGAAGACTTCGATTGCGCAGGTTGAAAGCCATGGTGATTCTCCGTTGCAAAGAAAGGTTGTAACGTGCTTTAGTAGTCGATGGCGTCGCGGATGATGGGGCAGGTCATGCAATGGCCGCCGCCGCGTCCACGTCCGAGCTCGCTGGCGGTGATCGTGATGACTTCAACCCCCGCCTTGCGCAGCAGTGTGTTGGTGTAGGTGTTGCGGTCATATCCGATGACGACCCCGGGCTCGATGCAGACCACGTTGTTGCCGTCGTCCCATTGCTCGCGCTCAGCGGCGAACGCGTTTCCACCCGTCTCAACCATGCGCAGCTTCGGCAATCCCAGTGCGTCGCCCACGACGTCGATAAAGGGCTTGTCTTCGCGACGCACGCTCAGCTTCGACGGGTTGCTGTCGTCCGGGCGAATCGAGAAAGGCACGATCTCCTTGACGACCTCTGGAAAGACCGTCACGAGATCGCGGTCGCAGAAACTGAATACCGTGTCGAGATGCATCGCGGCACGCGATTTCGGCAGGCCCGCCACGATGATCCGCTCGGCCCCGCCCCGGGCGAACAGGTTCTGTGCAAGTTCGCCGATGGCCTGACGGCTCGTGCGTTCACCCATGCCGATCAGCACGGTGCCCTTGCCAATCGGCATCACGTCTCCGCCTTCCAGCGTGGCGGCACCATGATCCACATCCGGATCGCCATACCAGATCTCAAACTGCTTACCCGCGAAGTCGGGGTGGTATCTGTAGATGGCCGTGGTCAACAGGGTTTCCTGTCGGCGCGCGGACCAATACATTGGATTCAGCGAAACGCCGCCGTAAATCCAGCAGGTCGTGTCGCGCGTGAAGAGCGTGTTGGGAAGCGGTGGCAGCACGAAACTCGAATAGCCGAGGTATTCACGGTACATCTTGAGGATGTTGCTCTGCTCGCTATCCGGAATGTCGTCGGCAGCCACGCCACCGATCAGGAACTCCGCGATTTTGCGCGAATCCAGTCCCTCGATCCAGCTTCGCACCTCACCAGCGAGCGATACGCCGACGGTGTCCGTACGGATCTTCCGGTCGAGAATCCATTTGAGGGCCTCCGGGCTCTTCACTGTCTCGTCGAGCAGATTGTGCATTTCGACAACGTCGACGCCACGCTCCCGCATTTTGTTCACGAAGTCGAAATGGTCGCGCTTCGCCTGGCTGACCCAGACCACATCGTCGAACAGAAGCTCGTCACAGTTGCTCGGCGTCAGGCGCTGATGAGCAAGACCTGGCGAGCACACCATGACCTTGCGCAGCCTGCCCGCCTCAGAATGCACGCCAAAGTTTCCTGTCTCCGTGCCCATCTTTATTCTCCTCGATCCAGAGGTGAGAATGCCTTCGAAGAGGCGTGAGAGCGGCAATCCATGCACGAAGATCACTGCCGCGAAGATGATCTTCACCCCAGAAATGAGGAATGCTTACGCATCAAGCTGTTCCGGCACTGAGGTTGGAGGGGCCGACTGGCCCTTAAATAGTACCTTGCCGTCGATCGACCCTTAGTCCGGCAAAACCACCAGCCGGTAGAAATTCTGTGCGTCTTCGTCGGGTGGGCCAAACCACTTCGTATAGATTGCCCGGTAGTCGCCTGACGTGAAGATCCGGCTCAGCGTACGATCAATGAGCAGGCGCAGGTCTTCGTCTCCGCGTGCGACACCAATCGAAATCGGCGCGTACGAGAAGCGCCTCGGCAGGACCTGAAGATCTTTCCCTGCGGGGTTACGGCTAACCTGGTCCAACAGAATCGCTCGCTCCGCAAAAAAGACATTCGCCTTGCGATCGAGCACCTGTCGCACGCCATCTTCATAGCTCGATGCGGTAATCACATTCGCGGTCAGCTCGAAATAGCCCATACGCTCCGCCAGCCAGCGCTGCGTGGGCGAGTTGCTCACCGTGGAAAACGTCTGCGAGTTCAGGACCTGCGCGGGCGATGCGCGCCAGATCGGCCGGTTCGATTTCGTTACGCCATCCAGCACTTCCTTCAGGCCCGTCGACGCGTCAGTGCGCGTAAGCGCCGCAATGCCACCGGGATAGACGGGAATGGAGTAGTTGATGTACTCGCGTCCCGTCAACGTGTCCGCGTCACCGCATAGGAAGTCGACACGGTGGTCCTGTACCGCGCGGTAGCGATCCTCTGGCTTTACCATCGTCCAGTTAACGGTCAGTGCGGGTAACGACAGATCAGCCTTTACCTTGTCGGCAAGTTTATTGCACAGCGCCGCGAAGTATCCGTCGGCACCACCGCTGTTATCCAGAAACACGTAAGGCCGGGCACCGGCGACAAAGCCTATGTTCACCTTTCCTGCCTGCTTGATCCGGGCCAGCGCTCCCGTCGTAGCCGCCGGCGCGGCAGCACCTGCCTCAGCCGCGTGCACGGAGCGTGGCGAAGGCGCGCACAGGACTATGAAAGCGATAATGCTGGCGGCCGCGATCACGGGCTTGCCTGCCTTTGCAGCGCGCGATGACCGGCGGGCTGCTATGAGCCCATAGATAATGTAGCCGATGGCCAGCACCAGCATGCCGCCCAGCACGGCGTCCTTGCCCGAAGCATAGAGGGCGTAGACGGAGTACGCCATCGCGATGACCGTCACGACAGCATTGCGCCGGTACGCCGCAGGCTCGGTACCTGCCTCCCGCATCATCACGAACAGCGCCGAGAGCGAAATGATGTAGGGCAGGACATTGGTGACCACCGCCAGGTTGACCAGGGCGGCGAACTGTTCGGCGAGATTCGGCGATATCGTCGACAGCGCCATCAATGACTGGACGATGCCCATGATGATCATGCCAGGAATCGGTGCGCCCATCCGGTTGGCCTTACCAAAAACCGGCGGGAACATGCTGCTGTCGGCGGCATCCTTCGCGGTCTGCGCCAGCGTGAACTGCCAGCCGAGCAGCGAACCGACGCACGCCATCGCGGCAAGCGCCATCACGAGCGAACCGATCGCCGGGGTAAGCATGTGCGCGAACGCAAGGCCGAATGGCCCCGTCGACTTCGCGAGATCCGCATTGGGCACGATGCCCTGGATCGCGGTGGTCGACAGTACGTAGATCACTGCGGCACCCAGGGTGCCGAGCAGGCACGCGAGGGGCACATCGCGTTTCGGATTCTCGACGGCCGAAGAGTTTTGTACCGCCGATTCCATGCCGAGGAATGCCCACAGCGTCAGGGAGATACTCGAGCCCATACCCTGCAGCAGGCTCATCCCCTGCGGGTTCCAGGCGGCTGCGAAGAGGCTGGGGCGGAACCAGAACCAGCCTGCGATGGATATGAACCCGACAGGCAGGATCACGCCCCATACCGTGACGGAGCCGATGCTTCCCGTCAGCTTGGGGCCGCCGAAGTTCGCAACCGTGGTGATCCACAGGAGCGCAATCACGCCGACGCAGCTGGCAATCGGGGACGACGTCAGGGGCGGCCAAAAGGCCGCGAGATAGCCAAGCGCGGAACTGGCGACCGCGACGTTCGCGATCGCGACGGACAGGAAATAGAGGAAAAAAACCTGGAAATACCCGGCTTTTCCGTAGGCATCCTCTGCGTACGCGGCCATGCCGCCAGCCCGCTGGTTCAGGATGCCCGCCTGGGCGAAGCCGTAGGCGATAGCCATCGACCCCACGGCCGTGACAACCCACGACAGCAGCGAGATCGCCCCGACCTTCGCCATATTCGTAGGCAACATGATGATCCCGGAGCCCATCATATTGACGGTCACGATGAAGGTCAGTTGCACGACGTTCATCTTCTTGGGTTGGTCATTCATGGCGCTCACCTCCTTGGTGATGTCTATCGCCTATTCCTGGACCACATACGTATAGAACCGGATGCGACTCTCTTCCCGCTCCTGGAAGACGCCTTGCACTTCATAGTTGAAGCCTGGGAAGCGGTTGAACGATTCCTGGAACGCCATGAAGTAATCCAGCATGGGCTTTGCACGATCGTCCCAACGTTCGCCAGGGAGTACGACGCCGATTCCTGGCGGGTAGATCAGCGCGAGTGTCGCGGAGATGCGGTTGTGAGCACTATCGAGCGGCACATAATCGACCCGGTTCGCGACGAGCGCTTCGTACGCGTCTTCCGGCGACATCGCGAGTTCCGGGAAGCTCGAGGCGCGGAAGCACAGCCGCTGCAGGTTCTTGACGTTTGCCTCGCGATAGAAGCCATGCATTTCATTGCAGATCTGACGCAGCGTATAGCCTTCGTAGCGCTCGCTGTGTGCCGCGTAAAGGGTCGGCAGCACCTCGGCCAGTGGCGCGTCGCGATCCCACAGGTTCTTGAATTTGACGAACCGCGCGATCAGCGTGTTCAGCTTGCTTGCGTCCTCTGCTGGTGTCATCAGGAAGAGGATGCTGTTCAGATCGCACTTCTCGGGGACGATTCCTTCCTCGCGCAAGTAGTTCGCGACGACCGTCGCGGGCACGCCGAAATCCAGATACTCGCCTGTCTTACGGTCGATGCCGGGTGTCAGCAGATTCAGCTTGTTTGGATCCACCATCGCATAGCCGTCGGCGTAGCCCGTATAGCCGTGCCAGGTCGCCGCGGGGCGGAACTCCCAGCACTGCTGCTCGTGCTTGATGACGTCAGTCGGAATATCCTCCCATGCGACGTTCGACGCGTCGGGCATGAAGTTCGAATTCCGGATATCCACGACGTCGGGCACGAACGGGTCAAAGAACCATTGTTCCTGAGCGCTCGCGCCAACCGTCTCATAGTGGCGCACGAACTCGCGGAATTTCTTGCGCGCCTCGATCGCCAGGTCGATGCAGCCGTCCCACAGCATTTCGCCGGCCTTGCCCTCATGGACCTTCGCATTCACGTCGAGCGACGCGAAGAGGGGATAGAACGGCGAGGTGCTGATGTGAATCAGGAAGGACTCGTTGAAGCGCTTGTGTTCGATGTAACGCTGCTGGCCCCGGATATGATCATCGCGTTTGTGGATCTGCGAGGCCTGGGAAAAACCGGCGCCCTGCTTGTGGACTGACTGTGTCGAGAACAAACCCGGCATCTCGGCCGTCAGACCGCTCAGCCGCATCGGACTGTGATCTTCGAACAGCGGATGGAATGCGTTGTAGCCGATCCACGCCTCGTCCCAGAGCACGTAGTCGCACAGGTGACCGATTTTTTCGAGCACCTTGCGCACGTTGTAGACCGTGCCGTCGTAGGTTGCCAGCTGGATGCACGCAAGCCGGAACGGACGTTCCGCCTGACTGCGTTCGGGATTCTTCACGAGGGGACTGTTCCGGATCTGCTCGCGCAGATAGTCTTCGTCCCATGCCTGCCAGTCGACAGCGCCAATCATGCCGAATGCGTTGCGCGCCGTCGGAAGGAAAATCGGAATCGCCCCAGCCTGAACCAGTGCGCCCTGATGCAGAGACTTGTGATTGTTCCGGTCGAACAGCACAAGATCGCCACGCTTGAGCACACCGCCTGTCACGATCTTGTTGGACGTGCTGGTTCCATTGAGGACGAAGTAGGTCTGGTCTGCGCCAAATACGGCTGCGGCGTGGCGTTCCGCATCGGCGGCAGCGCCTTCGTGAATGAGCAGGTCGCCCAGTCCCACGTCGGCGTTGCACAGGTCATTGCGGAAGATGGCTTCGCCGAAGTGCTTGAAGAACAGCTGCCCAGCGGGCGACTTCCGGTAGAACTGGCCACCCTGGTGCCCGGGGCAGTCGAATGCAATATTGGCTTCGGCGTCGTAGGCGACGAGCCCGCCAAAGAACGGGGGCAGCAGGCTCATGCCGTATTTGGTCAGGCTTGCCGTCACCTGTTTCGCATAAAACGTGGGCGTCTGCTGTCCGAGATAGATATAGCCGTCGACTTCGCCGAGCCCGCCAACGACAGCGAGGTCCGACAGGCGGTGCGAGTCGGCCAGCGCCCATAGCGGTGTACGAAAGCCTAGCGCTCGCACCGATTGTGCGAACTCGCGGGCGGTCTCGCGACGGTCGCCATCGATCAGCATGATATAGGCGCCAACGTCCGCGTCCTCGTCTACATTCCGCTTAAGGTCGCGGGCAAGTTCGACGCGGAAGTTTTCCGCAGAGATTTCGGCGAGCAGCTCTTTGGTCTGCGCGTTGTCCGGATCGACAATTGCCACGATCTTTAGGAGCTTATTAAATGGAATGGGGATCGTCGGCGCCTTCAGCGAGTATGGAATCACGATCGGTCTCCTTCGCACCCGTTTCCTGGGGTTTTGTCGCACCCAATTCAATTGCCGGACAGAATTTGAGGCACTCACAGCAGCGTGGCGGTGGTGTGTCCCCATTGAGAAGCGTGATGGTTACCAGGGCTGGAGGTGTGATCGCGGCTCGCTGTACGCAAATCTAAATATATGCAGTAACTTATACTGGAGATATCGGACTTTGGTCCTAGTACTAGCGACATGTCTGCCGAAGGCAGGGCCTGCGAAACGCTACTGGCGTGCGACGGAATCAACGCGCCGGCAGGCAGCTAAATCGCAAAATCAGCGACCATAATTCCATATTGCAAACGTGTGACAACGGTTGCTCCAGCAATTTCTCGTGCGTATCGGGAATAGCCGCTGGTAAGTGTTCCTGGTAAATCTGTTTGAATTTCGCTAACCTGGCGCCTTCTTGACGCCGGGGTAGCGGATGAAGTGTGTCGTAGAACTGAGCGAGGCCGAGGAAATGACGTTGCAACAGTTGTCGATCAATCACAGGCATCGTGACACGCGCACGCGAGCGGCGGGCCTGCTGATGCTCGGGCGCAGGATCAAGCCCAAGGTCATTGCCGAGCAGCTTGGTGTGAGCGGACAGAGCGTCTACAACTGGTCGCACGCATGGCGCGACAGCGGCGTGTGCGGTCTGATGGGTGGCCATAACGGAGGCCGTCCGCCTGCATTGTCTGACGCAATGATCACCACGGCCCTTGAAGTGGCGCGAACCGAGTCGTTGACCCTTGCGCAGATTGGACAACGCGTGCAGGCCATTCACGGAGAACCGCTGCCATGCCGGATCGAAACGCTCGGTGAGGCACTCAAGCGCGAAGGCTTCTCGTTCAAACGCAATCGCTACGCGCTCAAAAAAAGCGCAACGAAGAGGAGTTCCAGTTGAAAGCGGATACGCTCGGCAAGCTGCAATGTGCCGCGCGCGACGGTCAGTGCCGCCTGTTCTATTTCGACGAGGCAGGCTTCCGTGCAGCGCCGCCCGTTCAGCGAAGCTGGTCACCACGGGGATTGCCCCACAGGATCGAGCCCAACAGCCATTGCAAGCGCAGCGTCGTGGGCGCGCTTGATTCCGGTAAGAACAGCTTCATCTACGCCGCCAGCGCCAGAACGGTGAAAGGCCCTGATGTCGTCGAATTTCTCGACTCGCTGATCCGGAAGGGCGATGGCCGTCCGACTGTGATCGTGCTCGACAACGCGAGCATCCATCACAGCATTGATCAGGACACACTGGACCGCTGGTTTCTCGAACACAAGGCACTCCTGTTCTATCTGCCGCCGTACAGTCCCGAGCTGAATCTGATCGAGATCGTCTGGAAGCACTTCAAATACCACTGGCGACGCTTCGTCACGTGGACCAAGGAAACCATCGACGCTGAACTCGCTGAGCTGCTCGGCGGATACGGCACCAGATTTCAAGTCAATTTCTCGTGAACACTTATGGGGGCGTGCGCTATGTCTTCTTCGACTCTTCATCCAGCTTCGCTAGGTGGCAACGTTCCGGGTGACGTGGCCAAGTTCCAGAAGGACAGCGTATTGGCGCCGGGAGCCTCATTCTCGACTACGATTCCCGCGACAACATTTTCTACCCGGGCTCAGGCAGCTTCGCCGAATTCGAGACGCAGTTCGCGCGGACGGGTCTCGGCGGGACCCAGAATTACGGCGTGTATGCCGCACGTGGCTTCAAGTGGATTCCGCTCACGCATACGCTGATCGTTGGCCTGCGTCTGTGATGGGTTTAGCGATCCAGAGTACCATCGCCAGTCCGATGGATTTGTCGAACTCGTTACCTGACTTTTTCGGTGGCAGTCTCGGCTCGACCACCGAGTATGCCGGCGGGAAGGACCGGATCGTCGGCGCGGTTCCGGGCATGCGCTATGTGACCGGCATCGAATCAGGACGGTTGTTTTGAAAGTAACATGAACTACGCTAGGATAGCCGAAGAGTCGGCCGAACCTATCGAGAAGCAACATGAGATCGCGCCGTCCGGTTACGTGACTGTCACAAACGCATCGTTTTCCGCGTCAACAACCTGCCGCAAGGAGGGGCCATGACTCACTGGAACAAACGATGGGCGAAAGCAGTTTTTCTGTGGCTGATTTTGCCAGTGATCAATCAAGCTTGTGCGGATCGTGGCCCCGAGAGTTCTGTGCAGGGCCCCGCACAGACGCCTGCACAGATCCCTGCACAGGCTCCTCCGCAGAGCCCTGCACAGAACCCTGCGCCATTCGAGTCAGAGGAGATCGAGGCCCTGGTCGCGCCGATCGCGCTCTACCCGGACACCGTGCTGTCGCAGGTATTGATGGCGTCGACCTATCCGCTGGAGATCGTGCACGCGGCGCGCTGGGTAAAAGCGAATCCTAACGTGAAGGGCGATGCCGCCGTGAAGGCGGTGGAGAATCAGCCTTGGGACACCAGTGTGAAATCGCTGGTGGCGTTCCCGCAGATACTCGAGCCGATGAGTGACAAGCTCGACTGGACGCAGAAGCTAGGGGACGCTTTTCTTGCGCAGCAAAAAGAGGTCTTCGCTGCTGTGCAGCGGTTGCGGGCACGCGCGCAGGAATCGGGCAACCTGAAATCGAACGAGCAGCAGAAGGTCATAGTCGAGCCCGCGCCGGCAGGCGGCCAGACCACCATCGTGCGCATCGAGCCCGCAAACCCCGAGGTGATCTATGTGCCAGCCTACAACCCGACGGTTGTCTATGGTGGATGGGGCTATCCGGCCTATCCGCCAACCTATTGGCCTCCGTACCCCGCTTACTATCCCGGTTACTACCCCGGCGCGGCCCTCGCGACGGGATTTGCCTGGGGCATCGGTCTCGCAGCTGCCGGTGCGATCTTCAGCGACTGCAACTGGGGGGGCGGCGACGTCAACATCAACGTGGACAAGGCCGCGAACATCAATCGCAACTTCGATCGCAGCAAAGTCCAGGGACAGGGAGGTCGCTGGCAGCATGATGCAGGCCATCGCCAGGGCGTCGCCTATCGGGACAATGCCACCCGCGATAAATTTGCCGGCCAGGCGCCGGGTGCCGACAGGCGTTCGCAGTATCGCGGGCGCGGTACCGATACCGGGTTCGGGGCAACCGACCGGGCAGGCGCAGGCAATCGCGCCACTACCGCTGACCGGGGATCAGCCGGCGGCAATCGGGCGGCGACGGCAGACCGCTCCGCCGCGGCGAACCGGGGGAGTGCATCGAATCGCGGCACCACCAGCGACCTGAACCGTGTCAGTAGCGGCAACCGCGGTGGTTACAGTGGCGGCGGGCGCGACAGCTCCTTCTCGGGCGTAGGCGCGGGCGGCGGCGCGACGCAGCGCAGCTACGATCGCGGAAGATCGAGCATGCAGGGCTCAGGCTTTAACCGGCCTTCCGGCGGTGGCATGCGTAGCGGCGGTGGACGCGGCGGCGGCAGGCGTTGAGGAGATGGGAACCATGGATATCCAATCACGTGTTTTCAGGAAGTGGGTGACGCCCACACTCGCGAGCCTCACCGCCGCAACCGTCCTGTCGGTCGCAATGACGACTTCCGTTTATGCGCAAAAGAACTTCAGCTCTCCGGAGGCGGCGATGGGCGCCTTCGGCGACGCCGTCCTGAAAGATCGCGAGGACGCGTTGCGCACGATCTTCGGCAATGACTTTCGTGAACTGATTCCACCCGTCGGCGCGGAGGTGCGGGATACGTTTGTCGCGGCGTGGGCCAAGTCCCATACGATCGAGCCGACGGACGCCCGGCATGCCCACATTGTCGTGGGCGACAACGGCTGGACGTTCCCGATTCCACTCGTCAAGACCGACCAGGGATGGCACTTCGACACGCACGCGGGCGCGGAAGTAATGCGCTTGCGGCGCATCGGCCGCGATGAACTGGCCGTTATTCAGATAATGCTCGTGATCTACGATGCGCAACGCGAGTATGCGCAGACCAATCACGACGGCGAGGGTGTGCTTGCCTACGCCTCGAAGATGGTGAGCTCGCCGGGCAAACACGACGGTCTGTACTGGCCTGCCGGACCGGATGACAACCCGAGTCCGCTCGGCGAGGCGTTCGTGAATGCCAGTTCGCGCAATGCGCAGAATGCCGGCTACTACGGGTACCACTACAAGCTGCTCGAGTCACAGGGGCCACACGCCCCAGGTGGCGCCTACGATTACGTCGTGCGCGGCAAGCTCTTCGGCGGGTTTGCCGTCATCGCATGGCCGGTGAAATACGGAGACACCGGGATCAAGAGCTTCATGGTGAGCCATGCCGGGCAGGTCTATGAGCGGGACCTCGGACCCGGGAGTGCAGCCAAAGCGCAGGCCACGAAGTCGTTTGACCCGGGTCCAGGCTGGAGCAAGGTGCCGGCCCGTGATCGCGAGTAACACGCTTACTGTGGCGCGAGCGGTAACGGCCGAGTGCTGTCGTGGCGCTCGCGGCAAGTGAATCTGCTGGTCGGAGCGGCTTAGCTCAAAGAATTTTTGGCGAAGCGTAAACGGCCCGTTCGCCGTCTACCCGGATATCTCACTGTGCCGTTCCCGCTTCACCAAGAATCCTCTGCTTATCGGGGGTAACCAGCTGTTGCAAAGGCGAGGGCGGGCAGGACGGATCGGCTGGTGGGTCTCCGACTCGAAGTAGTGTCGTTCTTTGCAAGCAGTCCTTGGCGCGACATCGTCGCCGATCGGCTGTGGGCATAAGTCTTTGCAACGTGGTGTGAAAGCGCTGGCCGGGACAGCGCGCGAACTCCGAAAAATGCTTCCTGACGCAGATTAAGCGTGCACTAAATTTCTTGTCGCGGAGGCCGTTAAGATCAGGGTCCGGTAACGGACCCTGCGCGTTCGAACGCGCTGCGCCGCCAGCCATCCATCCCAGGGCTCTCACACTTCGCAACGTTAAATGGATCAGTCAACCGATGCCTATCGCTTACGTCACCAAGGAAATCGCGGGTAACCTCCGCGCTGGCTGCCTGCTAACTGACTTCTGTCTTTCGCGGGTTAGCAATGGCTGGCAGGTGACGTTGAGTCTCATTGACGGAGGCGTGACGGTACTGAGGTCTACCGAATTACCGCCGTTGGCAACACAATTGCTGTGCGGTTAGGTGCCGACCAATGGGAAGCTGAGTCGGGCCAGCTGCTGCTCGATTTTGAGGTCGCTCCCCTGAAAGGTGACGTTGCGTTTCTGGACAGCTTCCCTCGCAGCGCAAAGGACGCTCACATCAAGGCCGAGGAATGGTTTGAGCTAGGTGAGCAACTGACTGCCACGGACCGACAGGGGGCCGAGCATGCTTATCGGAAAGTCGTGGAGTTGCTGCCTGTGGCGCACTACGGCGCTTACACCAACCTGGGCGTTCTCCTGTGTGAAGAGGGACGCTGCGAAGAAGCGCTGGCAGTGTTTGACCGGGCTTTGGAATACTTCCCGGACGACTGCCAGCTTCACTTCAACCGCGCCGTTGCGCTGGAGGAGCTAGATCACGCCGAGGATGCGCTGAACGGTTACGGAAAGTGCCTCGCGATTGAGCCAGACTACGCGGATGCGCACTACAACCTTGCACGACTCAAAGAACTCCGAGGGGACAAGCAAGGCGCCCTCCGACACTACAACGCGTACCGCCGTATCCAGGGCTCTTGAACGTCGTTACTGTGCCAAGGATTCCCGTGCACGAATTAAGTGCATCAACACTAGCCGGGGATCTGGCAGAAATCGGCCAACTGCAGCCGTTGGCTGAAGGGACCAGAATTTTGCACCGCTTCTCAGGTTTACTACGGCGGTACAGTTACTACACTTGGTATGGGTCGCGGAAGTCATGTGCGCGGCCTTCTCAATTACTTCAATGCGCTACACGCCGTCGGGAGGAGCAGTTACACGCTGCACACATTGTTCGTGCGGCATGCTCGTCTCGCTGGTCAAACAGGAGGATGCAATCATGCAAACTGTTATAAGGAGATTTTCCGGAAAGGGTGCAAAGGAGTTGTTCGATCTGCTGGAGAAGCACACGGCTGACGTCGAAGAGCTGATGCGTTCGGTCAAAGGCTTTGTCGGCTACACCCTCGCACGCAGCGGCGATGGCGGATTCTCGGTGACTGTTTGCCAGGACAAGACAGGCACCGACGAAAGCGTGCAGAAGGCGAAGGACTGGATCGCGAAAAACGCCGGAAGCACGGGCGTGGGCGCACCTGAGATATCGGAGGGAACAGTCCTCATTCACCTGAAGTAACTTTGCCTTGCGACTGGCAGCGCGTGAGTTCAGCGGGCGGCACGCGCCAATGACGCCGTCGACCACCATGCCCCAACGGATGCAGGCTTTCGTATTGAAGGCGTACGGCGGCCCGGAACTCGCGAGCCTGGAAGAAGTACCCTACCCAAGCCCAGTTCGCGGCAACTGCTCGTTAGCGTTCACGCCGCAGGCCTGAACCCTGTGGACTTCAAGACGCGCAGGGGCGACCTGCGACTTGTTCAGCGTTATCGGCTACCAGCCGTGCTCGGCAACGAACTGGCGGGTGAGGTGATCGTGTGTGGCGACCAGGTGCGTCGCTTTCGCGTCGGCGACCGGGTGTTCGCACGCGTTGCCAAGAACAGAATGGGCGCGTTCGCCCAGTTCGCGCTCGTCGAGGAAGAGCATGCGGCCGCGATACCCGCGAGCCTCAACTTTGTAACCGCTGCCGCCATTCCCCTTGCCGGGCTCACCGCGCTGCAGGCGTTGCGCGATGAACTGCATGTCGCGAGAGGGCAGCGCATATTCATCTCCGGGGGCGCTGGTGGCGTGGGCAGCTTCGCGATACAGATCGCCAAACACCTCGGTGCCCAAGTTGCGACGACCGCGTCGCCCCGTGGGGAGGCGCTGGTGCGAAAGCTTGGCGCCGACATGGTCATCGACTACACGCAAGAGCAACCCGCATCGGTTCTCTCGGGATTCGACGGCGCATTCGACCTGCTCGGCGGCGACACCCTTGAGCAGGCATTCGCCATTGTGCGGCCGGGCGCCACCGTCGTCACGGTCGCCGGTATACCCGAGCCGCAAACGGCATCGAAGGACTTGGGGCGTGGGCTCGGGTTGCGGACGCTGTTTTGGGTTGCAAGCTTTTCCCTGAGGCATCGCGCCCGCCAGCACGGAGCGCGTTACCGCTATCTCTTCATGCACCCGAGCGGCGAGGACTTGTCCGAACTCGCCCGCCTCGTTGACACCGGTGCGGTCAAGGTGATTGTCGACAGCGTGTACCCATTTGAGCGCATCGCCGATGCGGCGGCCAAGCTCGAATCGGGTCATGCCAAAGGTAAGATCGTCGTCACAATGTCAGACAGTTTTGGCGCGACAAATCAATACCACTGAACTGCGTAACTGCATGTCGGCAATCATCCACAAATAGCCGGACTTGTCGCATGATCTGGAATCGTGTGGCGAGAGGGGCGCTCACGCAAAGGAAACGTAGGATGAAATCAGTATTCGCGATAGCCTTCATCGTTATTTTTAGTGTGCCTGCGATGGCCACCACTTCCACGGGATCCTACTCGAGGAATGGCAGCGACCAGCAGGACGCTTGCCGTTCTGCAACCGCTGCTGCGGAGCAGGACAGGGTTAATTGGCTCTCCAAGGGATGGATCTTCGTAGGGACGTCAAGCTGCACCTGCTCCGGAAGCGGAACAAGCTGGACTTGCTCAGTCAATGCCACGTATTTCCGCCGGTAACCGCAGAGCGACGCCTCACGGCAACTCGGGGTCCAGGTCGGCACTTCCGGCGAACGCGCGTCATTGCGGCCTGAGGTGCAGATCGTTGCTCACGGATTGGACCCCCGGCACGCCGTGCGTCACGGCAAGCGCTTTCTGAATCTGTCCCTCCGAATCCACGTATCCTGACAACTGCACGACGCCTCGATACGTCGCGACGCTCATCGGCAACGATCTCAGCCCCGGGTCCGCGACGAGCGCCTGCTTCACCCGGGCGGCAAGCGCAGCGTCGTCAGTGGCGATCTCCCCCGGCGCGGTCACGGACGGCGTCGCCGTCGACTTACAGCCGTGAACACGAACGCGGGCAACGCGAATGCCGCGACGATCAGCAACCGGCTTTTGATGTATGGCGCGTTTCGCATGTCGGTTATGACATCCAGATTCGTGCATTAAGCAGGGACCGCGCCATGATGGATCGCGGTCCGCCGCGAACATCATCGCATATCGCGCCTTCATGAAGCCTCCAATGCCACAGCTACCGGAGCTTTGACAATTTGACCGCATCGGTGCGACAGCGTTGCGCAGGTCATGTTGCCGAGCACTTGCCATCCCGTCACGAGTGCGGCGCAAGAGCCAGTGCTTGTGCGATGCTCAGATTACGCTCAACAAGGTACGATGCACACTTCTCTCCTCGCGGTCGAAGTGTGCATATCCATGGTTAAAGGTCGAGATTCTGGGCCGATATTCCAGTAAGGCAAGATTCGGCCAGTTGTTGACGCTTGCGCATTGCAGAGAGCCGTCACTCGAACGGCTGGTCCAAGCGCTTATCAGACGTTGACCGGCAGGTCTTTTCGCTTTGTCGCGGGCTTCACGCTCGTTAAGTTTGGCATACTACCGGCTACGAGTTCCGCAACAGCTTCCGCAGTCGCTGCCGAGAGCGTCCACCCTAAATGCCCGTGTCCGGTATTGTAGAAAATGTTGCGTCGACGCCCGGGGCCAACCTTGGGCAACATGCCCGGAAGCATGGGGCGCAGGCCGGCCCACGGAATGACGCGCGCCGTCGACATGTCCGGGAAATGATTGCGCGTCCAATCGACGAGGGGCTGGATCCGATCCGAGCGGATGTCACGGTTTATGCCGTTCAGCTCAGCCGTTCCGGCAACACGGAAGCGATCAACGCCGAGACGGCTGGTTACAATCTTGGCGTTGTCGTCTAGTAGGCTGACCCAAGGTGCGGCTTGCTGGCTTCCTGTATCGTCCAGGCAAACCGTGATCGAATAGCCCTTCACCGGATAGACGTTCACGTGGTCTCCTACATACGCCGCTAGAGCACGGCTTCCGACGCCTGCACAAATTACTGCTCGGTCGAAGATATCCGTATCAGGCTGACCTTCGCGCGCGAATGCAATCCTCAGGTCACCGTCCGCAGCCTCGGAGATGGACTGCACGCTCGTGTCGTAGCGGAACTCGACACCCAAACGCACGCAGGCTTGCGCAAGACCACGCGTGAACTTATGAATGTCGCCGGTCGAATCGGACTCGGTGAAGAAGCCCCCGTGGAACTGCCCATGAAGCGCCGGCTCAAGGGCGTGGATTTCGTCAGGCGTCACCGGGCGCCGATCAAGGCCGCCCTCACGTAACAATGCATTGACCTTCGTCGCCGCTTCGAACTCCTTACGGGTGGCATAGAAATGCAGGATGCCACGTCGTTCAAGGTCGAAATCAATTTGTTCCCGCTCAGCGATCGAGAACATATGCTGGCGCGCAGCGATGGCTAGCCGCACTGTTTCTATGGTGTTGCTGCGATAGTTCGGAATCTGGCGCAGGAACTCGCCGATCCAGCTGTACTTGTGCCAACTCGGCCGCGGATTCATGAGGAGCGGTGCGTCGCTCCTAAACATCCAACGCAGGCCTTTCAGCACTGTAGAGCGGCTGTTCCAGACCTCAGCGTTGCTGGCCGACAGTTGTCCGCCGTTGGCAAATGACGTTTCCATTGCCGCATAGCGATGACGTTCGAGAACGGTGACGCGGTAACCTCGCCGAGCGAGGGCGTAAGCAGTGGTGACGCCCGTAATTCCGGCGCCAATGATGGCAATTTGGGACATGACATGGTCCAGTGTTCGTTGAGCATCGCCGGCCGATGTTTACCGGCACCAATGCCCCATCTGTCCATGTACCTGAGAGTTTCGCTAGAACCGGTTACGGTAATAGCTCCCCTTCGGTGGGCGCGCACGCGCCGCTCTCCAGATGTTCTCGCTGCACGGTCCTTTTGCCTGAGAGTTTCCGGGGCGGTTGCTCCGTCGGCGTCGTCGCGGGTGGACGATCTCTCCCGTGCTTCGTTATAGAACAGCGCGAGGGTACTCGTTCAAAGAAACGACAGCAAGTATTTTCAAATGGGCGAGTCAACTTCCTGCTCTTGTACGTGACCGGCCCAATCGCGCTCTGCCTACCTCCGAAGATCGCTTCGGACTATCTCGAAGTGTATTTCTGATTTTTGGCATTTTTCCGTTGAATTTGTTTGCCTAGACTCCGTTCCAGATGCACCGCTGGCCCGTCACAACGGACGACGCCGCAGCGGCGAAGAGGGCGGCCGGTGCGCCGCATATCTGAACCAATAACAGGACGAAGGCAATCATGTCTGAAAACAGCTACGAAACCGGTCGGCTTAATTTGCCCTTTGTTGGAATCTGCACGTTCGCAAAGTCTCCGCTGTGTCTTGACTGGGACAAGATCGATGCGGACGTCGCGGTGATGGGCGCCCCCTTCGACTGCGGGACGCAGTGGCGGGCGGGCGCAAGGTTCGGCCCGCGTTCGATTCGCGATGCGTCGACCCTGTTCTCGTTCGGTCACGGCGGCGCATACGACTTCGAAGACGATGTTGTTTATCTGCCTAGCGACGAAGTTCGTATCGTCGATATCGGCGACGCGGACATGGTGCACACCAACACGGAAAAGAGCCACGCAAACATCGAGTACGGCGTGCGCAAGATCCTGGCGGCGGGCGCGTTGCCGGTGGTGATGGGCGGCGATCATTCGATCAACATTCCGTGCATCAACGCGTTCGAAGGCCAGCAGCCGTTTCATATCGTTCACATCGACGCACACCTCGATTTCGTTGACGAGCGTCATGGCGTGCGGCACGGCCATGGCAACCCGCTACGGCGCGCGGCAGAGAAAAGCGTGGTGTCGGGCATGACGCAGATCGGCATTCGCAACGTGTCGTCGACGGCGCGCGAGGGCTACGCCCAGGCGCGCGAGATGGGCTCCGACATTATTTCGGTGCGCGATCTCCGGCGCCTCGGCATTCAGGGTGTGCTGGACCGCATCCCGAAGGGCGTGCGCTATTACCTGACGATCGATATCGACGGTTTCGATCCCTCGATCGCGCCAGGCACGGGTACACCGAGCCACGGTGGTCTGCTGTACTACGAGGGACTCGAACTGTTCGCGGGCCTTGCTGAACAGGGTGACGTGATCGGCATCGACCTCGTGGAAGTCGCGCCCGACTACGACCATTCGGGTTCGACCTCGATCCTGGCTGCGCAACTGCTGCTGAACACGATTGGCCGCGTGATGCATCAACGCAAAGTAAAACGAAACCTTTCCCGTTAACTATTTGCCGTTTCGCGCGGTGCGGCTTACCTCCTTGGCCGCAGCCCGCAGCTGGTTGCAAAAGGCCTGCACGACCCGCGCCGATTCGCCTCCTTTGCGCGTGATGATCTGAAAATCCAGATGCGTCACGTAGTGCTCGGGATCAATGCGGGTCAATAGACCGTCGTCTACCCAAGGCTGCGCATAGTGAGGCGGCAGAAAGCCAATGTAGTTGCCCGACAGGATGAGCATCGCGCGGCCTTCGACGTTGTCGACCGAGGCTGCGGCCTGCGCCATGTGCAGCAGCTTGAGTTCCTGGCTGCCGAGGTAAGCGCGCGCAGCAAGGCGCTGTTTGCTGAGTACCGACACTGGGACACGGCCACTCGCCCGCTCGTATAACGAGTGGGTCGATGCGCAGTAGAGCCCCTGCTCCTCCCGATAGAGAGGCAAGTAGTCGAGACCGGGAATCTGCGCGGGAAATGGCCCCACGGCCAGATGGAGGCGCCCGTCCAGCACGTGCTGCTCCATGCTGCCTGGTGTGTCGATCTGCACATGCAGGCGGACGTCGGGCGCCATCTGGCCGAATTCCCGAATCGCTGCCGGCAGCGGCGAGTATTTGTCGGTCAAGGTTGCTTCGATCATGCCGAAGCGCAACACACCAGAAAGCTGATTGCGCAACGCGCCGGCTTCCATTTGAAACGTATCGACCGCACCGAGCAGACGTTGCGCGGCGGCGTGCAGCTCCGCCCCTTCGTCTGTTAGCCGGAAACCCGCGCGTCCGCGCTCACACAGTCGCAGTCCGAGGCGTGTCTCCAGCTGCGACATGTATTCGCTGATGCTCGACGCGCCGATGTTGAGAATCGGTTGCGCTGCGGCGAAGCCGCCGCAACGCACGATAGTTTCGAAGATCCGCAACAGCTTAAGATCCGTGTCCTGAACTTGCATCGCGCTGTCCCTCTGTTACTTCGGAAATTACCGAAATGTATTTCATCAATGGTGCATTTTATTGGGGAATTTGGCTACACAGAATTGCTGTCAACTCCACTGCCCAAGGTTCCGTGAATGCGCACGGGCAGCGGAGCGCCAATGGGATATTTTCCAGGCCAAAGCGCAACGCGTTCGCCACCTCCGGCGGCAGGGCGATTTGATACGTCACGATTTGAGGAGAGCACGATGAAAAAATTGGTCGCAGGTGCAAGCTGGTTGACAGCAGCCGCTTTGAGCATGGTGTCGATTCACGCAACGGCGGGCGGGCAGGTGGTGAAGATCGGTTTGACCGGACCCTTGACCGGCCCGCAGGCCGCCATTGGCAAGGACGACGAAAACGGCGTCAGGATGGCGATCGAGCGTCTGAATGCGGAAGGGCTCGTGATCGGCGGTCAGAAGACCCGCTTCGAACTGGTTTCGCAAGACGATGCCGCCGATCCGCGTACCGGGATGACGGTTGCGCAAAGCCTGCTCGACGACAATGTGAAGGTCATTTTTGGGCCTTTCAATTCGGGCGTCGCGATTCCGATTTCAAACCTGGTGAATGTCGCGGGAATCGTGATGGCGACCGTCGCGTCGAACCCGTCGATCACGCAACACGGCTATCCGTTCGTGTTTCGCATCTCTGCCAGCGACACACAGCTTGGCAGCCGCATGGGCGAATTTGCGGCAAAGGAGTTGAAGGTCAAGCGTATTGCCGTGATCGACGATCGGACAGCGTACGGTCAGGGTCTCGCCGACGAATTTATTAACGCAGCCAAAGCCAACGGTATCGAGATTGTGGATCGGGAATATACGACCGACAAAGCGACCAACTTCGACTCGATCCTCACGCGTGTCAAGGGCACCCAGGCGGAAGGGATTTTCTACGGCGGTTACTACGCCCAGGCTGGCGCGCTGCGCAAGCAGATGAAGCGCCTCGCGATGAATGGCTACCTGCTGGGCGGCGACGCCATGTGCAATGCCGAACTGGCTAAACTTGGCGGCGACGCGGTCGACACGCGCGTGTATTGCCCGCAAGGCGGCCCCGTTCTCGATCAAACACCGGAGGGGCGCCAGTTCAAGGCGGATTACAAGCAACGCTTTCATACCGATCCGCTGACCTACAGCGCTGCCTTGTACGATGGCGTGAACATCGTCGCACAAGCGATGACCAAGGCCAATTCGATCGAACCGGCCCAATACCGCGCTGTGCTGGCGAAAATCGATTCTCGGGGTGTGTCCGGCCACTACCGGTTCGACAAGAATCGCGATCTCACGGATTCACCCATCACCATCTATACCTATCGAAACGGCGAGCCGACGCCCCTCGCGTCGGTACAACCTTAGGGGCTCACGCCGTCCATGCGCGCCGTTTGGGCGACCCTGCGGTAGCTTTCCATCAGGTCGATCATGAAAACCTGCAGGATGGTTGGCGGTACCGCGGTCCGCCGTATGATCGCGCAAAACGGCCACTGCGAGCCGAACTGGTCCGGGCATATCCGATGCATCTCGCCGCGCGCGACCCATCGGGCAGCATAGTGAATCGGCAGAAATCCGATGTACGCGCCCGATAGGATAAGGATCGCCTGTGCCTCGATATTGTCGACAGTTGCTGCGGCTTTACTGACCTTGAGCATTTGCAGGTCGTGCTGCTGCAGATAGCCTCGCGCTACAACACGGCTGGACGCGATGGCCGGCTCGAGCGCGATATCGGCTGGCGAGCTGCCGGCGAGCGGGTGACTTTTTCCGCAATATAGGCCGTCCGGTTCGCAATAGAGATCCGTGTAGGTCAGCCCCGGCACATGCAGCGGGAAATGCCCAACAGCGATGTGCAGCCGGCCATCCAGCACACGCTCCTCCAGTTCGGCAGGCGTGCCGACATAGACATCCAGATGCACGTCGTGCCCCCTCGACACGAACGTCTGAAGTGCCTGCGGCAGCGGCGAAGCCGAGTCGGTTACCGTGTTGTCGATGATGCCGAGGTACAGCTTTCCTGAGATGTGCTTTTTGAGCGCGTCGGTATCCACACAGAAGCTTTCCACCGCCACCTGCAACCGCTGCGCCGCCTCGTAAGTCGCCACACCGTGTTCGGTGAGGCGAAATCCGCTCCGCCCGCGCTCACAAAGCTTGAGCCCCAAGCGCGTTTCGAGCGTCGTCATCTGCTCGCTGATCGTCGATTGGCTGACGTTCAGGCTCGCCTGGGCGGCGGAAAAACCGCCGCACCGTACCACCGTCATGAACACCCTTAGTAGTTTGAGGTCCACGTCCTGCAACTGGATCACCGTTGTCGCCCCCGTCGCACAGTTTGCTTCGACATTCCCGATATGAACATCTGATTCACGTGATTTTTACCTCCGGACATGTCGTCCATAGTCTCTCTAAACGCCGCGTTGCCACAAGCCACGTTTATATCGATAGACCCCCGGTCGTTTGTGAACGGTTGACCCTCCCGGCGATCCCGCGAGGTCTTCGCCAGGCGTTGCAGGAACGGGTGCACACACGTGCATGAAACTGGCCCATGAGAGGCCGGGTTGCACTCAATCTATATATAAGTCAGGAGACAATTATGGAACCCGTCGTACAAAAGTACCTGGAGAAGTTTGGCGTCCGGGAAGAGACACAACGCTTTCTCACCAAGCCGCAGAGCATGTTTATTGGCGGTGCCTGGGTGCCGCAAGGCGACCGGGAATCCTGCGCGGTGATCGAGCCGTCCACCACGGGCGTGATCACACACATTCCCCTGGGCACGACCACGGATCTGGATCGCGCGGTAGACGCTGCCCGCAAACAGTTTGACGGTGGGCCCTGGCGAAAGCTCAAGCCGCTTGAGCGCGAGCGCCTACTTCATCGGCTCGCGGATCTGATCGAGGCGAACGCAACGGAATTGGCCGAGATCGAATCGATCGACGTGGGCAAGTCCGTCGCCAATGCGCGTGACGTCGACGTTCAAGGCACGATCGACACCTTCCGCTATTTTGCCGGTTGGGCGTCAAAGCTCCACGGCCGCACGGTTGAACCCTCCCTGCCGGGTGACTACGTGGCCTATACACGCAAGGAACCCATTGGAGTGATCGGCGTCATCGTTCCGTGGAACTTCCCGCTGCAAACCATGGCGTGGAAGGTGGCGGCCGCGCTCGCCGTCGGTTGCACGACGGTAATCAAGCCCGCAGAACTTACCTCGCTGTCGACGCTTCGCTTCGCCGAGTTGGTGCAGGAGGCCGGGATCCCGGATGGCGTCGTCAACGTGATAACCGGGCGCGGGCGCGAAATTGGCGCGGCCATGGCCGCCCATCCAGGTATCGACAAGATCACGTTCACCGGCTCCACCGAGGTGGGCCGCACTGTCGGACACACGGCAGTGGGCGGCTTCAAACGTCTCACACTTGAACTGGGCGGGAAGTCTCCAGTGCTGGTGCTGGAGGACGCCGACATCGACGCGGCGGCCCAGGCAGTCGCAAGCGGCATCTTCTTCAATTCCGGACAGGTCTGCGATGCGGGCGCACGGGTTTATATTCAACGCAGCATTCACGACAGGTTCATTGGCGCGCTGATCGAACACACGCGCAAGCTGAAGATCGCGCCCGGGCTCGATCGGGATTGCTTCATCAGCCCGCTCGTGTCCGCGCTTCAGAGGGATCGCGTCGCTTCCTATATTGAGGCGGGACGGCGCGAAGGCGCGGAAGTTGTGCATGGTGGCCATGTGCTGGATCGGCCTGGCTATTTCGTCGAGCCGACCATCTTCGCGCATTGCCGCAGCGACATGAAAATAGTCCGCGAAGAAATCTTCGGCCCGGTGCTAGTGACCGCTCCCTTTGACGACCTCGGCGACGCGTTGTCGCTGGCGAATGACTCGCCGTACGGTCTCGCCGCCGCGATCTACTCCAATGACCTGAACCGCGTGCACAGGCTGATCCCGCAATTGCGCGCCGGGACAGTCTATGTCAACGCACATAGCACCATCGATCCGTCAATGCCATTCGGCGGATTCAAGGCGTCCGGCTTCGGCAAGGACCTCGGCCCCGAACAACTTGATCATCTGATGGAGAGCAAGGCGGTCTGGATCACGCTGCACTGAAGCGCAAATGCGCTGACGACGCCCCAGGAAAACGTGAGCCGAGTGCCACGTGACGAGCGGGTGTCGCGGCCAGCACGCATGCCGGATCCATCTCTATTCCATCAACCTCTCATTACAGTCAGGGGTGCATGATGCAAGCAACAGACAAAACAGTTAAAGACGCCGTAGTCGGGTTCGAGCACGGGGTCATCGAAGGTCATTCAATCGATTTTATTCCGGATAACGAAAGAACTGACCGGCTATCCAGGCAGGGACCGTTCTGGTTTTTAGGCAACTTCACGTTCTTCACCATGACCATCGGCTTTGTCGGTCCCAGCATTGGCCTGAGCGCGCTGTGGACCACGATAGCCGGCACGCTGGGCATCATGTTCGGCACCTTGTTCATGGCCTTTCACGGATCGCAAGGTCCTCATCTTGGCTTGCCGCAGATGATTCAGTCGAGAGCGCAATTCGGCTATCGTGGGGTCATCGTCGTCTTGTTAGCGACGCTATTCGTGTTTGCGGGATTCAACATCGTCAACCTCGTGTTGATGATGCAGGGTCTCAAAGCACTGTTCAACTGGGATCCGATCAAAGTGGCATTGGCAGTCTCGGTGCCGGCTTCGGTTCTGGCGATTCTCGGCCACGACTGGATGCACCGGAGTTTCAAATGGGCGCTGTATCTGTCGCTGCCGCTTTACGGACTCGTCACGTTGGCTGTTCTGATGCATTGGGTGCATGACGTGCCGCTCCCGGCTGTCGTGCCGGGAGCCGCTCCGACGCCGCCGTTGGGCTTCGGCTGGATCGCTTTCATTGCGCAGTTCGCAGCCGCCGCCAGCTACAACATCGCCTACGCACCCTATGTATCCGACTATTCGCGCTATCTGCCGAAAAACACGCCGAGCGGAAAACTGATTACGGCCGTGTTCCTCGGTGCATCGCTGTCGGGGGCATGGATGATCGCGATTGGCGGCTGGCTGGCAGACCATCTGCAGGCGACCGATGTACTGGTCGCGTTGAATCAGGTGGGTAGCGACCTGGCACCGGGTATGGGAAGCGTTGTGGTTGCTGTCACGATTCTGGCGTTTCTGCCGGTGATCGCGATGAACATCTATAGCGCCAAATTGACGACTATCACTGCGGTTGATTCATTCCGGAAAGTCCAGCCGACTCCCAGGACTCGCATTCTGGCGATTCTTTTCGTGGTGATCCTTCAACTCGGTGTGGCACTAAGCATCTATACCTCGGGTAATGGTCTCTCCGTCCTGAATATTTACCTCGTCGTCATGCTGTATTTTCTGGTGCCCTGGACCGCGGTCAATCTGACGGATTACTTTTTCGTCCGCAAGGGTCGCTATGCCATTCCGCACTTCTTCCTGCCCGACAACAGCCTGTACGGAAAGTGGGGCGCGCGCGGTCTGATTGCGTACGTGATCGGCTTCGTCTCGATGATTCCGTTCTTCTGCGTGCTCGACGGCACTAACGAGGTGTATGTCGGACCGCTCTCCCGCGCGATGGGCAGCGTCGATCTGGCATGGCTGGTTGGTCTGTTCGTCTGGGGCCTTGCGTATTACGCATTGTCGCGCTCGCTCGATCTGAAGCACGAAGAGTCTGTCATCGCCGCTTTCGAGAAGACCTCACCGCAATACACCACCGGCGACAAAGGTCGCTACTGATCCACAGACGACCCCGTCAAGGTCTACGAAGCAGGCAAATATCACGGCTACCGAGCAATTCGATTACATCATAGTGGGCGCTGGATCGGCCGGATGTGTATTGGCTAACCGGCTTACCGAGGACCCGGCGGTCCGCGTTCTGGTGCTGGAATACGGCGGAAGCGATCGCAGCGTCATCATCCAGATGCCGAGTGCGTTTTCGATGCCGATGAATACATCCAAGTACAACTGGCGCTATCAGACCGCCCCAGAAGCGCATCTGAATGGCCGCCAGTTGCACTGCCCGCGCGGCAAGGTGCTGGGTGGGTCGTCGTCGATCAACGGCCTCGTTTATATTCGCGGCCACGCTTGCGACTTCGACGAATGGGAGGAGCTGGGTGCGCGAGGCTGGGGCTATCGCAACTGTCTGCCGTATTTCCGGCGCGCGGAGACCTACAAGTTCGGAGGCGACGAGTACCGGGGCGCGGCCGGACCCCTGTGCACAAACAACGGCAACAACATGGCGAATCCGCTGTACGGCGCCTGGATCGAAGCAGGCGCAGAGGCCGGATACATCAAGACAGAAGACTGCAACGGTCATATGCAGGAAGGCTTTGGCGCAATGCATATGACGGTCAAGGATGGTGTGCGCTGGTCTACCGCTAATGCTTACCTGCGCCCCGCGATGAAGCGGCCCAATCTGACTGTAGTGACGAATGCGATGACACGCCGCGTGATTCTCGAGGGCAAGCGCGCGGTTGGGGTCGAGTACGATCAGGGCGGAAGCACGCATGTCGTGCGATGCCGTGCTGAAGTGTTGATCGCGTCCGGCCCGATCGGTTCGCCTCACCTGTTGCAGCGCTCCTGAATCGGGCCGGCCGAGGTACTGCGCGGGGCTGGGATCGAGGTCAGGCATCATTTGCCCGGCGTGGGCGAGAACCTGCAGGATCATGCGGAAATCTATATTCAGTATGCCTGCAAGGAGCCCGTCACCCTCAACGCGAAAATGGACCCGTTCAGCAAATTCATGATCGGGCTGCGGTGGCTCTTGTTCAAGGATGGTCTGGGGGCCAGCAACCACTTTGAGGCCGGTGGATTCATCCGCTCCGAGGTGGGTTTGCGCTGGCCTGACATTCAATTTCATTTCTTGCCAGCCGCCATGCGCTATGACGGCGACAAGCCGTTCAAGGGACACGGGTTCATGGTATTGACCGGACCGAACAAGCCTAAGAGCAGGGGATACGTCAGGACGATGTCGGCAGATCCCTATACGTACCCGGAACTCCGCTTCAACTATCTGGATCGCGAAGAGGACCGCGAGGGCTTTCGACGCTGCGTCCGGTTGACGAGAGAAATCATCGGGCAGCCGGCAATGGACCGCTTTCGCGATGCCGAACTGGCGCCTGGGCCGCACGTGCAAACAGACGAGCAAATCGACGCCTTTGTCAGGGCGAACCTGGAAAGCACAATGCATCCGTGTGGTTCGTGCCGCATGGGGGAGGATGACATGGCTGTGGTCGATTCCGAGTTGCGGGTTCGTGGCATGGAGGGCTTGCGAGTCATCGATTCATCCGTATTCCCGACCGAGCCCAATGGCAATCTGAACGCACCGACGATCATGCTCGCCGAACGTGCGTCGGACCTGCTCCGCGCGGTTCCCATGCTGCCCGCGTCCGACGCGGAGGTGGGCCTCGCCGAAGGATGGGAGACGCGGCAACGTACGTATGCGCCGATGCGAAATCTTTTTGTCGAGTAGTTGATTGCCGGCGCTGAGAACGCAGGGCGCTTTCTCAGTATCGAGTAGAGATGATGCAATCTGCGGGTAGTTTGATGCGATTCAGCCGGGACAGACGAAGCGATAGAGCTTCCTGCAGGTTGCGTCAAAGGCATTCTGCTCGTGCTCGGAGAGATGCGCTGGAAAGCGTGCCGGGTTTTGACGATGGTTTTCTGGTCCGGGCAGGAAATCCGAAAGCGCTCAATAGCTATGCCTTGCTTGCGAATCGCCACGATGCCCGGCTAGGCATTATTGCCGGGCAGGTGCAACAAGAGTCGCCCAGAGCGTCAGGCGTGAGCGATGAGCAGATCGTCGTATTCGATCAGTAGTCCGACGCAATAGAAGCGCTTCGCATGGCGAGTGCAAACTATCGCAACGAGACGAACTCGCAATCGCCGATTGGCAAACTGATCAAATGTCTGCGCCCGACCGGTTACGTTCGGACACACTTCGTTGCGAATCAGAATATGTCCGCCATCTACAATCTGAGCATGGAGAAAAAACATGATCAGACTTTTGTGTGTCGTTGCGCTTGCGGCTAGCCTGTCAGGCTGCATTGTCGCTCCGCCGTACGGCTATGCGCCAGCGCCGGTCTACGGATATGGTTATGCGCCAGCGTACTACGCAGCGCCGTCTGTCGATGTCGGCATCGGTTTCGGCGGTTACGGGCACGGCTGGCGAAGATAACCTCGTTGCGGCACCGGCACCGGCTCCGTTGATGAAGAAGACGAGGATTTCGATCATTCTGTTCGTGCTGGCCGTGCTCAGCCCGGTGGCGCATGCGAGCCTGGCTACAGGTGCTCACGAGTTCAAGAACGATGTCAAGACGGCAGGAAAGAAGAGCGGGCGTGCCGTGCGCGATGCCGCGCACGAGGTCGGCCACGGCGCGAAGACGGCCGGCCATGCCGTTGCCGATGCAACAAGACACGGTTATCACTCGACTAAAAAGTTCGTGACAGGGCACGGATAAAGTCGCTTAGTGGCGACTGATGCGGCGGAGTCGCGATCCACGTTCAAGGCCGCATTTGTAGGAGCACTCAAACGGCGCGCGCCGACGGTGATCGAGGCGATGATCTGACGACGGCGTCGGCTAAACAGCCTGCCCAGAATCGCGAGATACCGAGCAGCCGACCGCAGCCCGAAACACATCGAACCCTGGCGAAACGGAAGCTTACAAGATCGTGGATGTATTCATATCCAATTCCCCATAGCGGTAAAGGCATCGACGGCAAAATCGCCTAAAATTAATCTGGTCTGATCCTGATTTGAACAAGGAGAAGGTCATGATTCGATTGATTGCATGGATGTTGATTGCCGGTACCGCCGTTCTCGCCGGCTGCAACACGATGGCGGGCGCAGGCCAGGACATTTCGAAGGGTGGCCAGGCGATCAAGAATGAGGCACAGGAGTCGAAGTAAGGTAGCCGACCGAGGGAGTGCCTCAACGAAGTAGAGCCGAAGCCGGCACAGCTATTTGTTCCCGCTCGTCGCCGGTTCGGTCGTCATCGGACCGAGACGACTATTTGGCATCGCGATACGGGCAGCCCTGACCGCTTGGGTCACGAGAACGGTAAGTGCATTCGCTGGCCGGAAAGTACGACCCGTGACTGACAGATAAAAACGATGGTTGGTGCCGAATAGGCATTTACCGCCGCCTGAAGGTTCCCACATCCGATACCGTCAGCAACGAAGAGCCTTGTCTGCGAGCTCGAGTCTTCGAGTGACTGTCATGACGGTTGGAACCGTTATCCTTCTGAGGAAATCGGCTGGCCGGGCACTTGCGGCCACCAGGCATACTACGTGCTGCTAGAAGAGCGCAACAGGAAAAATGATGGAGCCGTCATGGCGCTGCGCTTTCCAGTCGGAAAAATTGCTGCATGGTTTGTTGCCGTGCTGGCGACAACGATGGCGGCGCTCGTCATCGTTTTCCTGACTTTCGACTGGAACCGCGCGCGGCCGTGGATCGACGACAAGGTCACGCAGGCGATCGGCCGGCAGTTTCACATCACCGGCGACCTGAAGGTCGGCTGGCAGCGTCCGCCGAGCGAGACCGGCTGGCGGCGCTGGGTGCCGTGGCCACGCTTTTCCGCTCAGAACATCACGATCGCGAATCCGGACTGGGCCAGACAGCCGCAATTCGCCACCCTCGACGAGATCGATTTTCAGGTTGAGGTTCTCCCGCTGCTGGCACGCGACATCGTGATTCCGACGATCAATCTGGTCAACCCGTCGATCGATCTCGAACGCCTCAACGATCAGCGCAACAACTGGACGTTCAGGTTCAACCAGCCGACCGAGCCGTCCACCTGGAATCTCAAACTGCACGACATCGCGTTTGAGACGGGGCACGTTGCGTACGCCGACCAGATCACCCAGGCCGATATGCAGGTCGTCGTCGACACGCTCGGTCAGCCCGTGCCGATCGGTGACGTCATGAAGCAGCAGGAGCAGGCATCGCACAAATCGTCGGCGCAGGTGGTCGGCGAGAGCGGCGCGACCAGGCTCCACAAGCAGGTCGAAGCATCGGCGGCGTCCTCTGCCACGGCCGCGAGCAGCGGGCCGGCGAGTCCGGCGAGCACGTCGGCGAATACCGGCACGACCAGTCAGCAGCAGTCGAAGCCTTCGGTGCCGCCTTATGGTCTCGGCTGGACGGTCAAGGGCACCTACAAGAAGACGGCTGTGTCGGGCAGCGGCAAGGTGGGAGGCGTGCTCGCGCTGCAGGACACGACGCGACCGTTCCCCGTGCAGGCTGATGTGAAGATCGGCGATACGCATATCGCGCTGGCCGGTACCGTGACCGCCCCGGCGCACCTCGCCGCGCTCGACCTGAAGCTGTGGCTGCAGGGCGTCAGCATGGCGCATCTCTATCCGATCGCTGGCGTGCCATTGCCCGAAACGCCGCCGTACGCGACCGAAGGGCGGCTCGTCGGGCAGTTCACGGAAAACGGCAACGTCTTCAAATATGAGAACTTCACGGGCCGCGTCGGCGGCAGCGACCTGAACGGCTCGACGGTTTACGTGGGTAAGAAGCCGCGGCCGATGCTGTCGGGTGAACTCGTGTCCAATCTGCTGCAATTTTCCGATCTCGCTCCGATCATCGGCGCCGACACCAACGCGAGCAAGGCGAAGCGCGGCGAGCGAACCCGGCAGCCGTCGAACAAGGCGGTGCCGGTCGAGCAATTCAAGACGGATCGCTGGAAGGCCATCGATGCCGACGTGAAGTTCACCGGCCGTCGCATCATCAAGGACCCGGCTCTGCCGATCACCAATCTCTACACCCACGTGATCATGACGGACGGCGTGCTGACGTTCGAGCCGTTAAAGTTCGGCGTGGCGGGCGGCACGCTGGCATCGAACATTCACCTCGATGGCAGCACGGCGCCGCTCAAGGGACGCTTTGCGACGCAGGCGCGGCACCTGAAGCTCAAGCAACTTTTCCCGACCGTGAAGACGATGCAGTCGGCGCTCGGCGAAGTGAATGGCGACGCGGCGTTGTCGGCAACGGGCAATTCTCCCGCGGCGCTGGCGGCGACCTCGAATGGGGAAGTGAAGGCGCTGATCACCGATGGCACGATTAGCCGTCTCTACATGGAAGCGGCAGGGCTGAACGTGTTGAACGTCGTCTACGAGAAGCTCTTCGGCAAGCGCGATGTGAAGATCAACTGCGCGGCGGCGGACTTTGTGGTGACGAACGGCGTGCTGGAATCGCGCGTGTTCGCTCTCGACACCGAAAACGCCGTGATCGATACGGACGGTCACATCGATTTGCAGACAGAGCAGATGGATCTCGGCATTCATCCGCATACCAAGGGCCTCAGGGTAGTGACGCTGCGCTCGCCGCTTTATGTGAAGGGGACGTTCAAGAACCCGCACGTCGGCGTGAATGCCGGCGCGCTGGCCGTGCGCGGCGGGGCGGTGGTGGGGCTCGGGCTGATCAATCCGCTCGCGGCGCTGATTCCGCTGATCGCGCCGAGCAACAACAAGCCGCTGCCATGTGCGCAACTGCTCGCCGATATGCGCGCCGCGCCTGATGCACCACCGGCGGGGCAAAAGCAGCGTGAGAAGGCGGCACCGGCTTACCTGGCGTCCGACGCGGCGGGTCCGGCAGAGGATAGTCCGGGCAGCACCGCGCGCACGCAGGCGGCAAGGAAGACAGCGCCTGCGGGTCCGGCGGCAGCCAGCGAGGCGCAGTACCGGGGACGTTGAGCCTGTATGTGATGCGCGACGCGCTTTTCGCACGAACAGGCGATAAACGCCGTTCGATGCCTGACGTTCAGGGCGATCCTCCGTGGCGGAGACGTAGATGGCGCTCATACATGGTCGGCGACTTCCGGTTACCGCGATACGTTCGTTCCTCTCACTGGCCATTGGCGTGGGTCAACGGTTCAGCACGGACCGCTGCACCATGATGGCCGCAAGCATTGCGTTCTACTGCGCCTTTTCGCTGGCGCCGACCCTTCTGATCGTGCTGGCTGTCGCCGGGTGGTTTTTCGGCGCCGACGCGGCGCGCGGCCAGTTGTTTGGCGAGATCAATGGGCTGCTGGGCAACGAGGCCGCTGCGGCCGTCCAGACGATCGTGGAGCATGCCCGACACCCCAGTGCGGCGGGTCCAGCCGCCCTCGTTTCGGCTGCGCTCCTCGCGTTCGGTGCATCGGCAACCTTTGCCTCGCTGAATTCCGCGTTAAACGTGGTGTTTCCAGCCGCCGCGCGGTTCGGCACGGTAAGCAGTATTGCGTTACTGCTTAAGGTGCGGCTCATCTCGTTCGGCCTCGTCATGGGGGTCGCCTTCCTGCTGGTGGTTTCGCTCGTATTGGATACGATCATCAGCTTTATCGGCGCAAAGCTGTTCGGCAACTCGCCGCTGATTGTCGTCGGCGAGATCGCACAGCTTGTTTTTGGCCTGGCCGTGTTGAGCGCGGCCTTCGCAGCGTTGATCAAAATGTTGCCTGACGCGCCCGTGCGCTGGCGGACCGCATGGTCGGGCGCGGTCGTGTCGGCGTTGCTGTTTTCCGGTGGACGCAAGCTTTTCGCCCTCTATCTTGCTCATGCCGGAACAGCCAACGCATTCGGTGCAGCCGGCTCACTCGCGGCGCTCATGATGTGGCTGTACTTCTCGGCCGCGGTGCTGTTGCTTGGCGCCGAAATCGCCGCCGGGGTCGGTCGCCTGAAAAGCCAGCCGGCCCATCATGTCCGCAGCCACGCGGTGCGCGAGCATGACCGTATGCCAGATGCGGAATTGCCGCACGACCGGCTCCGCCAGAGGGAATCAGTCATGCTTCACCACTCATACGAAGACCAGTACGTCAAGAGTCTGGTCACCTGGGGTGCGATGTTGTGTCTCAAACATCGTTCGAAGGCCGCCGTGCGGGTCCTTCAAAAGGTGCTGCCGCGTACCGTTTATCGGCGAGCGGACGGCCTGGTCCTACTGCTGAACAGCTATGACAAGCCGATTGGCGCGGACGACTCGTTCAGACTTATCGAATTCGACGCGCCCGGGTTGGCCACAGCGAGTGTGTCCATGCTGTTACGGCCTGCCTATGGCGCATTGGACGGTATGCCTGACTGCTTCTTTAGCGACGCGAACGCGCCCTGGCTATCCCGAAGCGATGCGGAGGAATATGTGTCGCGCATCGAGGAATGCCTGGGAATCCGGTTGCCCGCGGATGCTTCCCCATTCTCGCGAGCGGCGGCCTCGGCCCGCTTCGAGAGCGAGCGCGCTGGCGTTCGGAGCCGCCCGGAAGGGCGCGCTTCCTGAGGGTCGCCGCCGGGTTGAAAAACGCTGCAACGTGCCGTTTTCTCGGCGGTTTCGGGTCAGTGGAGATGTCCCCCGAACAGCCCGAGCAGCCCGATGATGATCAGGTAGATCGCCACGATGTAGTTCAACAAGCGAGGCACCACGAGAATCAGGATGCCGGCGATCAGCGAAACCAACGGGCCCGCGCTCGTGAGAATGTGCATGCCCCCTCCGTAAGATTTGAAACGGTCAATAGTCCAAAACCAGCTGCGACTGCGCGCCAATCTGCAGCCCGAGATTCAGGACCTATCCGCACGAACACCCTATGGACGCTTCCTGGACTTCCTGAATTGCTCTTTCGCATCGCCGTACAATGCATGTGTCTTGCCGACGACCTGTTCGACCTTGCCCTTCACCTTGGTCGTTTCATTTCCGGTGGCCTCGCCGACAACTTCCTTCAGCTTACCTTTTGCCTCTTCGATGCGCCCTTTCACTTGACCCTTGTTCATGACAAAGCTCCTTGAAAAAGGATAGGTAACCACGCTCGCTGACCCGGATCGGTCGCGCTTGTTCAGATCAAGCCCCCGGCAACGATTGTCGCGCACAGGAAGCCCCCAACAAGAACTTTCGCGCTTATATCTGGCCCAGAAGCAGCAACACAAGCACGACGACTAACAGCACGCCCAATACGCCGCTGGGCATATAGCCCCACGAACGGCTGTGCGGCCAGGCCGGTATGGCGCCGATCAACACGAGCACCAGCACGACGATCAAAAGCGTTTCCAACATGGAACTTCTCCTTTGCGACTCCGTGGAAACCCCGATTCGCCGGTTGTTTTGCCATGCTGAACGTTTCCATCGATCCCGGGGTCGCTCGGACATGATGGCCGCCACGTACAGCAAGAATTGCGCGTCTGATCCTCACCGTTACACACCCTTTGCCGAGGTTGCCTGCCCGTTCCTTTTCAGATCACGGGGCGTTCAACCGTACGTTCCATGCGGCCAGCACAGTCGAGCATCAGTGTCTGAGCAACCTCCATGCCGCTGGCGCAAAGGTCCGCCAGGTGCCGCATGCGCGTGAATACAGGCGCGACTGTGCGCCGATTCGGCACATGCGGACTGGCAACATTTACGCCACCCGGTAAATTTGCAAGGCGACCTTGGCGACAGACAAGCCCGTTATTCGCCGACCCCTGAGCCCGGTCGCGCGGAATGCTGCCAAGCGTTCGACAGGAAGCGGTCTGTTCGATGATGCCGCCATCAGGACGCCATGCGCGCGACGCCGATGACCGCATCGGCGAACGCTTTCGGCGCTTCCTGTGGAAGGTTGTGCCCGATACCACCGCTGATGTTCCGGCCCGTTGCGCGGCGTATCGGCGGACAGGAAGCGCGTCGAGCCGTAGCCGCGCAGATACGGCACGATCACGCGATAGCCGGCGGCTGCGAGCAGTGGCGTGACGTCGACGAAGCTATAGATGTCGTAGGGCCATCCGTGCAGCAGGATGACGACCGGGCCGTTGTTCGGTCCCACTTCCGCATAGCCGATGCTGAGCGCTCCGGCGTTGACCTGGCGAATAGTGTCGAATGAAGCGACGCGGGTAGAGGCACTGGCCTTGGCGTAGCTCGTGTTTCCGGCCGATTGCGCGTTGGCGAGTCCGCTGAGTCCAAGTTCCAGCAGCCCGACGCCTGCAATAGTCGTCTGCAGCAGGCGGCGACGTCGAGGATTCATCTCGTCCGGCTTGGCTGTTTCTCCTTTGAGATTGGGTCGATCAGTATTTGATGGGGCGCAGCACGTGGAACGGCTGAGTCATGGGACGCACGCGGATGCTTCGGCAATCGGCTGAAAGTCGGCGCGAATGGGCCCCACAGATCACGCCGGCCGCCGTTCATGCGTCAGGCGGAAGTTTCACCGCCCGCATCGCCGCATTCAGACCACACTGATGACCACATCGATGTTCCCGCGCGTCGCCTTCGAATACGGGCAGGTCTCGTGTGCGGTGCGCGCCAGCGCCTCGGCGACTTCTCGCTCCACACCCGGCAGGCTGACGTTCAGCCGAGCCTGCAGAAAGTAGGCGCCATCGGTGGTGCGCAGATCGACCTCGGCGTCGACGGCGGTATCGGCAGGCAGCGCGACCTTCATCTTCGCGGCCGCCAGTCCCATCGCGCCGATGAAACAGGCGGACCAGCCGGCCGCGAACATCTGCTCGGGATTCGTCCCGCTTTCCGTCGATCCTGGTGCCGAGAGCCTGACGTCGAGGCGTCCGTCGGAACTGCGCGATGCGCCGTCGCGTCCGCCCGTGGTGTGGGTCTTGCCCGTGTACAGCACTTTGTCGATTCGAGTCATGATGGAACCTCGGATAAGTATGTCAATGAGCAGGTTCAGCTTCCGCGATAGAGCGTGCGGAGACTGGCGAGCTGGCCGTCCTGCTGCGCTCGCACCAATTCGTGGCGCACGTCGGCACGCGTCTTCGGCGGCGCACCGATGCGGCTCGTACCGGCTTGCTCCGTCTGCGCGACAGTGGAGATAGTGGCGCTCTCGGCGGCCTGAACTGCGCCCGAAGCGGCGAATGCGGCAAAAGCCAAAGCGATGATCGAAGTTTTCATGCTGTTCTCCTTGAAACGATGAAGGTTTGGGAAACGCCCGGGACGCATCGGCTTCGTGGCAGCCCGTCGCGATCCGTCGTTGATGCATTTGAGCGCGTCGGCGTATCTGGCGTGTGTCGTGAACCGGGCGTTTCGTAAGCCTGTGTATCGGCGGCTTCGTGGATACATTGCGATACGAAGGGCCCGCGTACGCCGTGGTGATTCTCTTTGAAGAAGAGTGCACGACTTTGCGGCGCCCACGGTTACATGCACCGTTTGCGTATCGCGTCGATAACGCTTTGTTCGCTCGCTCGTTTCTGTGCGTCCTGGATGGTCTTTTTAGCTGTCAGCGGTGTAGCGGCGTGCGGGTGTGTTGGTCGACAGTTCCGGCAACATCGCCTGGCGCGCGGCTTCGAAGGCATCCCACTTCGCGCCGTCGTGCAGGGATGGAATCGTGACCAACTCGCCCCGATCGAAGCCGGTGAGCGCCGCGTCAACCATGTCGCCTGCGGACATGACGATGGCCGGATTGAGGTTCTCGAGCGGCAAGCCGCCGGTCTGCCAGAAATCGGTAGCCGTGGCGCCGGGCAGCACCGCCTGTACCTTCACGCCCTTGACGGCGAGCTCGTGATGCAGCGACTGGCTGAACGCAAGCACGAAAGCCTTGGTGCCGCCATACACGCCGTTCAGGGTCTCCGGTGCGATGCTGACGATCGACGAGATGTTGATGATCGCGCCCTTGCCACGGGAGACGAAGCCCGGCACTGCGGCGTACGTGAGGCGGGTGAGTGCGGTAACGTTCAGATCGATCATCCGCGTCATGGCGTCGACATCGCTGTCGAGCAACGGCGTATGCGTGCCGACACCCGCGTTGTTCACGAGCAGCGCGATGCTCGCGTCTTCCGTCAGCTTCGCTTCCACCGTGGCGAGTGAAGTCGGGTCATTGAGATCGGCGTCGATGATCTCGACGGACCGGCGCGTTCCGTCCGTGATGCGCTCGGCGAGACTCACGAGTCGGTCGCGGCTGCGCGCCACGAGAATCAGATCGTAGCCGCGTTCTGCGAGCCGCTCGGCATAGACCGCGCCGATGCCCGTGGATGCTCCCGTAATAAGCGCCGTACCTTGATGTGCTTGCGTCATGATGTGCTCCGGTTGGAAGTTCGTCGGTGATTGCGTGAATCAATTGTGGTCCGGATTGACGCCGACGCAAATGACGTATATGGTCGTGATTAAGGACATTTCTTCGCAGCGAATGTTCGACTTGATGAACAGCGGAGGGCGGACATGCACCGGATCGGATATTTGTTGAGCGATGGGTTCCAGGTCATGGCGCTTGCGTCACAGTCGGTTTTCGAATACGCGAATGTTGTGGCGGGCGAAGCCTTTTACCGGATCGAGAACTTTTCGGTGGCGGGCGGCGAGGTGCGCTCCTCGCTCGGCATGTCCGTAGGCACGCGGCCGCTCGGTGGGCGCACCGCGATCGACACGTGGATCGCGGCGGGCGTCAACATACCGCTCACCTCGCCGGCACCCGCCGAAGTGCTAGCGTTCCTGCGCAAGGCGGCTATGCGCGCGCGGCGCATCGCCGGCATCTGCACTGGCGGTTTTGTACTGGCTGAAGCGGGACTGCTCGCAAACCGGCGCGCAACCACGCATTGGGCCTATGCCCGCGAGATGATGAGCCGGTTTCCGGACATCCGCGTCGAGGAAGATCGCATCTACATTGTCGACGGGCCGATCTGGACATCGGCGGGCATGACCGCGGGGCTCGACCTCGCGCTCGGGATGGTCGAGAAGGACCTCGGCGCCGATGTGGCGCGTTCGGTCGCGCACAAGCTTGTGATGCATCAGCGGCGCTCGGGCGGCCAGTCGCAGCATTCGGAAATGCTCGATCTCGCGCCGAAATCCGACCGCATCCAGAACGCACTGAACTATGCACGCAAGAACCTGAGCCGGCCGCTCACCGTCGAGGAGCTCGCGAATACGGCACATCTGAGCCCGCGGCAGTTCAGCCGCGTGTTCACCCTGGAGACGGGGCAGTCGCCTGCGAAGGCGATCGAAGGGCTGCGGCTCGAAGCCGCGCGGCTGATGATCGAGAAGAGCCGGCACTCGCTGGAAGTGATCGCGAAAGAGACGGGGTTTCGCGATCGTCGGCATATGCGCGAAGCATTCATGCGCGGGTTTGGCCTACCGCCGCAGGAGGTGCGGCGTGAGGCTCGCGCCGGCACCGCCTCAGTGGCGCACCCCTGATGCCGAACGGTTCGACACCCTGTCCGGCCGCAGACGTCATTCCTTCTGCGCGAGCAGCTTCTGGATTGCCGCTTCGGTCTGTGCATAATCGCCTTCGCCGAAGTGGCTGTAGACCACCTGTCCTTTCTTGTCGATCAGATAGAACGCCGGCCAGTACTGGTTCGTGTAGGCGTTCCACGTCGCGTACTGATTGTCCTGCGCGACGGGAAAACGTATGTCGAAACGCTTGATTGCAGTCCTGACGTTGTCGGTGTCGCGCTCGAACGGGTACTCCGGCGTGTGCACACCGACCACTGCCAGACCTTGATCCTTGTATTTCTGATACCAGCTCTTGACGTAGGGTAGGGTATGAATGCAGTTGATACACGTGTAGGTCCAGAAATCGACCAGTACCACTTTGCCCCGCAATTGCTGCATGGTCAGCGGGTCGCTGTTGAGCCACTTCCCGATGCCGGTGAATTCCGGGGCGATATTGCCGACGCCCGGCGTAGCGGCGATTGCGGCACTGCTCGTGGCCGCGATGGCGAGAAACATTGCTGAGGCAGTGAGGGTCTTGATTCGCGAGAGCATGTCAAAGTCCTTTCAGGGAAGGGAGGAAAGCGGAAATCCAGGCGTAGGCGAGGACGTCGTACTGCAGGTAGATCGCAAGCGCGGTCAGCATCACCAGTACGCCGAACAGTTGCTGCAGACGTTGCGCGTGGCGCGCTACCAGACGAATGTGACGGGTCATGTACTGTCCGCCGTAGATGATGGCGAGCATCGGAATGGCCGCGCCGACGGCATATAACGTCAGTAGCAGGGCGGACCATTTGAGATCCTGCGCCTTGACCACGAGGACCAGGATCGATGCGAGCACCGGCCCCGCGCAGGGCGTCCATACCGCGCCCAGCGACATGCCGAGCACGAAGCCACCCGTATTGCCGCCAGGGGGCTGAACGCCGGTTGCGCTGACCAGCTTTTCGTACATGGGCTGCACGATGCGCGCCACCAGCCATTCGTAGGGACGAGGCCACAGGCGCAGCAGGCCAAACAGTGCCAACAGCGCGAGGGCAGTGTCGCGTAGCGCCTGCTGCGCCACGTGAACCGCGCTGGAGACGGCGCCGAGCATCATCGCGAAGGACGCGAACGTGAGGATGAAGCCGGCCATGATGAAAAGAGGCCGCGTACGGTCGGGACGGTCGACGGAGGTGCCGAGCAGAATCGGCATCACCGGGAGGATGCAGGGCGAAGCAATGGTGAGCAGCCCGGCCAGCAACGCGAGCGGCGTTTCGAGGAGGTTGTGCACGATGGGCGTTCCTGTGATTGGCAATGACTGCATTGGAACGTCCGGACGTATCTGGCTTGTGTCCGTCATGCCGGGCGTGTGCAATGTTTTGTATCTGCACAGCGCCCAGATACACTGCGACACAAACCGACGCGGGCGTTGCGCTATAAAGCGGACGTCGCCTCAACGCGGAAAGCGCCGCAAGGAATAAACCCATGTCCGAAAAGACCGACCACATCCTGATCGTGGACGATGACCGCGGCATCCGCGAGTTGGTTGCCGCCTACCTGGAGAAGAACGGCATGCGCGTCTCGCTGGCTGCCAACGGCCGCGAGATGCGCAACGCTCTCGAGTACGGCGCGCCTGATCTGATCGTGCTGGACCTGATGCTCCCGGGCGAGGACGGACTCGTGCTCTGCCGCGAGCTGCGTGCAGGCAAATTCCGCTCGGTGCCGGTGTTGATGCTGACCGCGCGCAGCGAGGAGACGGACCGCATTGTCGGGCTGGAAATGGGCGCCGACGATTACCTCGCCAAGCCCTTTGCGGTGCGCGAACTGTTCGCGCGCATCCGGGCCGTGCTGCGCCGCGCGCGCATGCTGCCGCCCGGCATGCAGGTCGCGGAGGCGGCTCATATGCTGGCCTTCGGGGATTGGCGGCTCGATACCACGGCGCGCCATCTGCTCGATGCGGACGGCACGATGGTCGCGCTAAGCGGGGCAGAGTACCGTCTGCTGCGCGTATTCCTCGACCATCCGCAGCGGGTATTGACGCGGGATCAACTGCTCAATCTGACCCAGGGCCGGCAAGCCGATGCATTCGACCGCTCGATCGACTTGCTGGTCAGCCGGCTGCGTCAGCGGCTGCAGGACGTTGCGCGAGAGCCGCGTTACATCAAGACGCTGCGCAACGAAGGATATGTGTTCTCGGCGGCGGTGACCGCCGTCGAGGTGCCGCAATGAAGCCGCTTCGGGGATGGCACTGGCCCCGCACGCTGTTCGCGCGCCTTGCGTTGATACTCTGCGTCGGCCTGGCGCTTGCGCAGACGCTGTCGTTCTGGCTCACGATGACAGAACGCGATCAGGCCACCACGAACATGATGATGGGTTACATCGAACGCGAGGTGGTCAGTTCGGTGGCACTGCTCGATCATCTGCCCGCCGGCGAGCGTGCCGAATGGCTACCGCGGCTCGCGCGGCGCAGCTACCGGTTCATCCTCGGGCCCGGCGTTGCCGGCACCCCGGTCGATGCGCAGCTCTCCGAACGCGTCGCCCAATCGATCGCGGATGGCGTCGGCAAAGCGTATCCCGTGACGGCGAATACTATTCCCGGCAAACCGGAGCATCTGCAGGCGCATTTGAAACTGAGCGACGGCACGCCGTTGACCATCGACATTCATCCGATGTCCGGTGTGCCATTGTCGGGCTGGCTACCGCTCGTGCTCGCGTTGCAGTTGGCGGTGCTCGCCACGTGCTGCTGGCTCGCGGTGCGGCTCGCCACGCGTCCGTTGCATCAGCTCGCGCAGGCGGCGGATACGCTCGGGCCCGACCTGAAGGCTGTGCGCCTGTCCGAAGACGGCCCGTCCGAAGTAGCGCGCGCGGCGAGGGCGTTCAATGCGATGCAGGACCGCATCGCGACGTACACCGCCGAACGCATGCAGATTCTCGCCGCCATTTCGCACGATCTGCAGACGCCGATCACGCGCATGCGGCTGCGCGTCGACGTGATGGACGACAGCGCGCAAAGCGCGAAGCTGCGTCAGGATCTGCTGGAAATGGAAGAGCTGGTGAGGGAGGGCGTCGCATACGCGCGAACGCTGCACGGCACCGCGGAGGCGCCGTGCCGTATCGATCTCGACGCGTTGCTCGATAGCCTCGTTTGCGACTATGTCGATGCCGGCAAGGACGTCGCGTTCGCGAGCCGCCTGCCGATCGCCGTGGTCACGCGGCCGCAGGCATTGCGCCGGGTCGTCGGCAACCTGATCGACAACGCGCTGAAGTTCGGCGGATCGGCGGCAATCGAAGTCACGGGGCTACCGGACGGCGGCGTCAGCATCGCGGTGCTCGACCATGGCCCCGGCATACCGGCGGAATCGCTCGACGCGGTATTCGAACCGTTCTACCGGCTGGAAACGTCGCGCAATCGCCATACCGGTGGCACCGGGCTGGGGCTGGCGATCGCGCGCCAGCTGACCCAGGCGATGGACGCAACGCTATCGCTGCATAACCGCGCCAGCGGCGGCCTCGCGGCGACGCTGACGCTGAAGGGCGCACTGAAGCAGTCGGCTGCCTGGCGGCGCTGAACGCCGATGCCCGGGCTGCCCGGCATATGTCCCGTGTTATCAGGTTCCGGCGACAGCGGTGCTAGCGATGGTGCAGGTCATACAAACCCGTTCGGATTCGTCGACTGCCAGCGCCAGTGATCGGCGCACATCCGCTCGATACCGAACGCCGCGCGCCAGCCGATGATCCGCTCAGCCGCCGCCGGATCGGCAAAACACGAAGCCACATCGCCCGGACGGCGCGCCACGATCTCGTACGGCACGGGTTTGCCTGACGCCTTTTCGAACGAGCGGACCACGTCCAGCACGCTGTACCCTTGCCCCGTTCCAAGATTCACGACGAAACTCGCATCGCGCGTGACCAGCGCATCGAGCGCCGCCAGATGCCCGCGCGCCAGATCCACCACGTGAATGTAATCGCGCACGCCGGTGCCGTCAGGCGTTTCATAATCGCCGCCGAACACCCGCAGCTTCTCGAGCTTGCCCACGGCAACCTGTGCCACATATGGCATCAGATTGTTAGGAATGCCAGCCGGATCTTCACCGATCAAGCCGCTCTCGTGCGCGCCAACCGGATTGAAATAGCGTAGCGTCGCGATCCGCCACGAAGGATCCGCAATCTCCAGATCGCGCAAAACCTGCTCGGCAATCAGCTTCGACTGCCCATAAGGATTGGTCGCGGAAAGCGGAAACGATTCGTCGATCGGCGAACTCTTCGGCACGCCATAAACCGTCGCGGAAGAACTGAACACGAACTGCTTCACGTTGCGATCGCGCATCACGCCGAGCAAGGTCAGCACGCTGCCGACGTTATTGCTGTAGTACTCGATCGGCTTGGCGACCGATTCGCCCACCGCCTTCAAGGCAGCGAAGTGAATCGCGCCCGTAATCGGATGCGCGTCGAAGATACGGTTGAGCGCGGCTTCATCGCGCGCGTCGGCTTCGTAGAAGGCCAACGCCTTGCCGGTGATCTTCTCTACGCGCCGCAGCGATTCGCGATTGCTGTTCACGAGATTGTCGATTACCACGACGTCGAAACCGCCGCTCAGCAGTTCGACACAAGTGTGCGAGCCGATAAATCCCGCGCCGCCCGTTACCAGAATCGTGCCCTTCGTGGTCATGCCGTTGCTCCGTTAGAGTAAAACACCCGTCATTTTCTGCACCAGGTCTTTATATGTTTCGACGACCACGCGTTCGTCGAATTCTTCTGCGACTTTCTGTCGGCCGCGTTCTGCCATTGCGCGGCGCTCGGCGCTGCTCATGTCGAGCATCTGCGCCAGTTTCGCTGCGAGGCTGTCCGCATTGCGCACTTCGCACAGCCAGCCATTGACGCCGTCGGCCACCACTTCGCGGCAGCCCGGCACATCGGCCGCGACGATCGGCCGGCCCATCGCCGAGGCTTCCATCAACGTGCGCGGCACACCTTCACGATACGACGGCAGCACGATGCAATCCGCATCGGCGATGAAAGGCCGCACGTCGTGTGCCTCTCCGAGATACTCGACGATGCCTTCCCGTTCCCAGGCGGCGACTTCTTCGCGCGTGATCGCGCTCGGGTTGTCGACGCCGACCGGTCCGAGCAGTTGGAAGCGCGCCTGAGGATAACGTTCACGCAAACGCCGCGCAGCTTCGATATATTCGCCGACGCCCTTGTCCCACAGGAGCCGCCCGATCAGCACAAACTTGAATTCCGCCCGCTCGGGCAGCGGCGTGAACGCGAACTGTTCGAGATCGACGCCTTCGCCGTGCAACAGACGCGCACGTTCAGGATGCACCAACAAATTCTGCTCGACAAACGCTGCCTGGTCGTCGCGATTCAAAAACCAGATTTCGCGCGGGAAACGGAAGGCGAAACGGTACAGTTTTTTGGCGACTTGCGCAGCGCGGCTCTGCTGGATGAACACGTAGCCGAGCCCGGTCGTCACCGCCACCGATTGTACGCCTGCCAGTTTCGCCGCAATCGAGCCGTAGATATTCGGCTTGATCGTGTAATGAAACACGACGTGCGGGCGGATGCTTCGATACAAACGATACAGCACCAAAAGCGTCCGCAGGTCTTCGCGCGGACTGGTGCCTTTCGACGCCACCGGCAATTCGATGCAGCGGCACCCCATCGCGGTCAGCAGTTCGAAGGTGCGATCGCGCGGCGCAAGCACCGTCACGTCGATGCCGCGTCCAACCAGCACGCGGATCAGCCCTTGCCGATACGTATAGATTGCCCACGCGGTGTTACAGACGAGTGTAATGCGCAGCGCGGGCGTCGACTTCAAGGCAAGCTTCATGCGGGAACGGGCTCGACGGTGGAAGGGATTAATGACTCGCACGCGCTGCGAGCAGCGTGCGCTTGACCCGCTGTAACGCGTGGTAAGGCGTGACCAGATGCAGCAGATTTTTGGCGAGGCCGAGCCAGTCGTACAGATTGGCGGGGTTGAAGTAGCGTAGTTGCAGCCGCAGCGTCGAGCTCACCTGACGGCGCCGTCTGGTCGCGCTGATGCCGCCTTCGTTCAGCTCGTAGTAGAGCCCGAGTTCCGGCAGATTCGCGCAGTCGTAACGCTCCATCAAACGCACGAACAGATCGAGGTCTTCCGCCGAGCGGTATTGCGCGCGATAGTTGCCGACCGCGCGGACCGCGTCGATACGCAGCATCATCGAAGGGTGAGCGAGGCACGAGCGGAAAAATCGCAGACGACGAATCGCCTTCGGCTCGGCGGGCGGGCTCAGCATGAACAGCGGCTTGCCTTCACGCGTAACGACCTGCGTCCACATGCCGAGGCCCGCCACCTGCGGATGCAGTTCCATGAACATGCGCTGTTTGGCGAGGCGTTGCGGCACGCTGCGATCGCCCGCGTCGATGCGCGCGGCGTAGCGGAAACCGCGTTGGGCGAGGGCGTCGATACCGGTTTGCAGCGCGCGTTCGATACCGCCGTTCTGCGCCATGCGCAGCACTTCGATATGCATGTTGGCGATCGCCGGCGCGGAGATCGGCGGCGTGCTGCCGTCGTCGACGATCAGCACGTGCACCGGGGCGCTTTCGCTGAACGAGGCCAGCGTGAGATCGACGTCGGCCTGGCCGTTGTATGCGGGCATCAGGACCGCGACGTCGTCGAGGGAAATCTGCGCGGCGGCGGATGAATTCGTCATGAGCGCAATTTGAAGCGGATGTAGTAGAGATTGACCGACGCAGCAGCCAGATAACCGACCGCGAGACCCACCAGCGCGCCATATGGGCCCAGCCGGGGAATCGCCAGCAGATTGACGACGAAGGCGACCGCCAGCGCCAGCAGCCACTTCGACAGCAACACGAATTTGGCCTGATATTTCAGCACGATCAGATTGCCGATCGCTTCGATCCCGGCGGGCACGGAGAGCCACACGGCCCAGCGGAAGATCTCGATCGCGCCTTCAAAGTCCGGCCCGAACACGCGGCGGATGATGACGCCCGCCAGCAGATCGAGCACGATCGCGCCGCTCACCATCAACGCGGCGGTCATCGCGGTGAGCCGCCACATGTTACGGCGCAGTTGCGCGGCGTCCTGCACGCGATAGACGAAGGCGGGCGCAATCGTCTGCGCGAGCATCAGTGCGAGCGTGATCCAGTTTTCGTTCAACTGTTGTGCGGCCGAATAGCGTCCGAGGTCGGCGAAGGAGATCGCTCGTTCGAGCATCAGCCGGTCCAGTTTCAGGAACAGATACATACAGATCAGCCCGAGCCAGAACACCGTGCCCGCGCTCGCGAAGTGGCGAAACAGCGAACGGTCGAGGTGCCAGCCGAGCTTGCCGCCATGCCGGCGGACGTAGTAGATCAGCAGAACGGCGCCGATCGCCGCGGATTCGAGTGCCCACAGCCAGCCGAAGCGCGCAGGCGCCGCCGCGGCGCGCACCAGCAGATAGACGAAGCCTGCCTTCAGCACCGCGGTGCTCATGCTGGTGAGCAACTGCGGCTTGCTGTACGTCATGCTTTGCAGCCACGCATTGATCACGCCGACGAACGGTTCGCGAAACAGCATGGTCACCGCGAGGCCGGCGAGCATGGCGCCAACCAGCGGCTCGAAGAAGTGCAACGCGATGCCGAGCCACGTCAGCAGCAGCGCCGCCACGGAAACGGCAATGCGTAGCGCGAAGGCGCTGCCGAGCACGGTGCCGAGCTGAGCCGGCGGCCGGTTGACGATGGTGGGGACCAGAATCTCCGCACCGCACACCCAGGTGACCGGCGCAAGCACCAGCAGCAGCGTGTTCGCATACTGCCATTTGCCGAAGATGTCCGGTCCGAAGTAGCGCGCCAGCATGCCGCTGATTACGATCGCGACGCCGATCTGCGTGAGCCGCTCCAGCCCGAGCCAGACGATATTGGTAAAGGCGCGCGTGACGTCGGGGTTGGCGAAGCGTTTGAGCGTCAGCATCCGGTCGACGCTCGCCAATCCGGTTGCGCGAATTGCCTGCGTGGCGCGAGCGTCGCAAGCCGCGCGGCGGCAGCGCGCGCCGTTGCCCACCTGGCCGACTGTCGCGGCAACTTTCCAAAAGGAGGGCGTCTAAGCATTAGAATAGGCGTCTATAAGGCAAGTCCGAAAAGCGCAATTATAAGTTGGAACCGGATCGCTTCCGGCAAGGGCGCTTCGCGAAGTTGTACCGATCGGTTAACGAGCAATTTACCGATCAATAGGCGAAGTGTCGGTCAAAATTTTCCATTGCACGCAAGTGAGCCAACATGATCTCCAAATCTATTTTCAAGGCGTATGACATTCGCGGTGTGATCGGCAAGACGCTCGATGCCGACACAGCCCGGTCGATCGGCCGCGCGTTCGGCAGCGAAGTGCGGGCGCAAGGCGGCGACGCCGTGGTGGTCGCGCGTGACGGCCGCCTGTCGGGTCCCGAGCTGATCCAGGCGCTATCGGACGGTTTGCGCGCGGCGGGCGTCGACGTGGTCAACGTCGGCATGGTGCCCACGCCGGTCGGCTACTTCGCGGCCAGCGTGCCGTTGCAGCTCGAAGGCGGCGAACGCCGCGTCGATTCGTGCATCGTCGTGACGGGCAGCCACAATCCGCCGGACTACAACGGCTTCAAGATGGTGCTGCGCGGCGCGGCCATTTACGGCGAGCAGATTCTCGCGCTGCATCAGCGCATCGTCGACGATAACTTCGCTACCGGCAGCGGCACCTACACCGAGTACGACATCGCCGATGCCTATCTCGACCGCATCGCGAGCGACGTCAAGCTCGCGCGCCCGATCAAGATCGTGGTCGACACCGGCAACGGCGTGGCGGGCGGCCTGGCGCCCAGGCTCTTCCGGAAGCTCGGCTGCGAACTGGTCGAACTGTTCACCGAGATCGACGGCAACTTCCCGAATCACCACCCGGACCCGGCACACCCGGAGAATCTCCAGGACGTGATCCGCGCGCTGAAGGAAACCGACGCTGAAATCGGTTTCGCGTTCGACGGCGACGGCGACCGCCTCGGCGTCGTCACCAAAGACGGCCAGATCATTTATCCGGACCGCCAACTGATGCTGTTCGCCGAAGAAGTGCTGTCGCGCAACAAGGGCGCGCAGATCATTTACGACGTGAAGTGCACGCGCAACCTGGCCAAGTGGGTGAAGGACAAGGGCGGCGAACCGCTGATGTGGAAGACCGGCCACTCGCTCGTGAAGGCGAAGCTGCGCGAAACCGGCGCGCCGCTGGCAGGCGAAATGAGCGGTCACGTGTTCTTCAAGGACCGCTGGTACGGCTTCGACGACGGCCTGTACACCGGCGCGCGTTTGCTGGAAATCCTCACGCGCGTGGCCGATCCGAGCCAACTGCTGAACTCGCTGCCGAACTCGCATTCCACGCCGGAACTGCAGCTGAAGCTCGAAGAAGGCGAAAACTTCGCACTGATCGCGCGCTTGCAGCAGAACGCGAAGTTCACCGGCGCGGACGACGTCGTGAAGATCGACGGCCTGCGCGTCGAGTATCCGGACGGCTTTGGTCTCGCGCGTTCGTCGAACACCACGCCGGTGGTCGTGATGCGTTTCGAGGCCGATAACGACGCAGCGCTCAAGCGCATCCAGGAAGACTTCCGCCGCGTGATCCTCGCGGAGAAGGCCGACGCGAAGCTGCCGTTCTAAAGGCTCCAGCGGCGGCGCGGTTCGAATTGAACCGCAGGCCGCTGTCGAACGCGGCGCGGGTTTCACTTACCGCGCCGCGTTTTTTCATGCCATCGACCCGTGGCGCGCTAGAATTGCCATCCAAAGTTTACTCGCCCCCTCGGGGGCCTGGCGCGAAGCGACAGGTTCGGGGGCTCTCTCTCAACGCATCTTCGGGCCGGATAGCCGGTTTTCCCACACTTGAGCGTGCAAAAGATACTAATAGTGAGGGTGTCGTCACTGGGCGACGTCGTTCACAACATGCCGGTGATCGCCGACATCCTGCGCCGCCATCCGCAAGCGCAGATCGACTGGCTCGTCGAAGAGAGCTTCGTGGGGCTCGTGCAGCTCGTGGGCGGCGTGCACCGGGCGATTCCCGTGTCGCTGCGGCGCTGGCGCAAGCGCCTCTTTTCGGCTGACAACTGGCGCGAGATCGGCGCGTTCCGCCGCGCGCTCGCCGCCGAGAACTACGATCTGGTGATCGACTGCCAGGGGCTCATCAAGACCGCATGGGTCGCGCGGATGGCGCGCGGGTCGCTGGTCGGCCTCGCGAACCGCACCGACGGCGCGGGCTTCGAATGGCCGGTGCGTTTCTTCTACGACAAGCGCGTGCCGATCGAGCCGCGCACGCACGTGGTCGAACGCACGCGCCAGCTGGTGGCCGCGGCGCTGAACGACCCGCAGCCGCAACCCACCGACGATATCGATTTCGGTCTCGACACCGGGCGCGCGGCGCTGGCGTTGTCGGAGGCGAATCTGAACCTGCCGGTGCCGTACGTGGTGTTCGTCCACGCCACCTCCCGCGCCGACAAGCAATGGCCCGATACCGCGTGGATCGAACTGGGCCAGTCGCTGGTGCGGCGCGGCGCGTCGATCGTGTTGCCGTGGGGCAGCGAAGAAGAGCGCGCCACCAGCGAACGTCTGGCCAGGGAATTCGGCGCCGCGGCGATCGTGCCGCCGCGCCTGTCGTTGCCGGCGGTGGTCGGCCTGATCGAAGGCGCGGCCGCGACGGTCGGGGTTGACACAGGTCTAGTTCATATCGCGGCGGCGCTGAAGCGGCCGACGGTCGAGTTGTACAATTTCGCCACCGCGTGGCGTACCGGCGGCTACTGGTCGCCGAACGTCGTCAATCTCGGCACGGCCGGGCAGCCGCCCACGCTGCAACAGGTGAAGTCCGCACTGGCCGGTTTCGGCCTGCTGTAACGCGGCGTGCGCTTCGCCTCACGCTTCATCCGTTTTCAAGGGCGACCATGAACGAAACCCAGATCATCGAAGTTGCCACCGCTGACTGGCACGGGCGCAACCTGTCCGTGCCGCGCGAGACGCTGCTGGCCGCCGTCGAACGCGGCAAAGTGCTGTATTTCCCGAATCTGCGCTTTGCGGTCGAAGGCGGCGAGCAGGCGCTGCTCGATCCGGCGCTCGCCGATCCGAACCGCAAGAACATCAGCCTCGAACCGAATGGCGGCGCGCTGCACGGCGTGGCCGGCGACGCCGTCACGCAATCGGCGGTACGCGCGTTGATCGCGCGTTATCAGGCCAATGCGCGCACGCTGGTCGATGGACTTTTTCCCGAATACAACGGCAAGCTGCGCGTCGCGCCGACGAGCCTGCGGCTGCATAAAGTGGAAACGCGCCAGACCTCCTGGCGCAAGGACGATAGCCGTTTGCATGTGGACGCATTCCCGTCGCGGCCGAACTACGGCGAGCGCATCCTGCGGGTGTTCACCAACGTCAATCCGCAAGGCGTGCCGCGCGTGTGGCGCGTCGGCGAGCCGTTCGAGGACATGGCCAAACGGTTCCTGCCGCGCATCAAACCGCAGATGCCCGGCTCCGCATGGCTTTTGAATCTGCTGCACGTGACCAAATCGCCGCGCAGCGAATACGACCACCTGATGCTGAATCTGCACGACGGCATGAAGGCCGACCTCGCGTATCAGAAGTCGTGCCCGCAAGAGACCATGCCGTTTCCGCCGGGCAGCGTGTGGGTGTGTTTCTCCGACCACACGTCGCATGCGGTGATGTCCGGCCAGTTCATGCTGGAACAGACTTTCTTCCTGCCGGTCAAGGCGATGGCGCAGCCGGAATGCGCGCCGCTCGGCATTCTCGAGCGCCTGAAGGGCAGGGCGCTGGTTTGAGCGCCGCTCTCTCCTTGCCAGGCGGGCTGAAACACACGCGGCGAAAAGCGGAGCGCCGATGCTGAGGGCGATTTATAACGCGCTCTGGTGGATCGTCGCGCCGCTTGCCGTGTTGCGTTTGCTGATCCGCTCGCGCAAGGAGCGCGGCTATCGCGAGCATATTGGCGAGCGTTTCGGTTACGCGCGTGGCCGGCTGCAGGAAGACAACGCGCCGCTGATCTGGGTGCATGCGGTATCCGTGGGCGAGACGCGCGCCGCGCAACCGCTGATCGACGCGCTGATGAAGGCGCGGCCCGACGCGCGGATTCTTCTTACGCATATGACGCCGAGCGGGCGTGCAACCGGCGAGCAGATTTTCGGCGACCGCGTGTTGCGCAGCTATTTGCCGTACGACATGCCGCACGCGGTGCGGCGGTTTTTGCGGACGTGGCGGCCATCGCTCGGGCTGGTGATGGAAACCGAAGTGTGGCCGACGCTGATCGATGAATGCCGTCGCGCGGATGTGCCGCTGGTGCTCACCAATGCGCGGATGTCAGCGCGTTCGTTCAAGCGGGCGGCCAAGTTCGGCAATGCGACCAAGGACGTGTTCGGCGGTTTTGCGCGTGTGCTGGCGCAGAGTCCGTCGGATGCGGAGCGGCTCACGGCGTTGGGTGCGCGCAATGTCGCGGTGCTCGGCAATCTCAAGTTCGATATGAACACGCCGCCCGAACTGGCGGCGCGCGGTCATGCGTGGCGCGCGGCGATCGGTGCGCGGCCGGTGTGGGTCGCGGCGAGTACGCGCGAAGGCGAAGAGGCGCTGGTGCTGCAGGCGTTCGCGGCGCTCGGCGTCGACAATGCGTTGCTGATTCTGGTACCGCGTCATCCGCAGCGGTTTAACGAAGTGGCGGCGCTGGTCGAGAAGGCTGGGTTGCGCATGGAGCGGCGTTCGATGTGGGCACCGGCTGCTGCTGTGGCTTCTGCTGCTGGCGCCGCAGCGGGTGGTACGTCTGCTTTGCCGTCAGACGTGAACGTGCTGCTCGGCGATTCGATGGGCGAGTTGGGCGCTTACTATGCCGCTTCGGATCTGGCGTTCATCGGCGGAAGTCTGCTGCCGCTGGGTGGCCAGAATCTGATCGAGGCGTGCGCCGTGGGCGTGCCGGTGCTGATCGGGCCGCACGTGTTCAACTTCACGCAAGCCACCGCCGATGCGGTCGCGGCCGGCGCGGCGGTGCAGGTGCAAGACCCGGCCGATCTGGCGCGCGTGCTGCGCGAACTATTCGGCGACAAGGCACGGCGGCTGGCGATGGGTGGGGCGGCCTCGGCGTTTGCCGCGCGCCATCGCGGGGCCACGGCGCGGACGGTGGATGTGTTGATGGCGGTGTTGCCGGAGTAGCGATTCGAGCGCCGCAAATTGTGGCGCTCGCGTTATCGCTTTGTGTGCCGATAAATCGTATATTCTGCCAACACCGGGCTTGAGCGCCGACCGCCCTGTGACTCGAACCGCATTCTTCACGATCTGCCATGACGCTTTTCACCGACCTCGGCTTCCAATGGGACCGCGCCGCGATTCCGCAAGACATGCCGACCCATTCGATCAAACGGGTGTGCTTCCGTTTTCATCGGATGCTGCCGGAATTCGTGTGGGATGCGAGCGTGCTCGAAGGTAATCCTTTTACGTTCCCCGAGGTCAAGACACTGCTCGATGGCGTAACGGTGGGCGGACGGAAGATCTCTGATCAGGAGCAAGTCCTGAACCTCGCGGAGAGTTCGAAACGTTTGCTGGCGATCGTACAGAACGGTAGTTTTGCGCTCGACAAAGCGACGTTTTGCGATCTGCATCGTCTGGTTGCACGTAACGAGGCGTTGGAGTGGGGCGTGTTCCGCGGTGAAGGAGATGAAACCCGGTACACGCCCGACGTAGCGTTGGGTGAGGCAGGGCGATATACGCCGCTGCCGACCGTGGCGGGTGCTCCCGAACTTAACCGGGTTTTTGCTGCGGGAACCCGCGCGTTGACCGATCAGGTCTCGAATGCCTTCGAACGTGGCTGCGCGTTCTTCCTGTTCGGCGCGTTGCAGCAATTCTTCTTCGACGGCAACAAGCGCACGTCACGCTTCATGATGAACGGCGTGCTCATGTCGAACGGCATCGACGCCATCAGCGTCCCGGCGCAGCGCGCGGGCGACTTCAACGAAAAGATGGTGCGCTTCTATCTGTCGAAGGATGGGACCGAAATGATGGCATTCCTGCTCGAATGCCATCCGGGTGAGTGAAGCTCAAACCTTCAACAATCCCTTCTTCTCGATAAACTTCACCACCTCATCCAGCCCATCGAGCGCCTTCAGATTGCACATCACGAAGGGGCGCTCGCCGCGCATCTTCTTCGCGTCGGACGCCATCACGTCGAGATTCGCGCCGACCATCGGCGCCAGATCCGTCTTGTTGATCACCAGCAGGTCCGACTTCGTGATCCCCGGTCCGCCTTTGCGCGGAATCTTCTCGCCGCCGGCGACGTCGATCACATAGATCGTCAGGTCCGACAACTCCGGGCTGAACGTCGCCGCCAGGTTATCGCCGCCCGATTCGATGAACACGATGTCCGCGTCGGGAAAGCGCGTCAGCATGCGGTCGACGGCTTCGAGGTTGATCGACGCGTCTTCACGAATCGCCGTGTGCGGGCAGCCGCCCGTCTCCACACCCATGATCCGTTCGGCCGGCAATGCGCCCGCTACCGTCAACAGACGTTGATCTTCTTTCGTATAGATGTCGTTGGTGATCGCGACGAGGTCGTACTGTTCGCGCATCGCCTTGCAGAGCATTTCGAGCAGCGTGGTCTTGCCCGAGCCGACCGGGCCGCCGACGCCCACGCGCAGCGGCGGCAGTTTCTTCGTACGAAGCGCGGGGTGATGAGGTGCGTTCATGATGGATCTTTGTTATGAGCGAAAGAGCCGCGAGTATTGTGACTCATGACGCGCCGACAGAATGCCTAATTGCGGCGCGAAGGTGTTGATGTTTTCGGGTGACGTGGCGAGTGCACGCGTGACGGCGGCGTCGATCGGTCCGCGCAACGCGACGATGATCCGTTGGCCGGCGAGCTGGCCGAGCGGCACCGCTTTCAGCGCGGCGGCGGCCTGGTTCTCCACCCAGCTGAACGCGTAGGCGGCGAGGGCGGCGTCGACGGCTGCGTCGTGTGCATACGCTGCGAACGCAAAAGCCGTGGGTTGGGCCAAAGGCGTCATCGAAGCCAGCGTCGTGCGCCTCGATGCATCGCCCCATTCCAGGGACACGCACAACTGCCGCAGCGACCAGCCCATCTGCTCCGTTTCGCGCCTTAGTTCGGCCGATTCCCGACTGGCCAGAAATTCGCTATTCGCTTCAGTGAGACCCGCAGCATCGTGCACGCGCCAGCGTTCGATCTGATGCGCTAGAAACGGCAGCTCGCCGTGCGCTAGCACGTCCGTTAAACCGCTGGCGATCCAGTCGCGAGCGGAATCGGCATCGGTGACCAGTTGCGCTTCGATGGCGGCTTCGAGACCCTGCGAGTAGCTGAACGCGCCGATCGGCAGCGCCGGCGACGCGAGATGCAGCAGCGCCGTGAGTTCAGCGATGCGCATGATGATTGTGATGCCCGTGGCCGCATGATTCGTCGTGGACGTGATCGTGATCGCCGTGATCGTGCGAATGGTCGCTGCCGTGGTCATGCTCATGCAAGTGACCCTGCGCGTGGCTGTGACCGTGTTCATGACCATGCGCGTGATCATGTGCGTGACCATGCTCATCATCGTGCGAGTGCTCGTGCCCGTGATGCTCGCCGAACACCTGCTGCGCGAGCGCATAGTCTTCGGCGAAGGTCTCGTCGTGACCGTGCTTGTGGCCGCCGCCATATGCACCGGATTCCGGCTGGAACTGCATCGACATCTGGTCGACCGTCGCGCCGATGCGCTTGAGCATATCGGCCAGCACCGGATCGTATTCGAGTTTCAGATAATCCGCGCCGACTTCGACCGGCGTGTGGCGATTGCCGAGGTGATAGGCGGCGCGCGTCAGCGTCAGCGCATCTTTTGCGCGAACGTAAAGCACCGTCTCGGGCGCGGCCACGATGCGAACCAACCCGCCGTCGTCGGCGACCAGAACATCGCCGTCGCGCAGCACCGTGCCGCGCGGCAGCAGCAACGCGACTTCTTCGCCGTTATCGAGCGTTGCCGCGAGACGGCTCTTGCGGCGGTCGTCGAAAGCGAGCGTCAAGGTCGGCGCGCGCTTCACCAGAACCGGTGCGAGCTTCAGATGCGGCGCGATCAGTTTGTCGATAGTGCGCATGGTTTAGAACAGGAAGTAGCGTTGCGCCATCGGCAGCACCGTCGCGGGTTCGCAGGTCAGCAACTGACCGTCGGCGATCACCTGATACGTTTCCGGATCGACGCTGATCGCCGGGCGCCACGCGTTATGAATCATGTCGGCCTTCGTGATGTTGCGGCAGTTCTTCACCGCAACGATACGCTTATTCAGGCCGTAGCGTTCGCCGACGCCCGCATCGGCGGCCATCTGCGAGACGAAGGTCAGCGATGTACGGCCCAACGCCCCGCCGCGCGTCGCGAACATCTCGCGATAATGCACCGGCTGCGGCGTCGGAATCGACGCGTTCGGGTCGCCCATCTGCGCCATCGCGATCATGCCGCCCTTCAGAATCAGCGACGGCTTGATGCCGAAAAACGCCGGCTCCCAGAACACCAGGTCGGCCCACTTGCCCGGCTCGATCGAGCCGACTTCATGCGAAATGCCGTGCGTGATCGCCGGGTTGATCGTGTACTTCGCGACATAACGCTTCGCGCGGAAATTGTCGTGGCGCGCGTTGTCCGCATTGTCTTCAGGCAGCGCGCCGCGTTGCACCTTCATCTTGTGCGCGGTTTGCCACGTGCGGATGATCACTTCGCCGACACGGCCCATCGCCTGCGAGTCCGACGACAGCATCGACAGCGCGCCGAGGTCGTGCAGGATATCTTCGGCCGCGATGGTCTCGCGGCGGATGCGCGATTCGGCGAACGCAATGTCTTCCGCGATCGACGGGTCCAGGTGATGGCAGACCATCAGCATGTCGAGATGTTCGTCGAGCGTGTTGACGGTGTACGGGCGCGTCGGATTGGTGGACGAGGGCAGCACGTTCGCTTCGCCGCACACCTTGATGATGTCCGGGGCATGGCCGCCGCCCGCGCCTTCCGTGTGATACGTGTGGATCGTGCGGCCCTTGAACGCGGCAACCGTCGCTTCGACGAAACCCGCTTCGTTCAACGTATCCGTGTGAATCGCGACCTGCGTGTCGGTGTCGTCGGCGACAGAGAGACAATTGTCGATGGCGGCGGGCGTCGTGCCCCAGTCTTCGTGCAGCTTCAGACCGATCGCGCCCGCCGCGATCTGCTCCAAAGCGGGCTGCGGCTGGCTCACGTTGCCCTTGCCGAGGAAGCCGAGATTCATCGGATAACCATCGGCCGCTTGCAGCATCCGTTCGAGATGCCACGGACCCGGCGTGCAGGTCGTCGCGTTCGTGCCTGTGGCTGGACCGGTGCCGCCGCCGAGCATCGTCGTCACGCCGCTCGCGAGTGCTTCTTCGATCTGCTGCGGGCTGATGAAGTGAATGTGCGTATCGATGCCGCCCGCCGTCACGATCAACCCTTCGCCGGCGATCACTTCGGTGGACGCGCCGATCGCGATCGTCACGTTCGGCTGGATGTCCGGGTTGCCGGCTTTGCCGATCGCGGCGATGCGGCCGTTCTTGACGCCGATGTCGGCTTTGACGATGCCCCAGTGATCGAGAATCACCGCGTTCGTGACGACGGTATCGACCACCTCGGCGTGCACGCGCTGCGACTGGCCCATGCCGTCGCGAATCACTTTGCCGCCGCCGAATTTCACTTCTTCGCCGTAGGTCGTGAAGTCGCGCTCGACTTCGATCAGCAGTTCGGTATCGGCGAGGCGCACGCGGTCGCCGGTGGTGGGGCCGAACATTTCCGCGTATGCGCGGCGGCCAATGCGTAATGTCATGGTGTGGGTCCGGGAAAGAGCAGGGCGGTCGAAGCAGGTGCGCGTGAGTGACGCGTCAAAGCTTGCCCATTACCTTGCCGTTGAAGCCGTAGACGACGCGCTCGCCCGCCAGTTCGACCAGTTCGACGGTGCGTTCCTGGCCGGGCTCGAAGCGCACGGCGGTGCCTGCCGCGATGTTCAGCCGGAAGCCGCGTGCTGCTTCGCGATCGAACGACAGGGCCGCGTTCACTTCGTGGAAATGATAGTGCGAGCCGATCTGCACCGGCCGGTCGCCGGTATTCGATACGACCACCGTGACGGTGGCGCGGCCCGCGTTGAGTTCGTGTTCGCCGTCGTCGACGAGGAGTTCGCCGGGAATCATGGGGCCTGCCTTACGGGATCGGATGGTGAACGGTGACGAGCTTGGTGCCGTCGGGGAAGGTGGCTTCGACCTGGATGTCAGGGATCATCTCGGGCACGCCTTCCATCACGTCGGCGCGCGTCAGCAGCGTGGTGCCGTAGTGCATGACCTCGGCGACGGTTTTGCCGTCGCGGGCGGCTTCCATCAGCGCGGCGGTGATGAAGGCGATCGCCTCCGGATAATTCAGTTTGAGACCGCGCGCGCGGCGCCGTTCGGCGAGCAGCGCGGCGGTGAAAATCAGCAGCTTGTCCTTCTCGCGAGGTGTCAGCTTCATCGATTATGTGCTTAGGGTTGCGCCTGTCCCGAGGGGCAGGCGGCGACAGTGACAGGCGCTGCAAGTCGTGGACGCATTGTGTGCTGCACACGGGATGCGTCCACGACAGGTGCAATGCCGGATTAGCCGACCACGGTATCAAGGCCAGCTAACGATGCGCTTACAGATCTGTCGGCAGTGGTGCGCCGAACCATTTTTTCGACATCGAGTTGAGTGTGCCGTCCTGTTTCGCTTGCGCGATAGCGGCGTTGACCTTCTGCTGCAGGCGGCCTTCGTTCTTGTTCATGCCGACGAAGCACGGCGAGTTCTTGATGACGAACTTCGGTTCCGGACGACGCGGCGGATTCTTCGCGAGGATCGCGGCGGCCACGATGTTACCGGCGGCGATCAACTGCACCTGACCCGAGAGGAACGCGGCGATGGTTGCGTTGTTGTCTTCGAAACGTTTGATGGTGGCGTTTGGCGCCATTTGCGTGAGACCGATTTCCTCGAGTGCGCCGCGCGTGGCGCCGACCGTTTTGCCGGTGAGATCGGCGGGGCTTGCGACCTTGATGTCGGCGGGACCGAACACGCCTTGATAGTACGGCGCATAGGCGGTTGAGAAATCGATGACCTTCTCGCGATCCGGCGTTTTACCGAGCGACGAGATGACCAGATCGACCTTGCCTGTTTGCAGATACGGAATGCGGTTCGCGCTGTTGACCGGCACGAGTTCGAGCTTCACGTTCATCGATTTCGCGAGCAGGGTGGCGGTATCGATGTCATAGCCTTGCGGCTTCATGTCCGCGCCGACCGAGCCGAACGGCGGATAGTCTTCCGGCACGGCGACCTTGAGTACCCCGGCTTTGGCGATGTTATCGAGCGTATCCGCGTGAGCGGCGGGTGCGTTGAGTGCGAGAACGGGCGAGAGCAACAGTGCGGCGAGCCAGGCGCGGCGCGCGGGACGGAGGGTCGATCGGGTCATAGTGGTTGAGCGGTGGTGGCGGCGAGCGGTCGGCTGCCGTCAGGACGCGGCAGCATCGTGGGAGGTTTTGAAGCAAGGTTTGTGCCATGGCGGTGCGGTGGGGAGTAGCCGGGAGGGAGACGGGGCTCGCACCGCAGTGGGGCGTTTTTGTGCCTTATTGTGGTGCGCGTGCGGGCTTGCGACGGTGAAACCCACTCACCCCATCACTCAGCGAGTGTCGGGCGATTCAGAACACACCGGAAATCGCGCCATGACGTGCACTTGAGGAAGGGCCTGCCACAGACAGCACGCAGGAACACGGCAAACATTCCGCCTTTCCGTGGATGAAGATCACCGATACGCTGCTCGAACAGGCAGGCTTCCTGCCCGGACAGCAGGTCATGTTCAGCGTCGATCACCGCTGCGGCCACATCACCATCATCCCGGACTATGACTACAGGGTCGCCGGCCGGTACATGATCGCGCCAGAGGCCGACGCCATGCTTCAAAGACGCAGCAAACGCAACTGAACAACCCACAAACAACAAACCCGGCCAGCGCCGGGTTTGTTGCTTTAACGGAAGAAGATATTTTTCAGCACCACATACACAATAAAACCCATCATCGCAGTGAAGACGCACCACCAGATAATTTTCTGGATGCGTGAACAGGCCGGCTTCCCACCCGGCCAGCGCGTGAGGATCGAGGTCCAGCACGGCAGGCTCGTCATCACGCCGGATTGAACTACTCCGCAAACAACAACCCCGGCCGCGGCCGGGGTTGTTGTTTTAACGGAAGAAGATGTTTTTGAATACCACGTACACGATAAAACTCATCATCGCCGTGAAGACGCACCACCAGACGATTTTCTGGGCTCGCGTCTTTGGAGTCTGTCCTGGGAAGCTTGGCATAGTTACCACCTGATCCCTGTTTTGCCCTGATCCACTGTGTAGCCCATACCGGTACTCGCTGGATTGTTTGATTTTCCAACGTTCACACCAACGCCCGCGCCGACAGTTGTTGCAGTTCCATTACCAGGCGAATAAACAACGCCGCCGCCCACAGCACCAAATGCCGCGGTTCCATTACCCGCATATCCGGACAAGAAATTATTCGTCTGACCCGGCCTAACTGTCGCTTGATTTAGCCAGCCGAATTGAACACTCGCCGCAGCGTTAACTGTGTTTGGTAACGCCATATTTACACCGTAACCGAAGAATGAATTCCCGTCCCGCGAGAATGTGCCCCACGCACTGCCCACGAAGTAATCAATCTGGAAGTTCACGAAGTCCGGCGCTCTCACCAGTCCCGTATTGGAACCCGTTGTCGTGGCCTGATAGGTCATTCCGTTCGGGGCGCTCCTGCCGTTCGTATTGCTCGCGATGAACGCCTGAAGATCTGGATCACCCGCCGGCAGACTCTGCGCCCATACCTGCTGTCCTGCCTGATTGATGCCGTAGGGCTGCCAGTCCGTGCCGTCGTTAGGCTGTGCTCCCACTGCTACCTGCATGCTGGATCGCGCCGCTGTCGTTGGTCAGCGTGTGCGCCGATACGTTCAGGTTCGATGCATTGCTGGCGATCGTGCCGCCGGTATTGTCCAGCGCGCCGCCTGCGATAATCGTCTGGCCGGACTGCGAGAACTGGCGGATCGTGCCGCCACGGTTCACCAGATCGCCGGTCGTTCTCACGCTCACCTGGTCGCCGTCAATGTCGCCACTGCTGTTCTCGAGCGAGGCAGCCGACACCGCTGTTGCTGCGCCTGTCAGCGTGCCGCGCTGGTTGCTGAGCGCACCAGCCACCGTCGTGGTGAGGCTGCCGCCCGCGCTGACGCTGCCGTCGTGATTGTCGAAGGTCTGCGCACGCACGCTCGCATCGCCCTGCGCCGTGAGCTGGCCCTGGTTCGACAGGATTCCAGCCCCAACATCGAGCCCGCCGTTCGAACCGACCACGCCACCGGTTTCTCCGGTCGCGGTGGTGCCGGTGGCATTGACGAGCGCGCCCGTCGTGACAACCGAAAGGCCATCGCCGTTCAGCGAGACGATACGGCCCGCCGTATTGTCCAGCGAGGCACCCTTCACGCTCTCGCGACCGGCCGCCTGTATCACGCCCTGGCGATTGTTGATTGCGCCATCCGAGCCCGCGTCAAGCGTGGACTGCGAAACGATCTGGCCTCCTGCATTGGAAACACTGGCCCCGGTCAGTTGCATCGCCCCCTGGCTCGACAGGTTGCCGCCATCGTTGACAAGCGCGCTACTCGCGTTCGCTGTCAGCGTGCCGCCTGCGCCCGTCGTCGCATAGGCGAGATTCATGTTCCCGCTTCCCGCGGTGAGCGCCACATTGCCGCGCGCCTGCGTCTGGCTGCCGGCGAGGTCCAGCGCCGCGCCCGAAAGCGTGGCGTTGCCGCCTGCCACGTTGTTGCCGTGCGCCGATAGCACATCGTCAGCCGTGAGGTTCAGGTCGCCCGCCTGCGCGAGCGAGCCGTCACTGTTCATCCCGGCGCCGAGCGTGCCGGTTGACGCCACGCTGGCTGCGTGGCCCGTCAGGTGCTGCTGCGCGGCGAGCGTGCCGCTGTTACTAAGGTCCCCTGCGGTGGTGGCCGCTAGCGACTGCTGGGCGTACGTCGTGCCGCTGTTCGTGATGCCCTCACGGGCCTGCACGGTCAGGTTGCCGCTCGCGCTCGTGCTGCCAGCCAGTACCACCCGCCCATCCGCGAGCAGTTCGAGATCGCCCGCCTGCGCGGCGATCACGCCACGGGTCGAAACGCCGACGCCAAACTCATTTGAGGCCAGGCGTATGCGATTTGCATACATTCCGCCCAGCTGGCTCACGTCAATCGATGCGTCCGGCGCGGGTCCGTCGCCTGCGATCGGCGTTGCGTTGAGCGTGTCATGGTTGACGCTGTTTGCGCCCGCCACTACATTGAGGGCGTTTCCGGCGTAGATCGCCGCATTGACCTGCACCGCGCGAGCGAGCAGGTCAACCTGATCGACGGTCGAACCGTCCAGCCCCGCACCTTGCACGGTGATGTTGCCACCCGTCACATTCAAACCCACGAGCGAACCATCGGGGGCGAAGTTCGGCGTGCCCGTCGTCAGGATGGCGCGCGAGGTATTCAGAAAGCCGCCACCATTGACCGAAATGCCAGAGCCGTTGGCAATCACAACCTCGGCGCGTCGCCCCGCAACTTCGAGATAGCCGTTGATCTGGCTCGCTGCGCTGCTGTTGACCTGGTTGACGATGATGCGCGCGGACTCGCCCGCCCCGAAATTCGGGTTGCCGTTGATCTGCCCAGCCTGCTGCGTGCTGACAATCGTCGGCGAGTTGTTCAGGATTGCGCCGTTTTTCTGGACATCGAACTGTCCGTACGTATTCAGCGAAACGCCAGCCCCGGACGGTCTTGAAATGTTGACCTGCGGGATGCCATTTTGTGTCTGGATCACGGACGGCGCATTGGCACCGCCCGCCACGATCTGCGCATGAACCGACATGGCGCCGCCCAGCACGAACACGCCGAAGGCGGCGTGACGCAGCGTGAACTGGGTTGTGGCCCGATCGCCGGATGAGACGGCCGGCGCTGCGCCCGTTGTCTCTCCCTGACGGGTCTTGCCGGCACCGCTCGCCGTCTCTTCCACAGCGACGAGCATGTTCCGGAACCGGCTGAAGACCAGCCGGTAAGCTCGATTGTTCATTTTTTTCTCAGCTATTTGTAATAGCTGAGAAATCTAGCTGAAAGCAATGTCTCAAAAATGGTAAGGATTGCAAAAGTGATGCGCTCGCACGACGTTTTGCAAAAATCGGATTTTTCTCATTGCGGCGGTGCATTCATCACCGTTGCAATCAATGCATGGTCGCGGCGCGCAGATCAAGTCGACCAGATCCGCAGCGGCACCGCCTCGACCCCATGCACGACGGGCCGCAGCTGCAACCAGCACTGAGTCAAAGCCCGCTGCAGCGTTTCCATAGACCGGGAAACAGCCCGCACAATCAAAACCCCGGAAGTGACACAAGAAGCCGCCGCCCGCAGCGCATCGTCGAACGGCAACTGGGCAGTCAGCTCCTCAGCAAGCGCATCATCACAAGCAGGTCCAACGGCCCACAACGTCCCATACGCAGGAAATCCGGCAAGCCCTTGTGCGGCATACCTTAGCGGATCATCCGCACCAAGACTCGCGCGTTCGAGCCACAACAACTCGCCACTCGCGCCAACGATCCGCGAAACCGCGCGCAACTGCCCATCCGACCACCGTTCACCGGCCGCTTGCCGTCCAAGCTGCGTCGCATCCCACCCAATCGCGGTAGCCCCTTCAGCAAGTGTCAGCGTGAATTCAAGCTGAGCGTTCGCACTATCGAACACGATATTGTTCTGCGGTAGCCAATCGAGCTTCGCATGCTCGCCGACGCGCACGGAAATATTCTGCCGCGCCACGCGTCCATTGGACTTGTACCACTTGGTCGCCCCAGGCGTAGTAATAACGGCATGCGCGCCGTCGCCAACCGCGACATCGATATCCAGCTGATCGCCGCCCGCGATCCCGCCTGGCGGATGCACGATCACCGCATGACAGATCGCATTGCCTTCCGGATAGAGCGGCCGTTGCACGCGCAACGGCCCTTCATGCCGCCGATGCTTGAGCGTGGTCCGCTCGCCATCTTTGACGAAGCCGAGTTCGAGACGTGCGCGCCATTGCGAGTGCGCGGTATTTTGCGCGGCGGAGTGTGCGGTGGCGAGCGTGGCGTGATTTTCGTGAAGCGACATGCGAATGGACGTATAGAGGCCGAGCGTGCTGGCGCGCGTCAAGCAACGGCCGACGCATTGCCGTAGTGATGCGGCGAGAATAGCACGCTGCGGTGACCGTCTTCGTCAGACGGCGATGAGTGCGCGCACCCCATCCGTATCCATGTTAGCGCCTTCGCCGCCCGCGACGATTTCACCGCGGCTCATCACCCAATACCGATCGGCGATTTCCTTGGCGAAATCGTAATACTGTTCGACGAGCAGGACGGTCATGCCCATTTCTTCGACCAGTTGACGCAGTGTGCGACCGATGTCCTGAATGATCGATGGCTGAATACCTTCGGTGGGTTCATCGAGGATGAGCAATTGCGGATCGCTCATGAGGGCTCGGCCGATGGCGAGTTGTTGCTGCTGTCCGCCGGAGAGGTCGCCGCCGCGACGGGTGCGCATGTCTTTTAGTACCGGGAAGAGGTCGTAGATGCGGTCGGGGATTTTTTTGGGGGCTTTTTTGCTGGCGGCGCCTACCAACAGGTTTTCTTCGACAGTCAGCCGTGGGAAGATGTCACGGCCTTGCGGGACGTAGGCCAGGCCTTGCTCTACTCGCGAGTAAGTCGGGAGTTTTGTGATTGGCGTTCCACGCCAGGCGATTGAACCGCTCCTGGTTTGGACGACGCCCATCAGGCATCTTAGAAGCGTGGTTTTGCCTACGCCGTTGCGGCCCAGCAGGACGGTTAGTTTGCCGTCCGGCACGGTCAGTTTCACATCTCGCAGGATGTGGCTGCCGCCGTAGTATTGGTTCAGGTTTTCTACTTCTAACATTTGGACCGTTCCTCTGATTCTGCGAGGCTTTTGCTTTTTTACCTTTGGCAACGCCGTAGGCACACAACCATGCCGCCGCCGATGGCAAAAAACCAGATCACCTCCCCAGGTACGACTCGATAACCGTCTCATCCTTCTTGACTTCCTCAAGCGTGCCGTGAGCAAGAACCCGCCCTTCGGCCATGACGGTAACTTTCCCGGTGTCGCCAGACAGAGCCGCAACAAACTCCATATCGTGCTCCACAACCATCATCGAGCACGTTCCCCGCAATTGATTGAGCAAATTAGCCAACTGCATGGTCTCGTCATCGGTCATCCCCGCCGCAGGCTCATCGAGCAAAAGCAGTGCCGGTTGCTGCATCAGCAACATCCCAATCTCGAGCCGCTGCTTCTGCCCATGCGACAACTCGCCGGCAAGCCGTCGAGCCTCACTCTCAAGTCCAATCAAAGCCAAGGTCTCTTCAATGCGAGCTTGGGCCTCGCGATCCAACCGGGCGCGTAAAGAAGCCCACCAACCCTTGTCAGCCTTCATCGCCAACTCAAGGTTCTCCCACACGGGATGCTGCTCGAACACAGTAGGCTTCTGAAACTTCCGCCCAATTCCCGCACGCGCAATAGAAGGCTCGTTCATCCGCGTCAAATCAATCGACTGCCCCAGGAAAACCTTGCCCGAATCCGGTTCCGTTTTCCCGGTGATGACATCCATCATCGTCGTCTTACCCGCGCCGTTAGGCCCGATGATGCAACGCAATTCACCGGCATCGATCGACAACGTCAGCGCATTCAGCGCGCGAAAACCATCAAAACTGACGGTCACATCCTCGAGGTACAGAATCGTCCCGTGCGAAATATCGATCTCGCCCGGCACCACCGCGTGTCCCATGCTGGCGACGCCGCTCAACGACCGTTCAGCAGGTGCTTCAGGCAAGGCAAGATCGGGAACCATCGGGTTTTCGTTCATGAGCGGTTCCTCTTGCGCGTCACGAGTTCGATCAACCCCATGATGCCGTTCGGCAACAGCAACGGCACCAACACGAAGATCAGGCCAAGAAAGAACAGCCAATACTCGGGGAAGTTCGCCGTAAAAAAGCTCTTCGCGCCATTCACCGCGAACGCGCCGATGATCGGTCCGATCAAGGTGCCGCGTCCGCCCACGGCGACCCAGATCGCCATTTCAATCGAGTTGCCCGGCGACATCTCGCCCGGATTGATGATGCCGACCTGCGGCACATACAAAGCGCCGGCAATCCCGCACAACACGGCGGACACGGTCCACACGAACAGTTTGTACGCCAACGGGCTGTAGCCGAGGAACATCAGGCGCGTTTCACCGTCGCGTACCGCGGTGACCACGCGGCCGAGCTTCGACGTGACGATCGCCCGTGCGCCGATAAACGCGAGAATCAACACGGCAAACGTGATCAGCAGGAGAGCAGTACGAGTGCCCGGATGCGTGATCGGAAAACCCCCGATGCGCTTGAAATCGGTGAAGCCGTTGTTGCCGCCGAAGCCGGTTTCGTTGCGGTAGAACAGCAGCATCGCGGCGAACGTCATGGCCTGCGTGATGATCGACAGATACACGCCCTTCACGCGCGAGCGGAACGTGAAGAAGCCGAACACCCACGCGACCACTGCCGGCACCAGCACCACCAGCAGCAGTGCATACCCGAGATGCTGGGTGCATTGCCAGTACCAGGGCAACTGATGCCAGTCGAGAAACACCATGAAATCCGGCAGATCGCTGCCGTATTTGCCTTCGTGACCGATCGAGCGCATCAGGTACATGCCGATCGCGTAGCCGCCCAATGCAAAGAACAATGCGTGCCCGAGGCTCAGAATGCCGCAGTAACCCCACACGAGATCGAGCGCGAGCGCGGCGATCGCGTAGCACATGAACTTGCCGGTCAGCGTCATCGCGTACGCGGACAGATGGAACGCGCTCGTCTCCGGCACCACCAGCGTGGCGAACGGCACGCCGAGGCCGAACACGATGATCAGCGCGATCAGCGCGAGCCACGCACGCCGCGACAGCAGCGCGGGACGCGGCGGCAAGCCGAGCGCGAAGCCGGATTGCGCCTCGCGTCCGGCGGTCGCGGCCGAGCCCGTTGACGAAACGTGAGCCGGGGTAGTCGCAGACGTCATCATGCCTCCGCGCTACGGCCCTTGAGGGCGAACATGCCCTGCGGACGCTTCTGGATGAACAACACGATCAGGACGAGCACCGCGATCTTCGCGAGCACCGCGCCCCAGAACGGTTCGATCGCTTTGCTGACCAGGCCGAGTCCGAAGCCGCCGATGACCGTGCCGGCCAGTTGTCCGACGCCGCCGAGCACCACCGCCATGAACGAATCGATGATGTAGCTCTGGCCGAGGTCCGGGCCGACATTGCCGATCTGCGACAACGCACAGCCGCCCAAACCGGCAATGCCCGCGCCGAACGCGAACGCATACGAATCGACCCGCGCCGTCTTCACGCCGACGCACGCCGCCATCCGCCGATTCTGTGTGACGGCGCGCACGAAGAGGCCGAGGCGCGTCCTGGTCAGCACGGCCCACGCAATGCCGACGACGATCATCGAAAACGCCAGGATCGCCAGGCGGTTGTACGGCAAGATCAGATTCGGCAACACGGTGACGCCGCCGCTCATCCACGCCGGATTGACCACCTGCACGTTTTGCGCGCCGAACAGCATGCGCGTGGCCTGAATCAGAATCAGGCTGATACCGAAGGTGGTCAGCAGGGTCTCGAGCGGGCGGCCGTACAGATGCTTCAGAACCAGCCGCTCGAGCACGATGCCGACCAGCCCGGCGGCCACGAACGACGCGGGCACCGCGAGCAGCGGATACCAGTCGAACGCGCCGGGTGCGTACCGCTGGAACAGGTTCTGCACGACGTATGTCGCGTACGCGCCGATCATCAGGAATTCGCCGTGCGCCATGTTGATGACGCCGATCAACCCATAGGTAATCGCGAGGCCGAGCGCGGCGAGCAACAGCACGCTGCCGAGCGACAAGCCGGCGAACAGCGTGCCGGCGATCTGGCTGCGGCGCTGGATCGCATCGAGTTCGTCGATGCCGCTTTGCGCGGCGGCGCGTACGCGGTCGTCGGCTTCGTTGAAAGTGCCGTCCGGCTTCTTCGCGACGAGCGGGCGCAGCAACTCGTTCATGTCGAGATCGTGCCGCGCGGCGACGAGTTGCACGGCTTCGAGCCGCCTGGCCGGATCGGCGTCGTGCAAGGCGGTCATCGCCCACAGCGTGTCGAGACGCTTCTTCAGCGCCGGATCGGTTTCCTTCGCACGAGCGGCGTCGACGAGCGGTTTGATCGACGGATCGGGGTTTTGCAACAGCGCGGTAATGGCGGCGGCGCGCGTCGCCGTATCGGGCGAGTCGAGTTGCAGACCCGACAGCGCGCCTGCCACCTTCGAGCGCAGCAGATTGTTCAGCGTGACCGGTTGAGCGTCGCCGGCGGCGACGGTCTTGCCGGTGACGGCATCGCGTGCGGTGTCGCCGTCTTGCAGGAGCACGGCGCCGGCATCGGTGGCGAGCGCACTGTCGTCGGACAGCGCTTTGAGCACCGCGAGCGATGCTTTGTCGTGATTGGCGATCAGCTTGTCGATGGCCGCGGATTTCGCGTCGAAGTCGTCGCCGGCGAGCGGCGCGACATCGGCCGGGCTCAGCGCGAAGGCGGCGAGCGGCGCGCTAGCCAGCAGCACGAGCCCCAGGCTGCCGATGCTGCGCCGTGCGAACTTCAGGAATGAAAACGCCATGGTGGCCTTTGAAGAAGAACCGGCAGGGCGGCGCGGCATCGTGGATAGACACGTATGGCCGCGCCGTCCCGTCAGGCAACCCGCGAGCGCTTCAGGAACGCCGGAATCGAACTGACCACATCCGGCTTGCTCGAATTGCCGGCGATGAACGGGCTCCACGGCTGCGCGCGGATCGCGGTCTTGGTGCGCCACACCACGTTGAACTGGCCGTCGGCGCGCACTTCGCCGATCATCACCGGCTTGTGCAAATGGTGATTGCCGTCCATTTCAAGCGTGAAGCCCGATGGTGCGGCAAACGTCTGGCCGACCATCGCCACACGCACCTTGTCTACATCCGTGCTCTTCGCCTTCTCGACAGCCTGCTTCCACAGATGAATGCCGACGAAGGTCGCTTCCATCGGATCGTTGGTCACGCGCTTGGTGCCGCCCGGCAGATTGTTTTCCTTGACCCACGCGGCCCATTGTTTCTTGAACTTCTCGTTGGCCGGATTGCGCAGCGACATGAAGTAGTTCCACGCCGCGAGGTTGCCGACCAGCGGTTTCGTATCGATGCCGCGCAATTCTTCTTCGCCGACCGAGAACGCGACGACCGGCACATCGGATGCCTTCAGCCCCTGGTTGCCCAGTTCCTTGTAGAACGGCACGTTCGAGTCGCCGTTGACGGTCGAGATCACCGCGGTCTTGCCGCCCTGCGAGAAGGTCTTGATGTTCGCGACGATGGTCTGATAGTCGCTGTGGCCGAACGGCGTGTAGACCTCCTGAATGTCCGCTTCCTGTACGCCCTTCGACTTCAGGAAGGCGCGCAGGATCTTGTTGGTCGTGCGCGGATAGACATAGTCGGTGCCGAGCAGGAAGAAACGCTTCGCACCGCCGCCTTCCTTGCTCATCAGGTATTCGGTTGCCGGAATCGCTTGCTGATTCGGCGCGGCGCCCGTGTAGAACACGTTGCGCGACATTTCCTCGCCTTCGTACTGCACCGGATAGAACAACAGGCCATTGAGTTCTTCGAATACCGGCAGCACCGATTTGCGCGACACCGAAGTCCAGCAGCCGAACACGACTGCGCACTTCTCCTGGGTGATCAGCTGGCGCGCCTTTTCGGCGAACAGCGGCCAGTTCGATGCCGGGTCGACCACCACCGGCTCCAGTTGACGGCCCATTACGCCGCCGTTCTTGTTGATGTCCGCGATGGTCATCAGCGCGGTGTCCTTGAGCGACGTCTCCGAGATCGCCATCGTGCCTGACAAGGAATGCAGAACGCCTACTTTGATCGGACCGCTGCCGGATTGCGCCTTGGCAAACGGAACCTGACCGGCGAGCGCCAGTGCGCCCGACATGGAGCCGAACTTCAACAGACTGCGACGTTTCATGTATATCCCCTTGCCATTGATGGTGAATGTTTATGGGCGTCGATTTCAGCCAGCAGGGCTTATCCCGCATGACTTGCCGCTTGTGTACTGCAAGGCACATGCCAAGCGACGCATCCGGCGTGAACTCGGCTTCTTGCGTGCTGCGGCGCGGCGGCCGGGCATGGGTGGTATGCGTCCTGCGGCGCGAAAGTGGTGCACACGTAGCCTGCGCGCCTCGTTGCGGTGCGTGTGGCGCTGCAACGAAGCGTGCCGATCCGCCAGCGTGCGCGCGCGGTGCATGAGCGCCGCCCCTTTGTGCATGCGTCGCGCTCTGCCTACACTGGAAGACCACCCACGCGAGGAGACCCGACATGAAAGAGCGCGCCACCGCCAACTCACCCGATATGTCCGCGTTCTGGATGCCCTTCACCGCGAACCGCCAGTTCAAGAGCGCGCCACGGCTGCTCGCAAGCGCGAAGGGCATGTACTACACATCGCACGACGGCCGGCGCATTCTCGACGGCACCGCGGGCCTGTGGTGCGTCAACGCCGGGCACTGCCGCGACGAGATCGTGGCGGCGGTGCAGGCCCAGGCGGCCGAAATGGATTTCGCGCCGACTTTCCAGATGGGGCACCCGAAGGCTTTCGAGGCCGCCACCAAAATCGCGCGGCATACGCCGGGCGATCTGAAGCACATCTTCTTCGCGAACTCGGGTTCGGAGGCCGTCGATACCGCGCTGAAGATCGCGTTGGCCTACTATCGCTCGCGTGGCGAAGGGCAGCGCACACGCTTCATCGGCCGCGAGCGTGGCTATCACGGTGTCGGCTTCGGCGGGATTTCGGTGGGCGGCATTGCGCCGAACCGCAAGGCGTTTTCAGGCGCGCTGCTGCCGTCAGTCGATCATTTGCCGCATACGCTGAACATCAAGGAGGCGGCGTTCTCCAAAGGACAGCCGGTGTGGGGCGTGCATCTCGCCGACGAACTGGAGCGGCTTGTCACGCTGCACGACGCGTCGACGATTGCGGCGGTGATCGTCGAGCCGGTGGCGGGTTCGACCGGCGTGCTGATTCCGCCGCAAGGCTATTTGCAGCGGCTGCGCGAGATCTGCGACAAGCACGGCATCCTGTTGATCTTCGACGAAGTGATTACAGGGTGGGGGCGTCTGGGCGCCCCATTCGCCGCGCAATATTTCGGCGTAACGCCCGATTTGCTGACGATGGCCAAGGGCACCAACAATGCGGCAGCGCCGATGGGCGCCGTCGCCGCCAGCGGAAGGATTCACGATTCGATCGTGAATGGCGCGCCGGGCGGGATCGAACTGTTTCATGGCTATACGTACTCGGGACACCCGATTGCCGCGGCCGCGGCGTGTGCGACGATCGATCTGTATGAGCGCGAGCAGCTGTTCGAACGGGCCGCGCGGATGGCGCCGATCTTCGAGACAGCGATTCACAAGCTGCAAGGTGAGCGGCACGTGATCGACGTGCGCAATCTTGGGTTGGTGGGTGGGGTGGAGTTGGCGCCGCGTGATGGTGCGCCTGGCGCGCGTGCTTACGATGTGTTTGTGCGGTGCTACGAGAAGGGTGTGCTGACGCGCTATACCGGGGATATTCTGGCGTTCTCGCCGCCGCTCATTATCGAGGAGGCGCAGATCGCGGAGATATTCAGGACCGTTGCTGAAGTGTTGAAGGAGACGGATTAGCGATTGGGCGGCACGCAGTCTTTTGCTGGAAAGACGGAAGGCCGGCGCCTCGCGGCGCCGGCCTTCTGTTTGGTTCGTGTGCGTGTGATCGTCGACTATCAGAACGCGATGAACGGACCCGCCTGCTTGCCGATCATCGCGTTGTTGAGCACGGTGTAGACGTTGCGGCCGAAGAAGAACGGCAGTCCCCAGATGAATATCCCCGCCGACGGCGAACCAAGGCTGTCGTAGGCCGCGTACTGGTTCGCCAGCAAGCCCCAGCCATTGGCAAGCGAGAACGGCACGGTGACTGGCGTGGCAGCTTTGTCGACACCAGTCAGGTTAGCGGACAGGCTGAGCGTAGTCGGCGGCATATACCAGTCGCCCAAGTAGGGGACGGTCGAATCCGCGAAGATGTTCGCATTGGAGCCGCTGTCGATGGCGCTGGTAAACGATCGGCCCTTATACGTGGTGGGAAAATAGCCATACTGGTCGAGCGCCAGAATATTCGCGGTCGACGGCATCGCATTGTTCTGCTGCGTGCCGATGCCGAACACCAGTTCGCCCGTGACGCTTGCCTGGCCACCTGCGGGCAACGCGGGCAGACGGATAATCGTGCCGTTGTTGTCGGAGGTGAAGTTGGCGACCGGATTCATCACTTGTGTATCGAGCGGCACCCGCGTATTCGTGCACGAACTCGCGGATGTGCAGTAGTAGTAGACCGCCGGTAAGACGGCTTGTGCCGCAGCCGGGTAGTCGCGTTGCGCCGGACCGATGCCAAGCACGCCGTTGGCGCCGAGCGCAGTCGCCGTACCGAGGTTGTTGACGCCGCGTGAAACGCAATCTGACGGCGTTGCGTACGTGCCGTCGGCGATCACCTGCACCGGCAGATCGCCCGCCATTTTGCCGCCTATCGTTACGTCGGCCCGTTTGATCGGTCCCCACGTGTACCCCGAGCCGAATGCCGCGCATTCGGCAATCGGTGCGCCGCCGGTCGGATCATTGGTGGCGCCGGACTGTGCCGGCAAGCGGCCGGCAAGCGCCGAACCCAGTGCGCTCGCCAGTACCCGCACGCCGACCGAGCCGGTATCGAGCTGCATGTGATCGACCGTTGCGCATTGGTTGCTGCCCTGCATACCAGGGATGCAGATGGTGACGCTCACGTACGGCATGTTGGCGTAGTTTCCCGTCCAACGCTCGACGGTGATCGGGACGGTATTGACATCTGCGACGGGCGTGGGCGTCGGAGCCGGGCTCGGCGCTGGCGCGGGCGTTGGAGTAGGCGTGGGGGGCGGGCTCGGAGTCGGCGTTGGTGTCGGAGTAGGTGTTGGAGCAGGGCTCGGGCTCGGAGTTGGAGTCGGAGTTGGTGCAGGGTTCGGACTCGGCGTAGGACTTGGTGTAGGAGTAGGCGACGAACCCGGAGCCGGCGAGGGCGCCGGCGTAACTGGCGCCGGCTTGTCGTTGTTCTGTGTCGCGTTCGCGTCGTCGTTGTTATCACCGCCACCACCGCCACCACTGCCACAGGCGGACATAGTCACGCTAGCAGTCAGGATGGCGAAGCAAAGCGTCTTATTGAAAGTCTTCACGTTTTCTTGCGTTCCATGAGGTCTCAACGAGAGATCAGAAATAACGCCAGGAGGCGGCGCTTCGAGGCGCCGCCTCCTGTGCCACGGAAGCGCAGTTGTCAGAACGCGACGAACGGTCCGGTTTGCTTGCCTATCGTGCTGTTGCCGATCACCGTGTACACACTGCGCCCGTAGAAGAACGGCAGACCCCAAACGAACATCCTGTAGTTGGAGTAGTGCCGGCCGACGTTGTCATAGGCGGCGTATCCGTTCGCCGCCATGTTGACGGCGTTGTCGATCGTGAAGGGCATGTTGACGGGCGTGCCTGTTCCGTTGGTGGCTTCCATTGTTGCCACCAGATTGAGCGCGGTTGGCGGCGTGTACCAGTCCGACGTGACGGGGATCGAATCGTCCTGGAACGCGAATCCGTTAGTGCCGCTGTCGATCGCGCTCCAGTTGAACACGCGACCTTGGTACTGAGTTGTAAACTCGCCTAACTTATCCACCGCCAGGATGTTCACATTCGCCGGCAGCTTGTTGTTCTGCTGCGTGCTGATGCCAAATACGAGTTCGCCGGCGACGCTTGCCTGGCCGCCCGCAGGCAGCTTCGGCAGGCGGATGATCGTGCCGTTGTTATCGCTGGAGAAGGCGGCGACGGGATTCATCACCTCCTTGTTGATCGACATGCGCGTGCTGAAGCAGGCGTTCGCAGCCGTGCAATAGTAGTAATTTCCCGGCAGCGGGATCGTCAGCGCGTCTTTCGAGTCATGCGTGCCGTGGCCGATGCCGAGAATACCGTTGGCGCCAAGTCGTTCGGCGGTGCCGAGGTCCGGGCCGCCGTGCGCGACGCAGTCCGCCGGGATGGCGTACGCACCGTCGCCTATCAACTGGATAGGGATATTGCTTGCCGTACGGCTGCCGATTTTGATGTCGGCGCGTTTCACCGAGCCCCATGTGGTGCCGGAGCCGAACGGCATGCATTCGGCGATCGGTGCGACGCCGGTTGCATCGTCGAGGGCGCCGGCTTGCGTGAGCAACTGGGAACCTAGAGTCGGGAGTGCGCTGGCCATAATGCGTACGCCTACCGAGCCGGTATCGACCAGCATGCGATCGATCGTCGTGCACTGGCTGGCGCCTTGCGTGCCGGGGACGCACACGGTGATCGTCGCGGAAAGCATGTTGATGCTGCCCATCGAGTTGTCGACGCGAATCGGCACAGTATTGCTGTTGTCGCTCGACGTATTCTCCGAATTGCCGGCGTTGCCTGAGCCGTCCGGCTTCTGGATCCAGTCGGGATCGGCGGACCAGCCAATGGCGCCGCCGTTTTTGCCGCCGTTTCCATCGCCTCCGCCGCCACAGGCGGACAGTGTCAGGCCCAGCGTGGTCAGCGCGACCCAGAGTGTCTTGTTGAGTGTCTTCATCTTGATGTTTTCCGCGAAATCGATGCGTCGTTCACTGCAGATCGCCCGGACGGACGTTCGCAGGCATCAGGCGTGGCAGATACGCGATGCCGAAGAAATGTCCCAGGCGGCCCGCCGATTCGATGCGGAAGTCGCCGTTGCCTTCGATCAGCGGACCGGTGCCGCGCGCGCGGCTTTCGCCGGCGGCGACGAAGTTGGGGAAATAGCTGCCGAGCAGCGCCGTCATATCGGGGCGTATCGGTCCTTCCCAGGTGACGGCGAACACGACATTGCTGGGCAGCACGTATTCGCGGATCGTGACGCCGTTGGTGTCGCGCCACTCGCGCATGGTGAAGGGCGCTGTAGTTGTCGTTTTAGCCGCGGCTGTTCCGGCGGCGGATTGCGGCATGGCGCGCAGCATCGTTGGAGCGGATGTGCCGGCGCTCGGCGCGCCGCCCAACGTTGCATGCGAGGCGAGCGGCAACAGCGTTGCGGCCAGCATCGCGATCTTCAGAAATCTCATCACACTGCTCCCCCAAAAATGGTCGGAGCATGGTGCCCGGGCGATGCTCAGGAAACCGTAAGAAATTTCCTCGGCGGCTACGAGAAGCGTCCCAATGAAAGCGAGGTGTTAGGGCTGTCGCAAACTGTTCCGGGTTGCGGAGTCAAAAATGGCAAGGAACAGGAAGAAGCGGTGGCCTTAGCAAATGAAACATTGCCCGCACAAGACAAAACGCAGGCGTCAAAATCGGCTGGCGGTTTTGTGAAGTACCGCTACGGCGCGCGCAGCGCCGCCGGAAGAATGACGGCCTAGTCACTTACGCGGAGTGTGCGGAAACACCGATTCCAGATGTTCCACTATCCCCTCCAAGCCGGGAGACCCGCTTAAAAGTTAGCGGTGTGAAGCCGCTTTCTTTTGCCTACTTTTCTTTGCGGCAGGCAAAGAAAAGTAGGTGCTCCCCCGCACAGGGGGAACGCTAATAGACCAATAACAAAGCAAGGAAAGGCCAACACCATAGGCGAACAACCAAATGGCGCCGCGTCAGAAGCCACTTGCATAAAGAAGGGAAAGCAGAGGGAGCGTTACTGAGTCGCGACAGCGTCCTGCACGGCCTGCCGCCCAGGCTTCCCGGCGGCGCCTTTAGCCGCGACACCCGAATGCGGCACGGTCGGCACCCGCGGCAGCGCGATAAACGCCCCATCACCGACCGGCGCCAGCTGGCGCTTCATCGAGACCGTACGGTCAATAGACAGGAACAGACGGATCGACCTGACGCGACCACGCGTCGATCCCGCCTTGCAGATTGAAGACGTTGGTGTGGCCGCGTGACTCGAGGAACATCGCGACCTGGGCGCTGCGCGCGCCGTGGTGACAGACGCAGACGATTTGCGCGTCGTCGTCGAGTTCTTCGCTGCGCGCGGGAATCTCGCGCATCGGAATCGACACGGCGCCGGCGATCGACGCCGTCTGGATTTCCCACGGCTCGCGCACGTCGAGCAGCACGGGCGCGGGGCGCGATTGATCGGCGAGCCATTCGGCGAGTGCGGGAGCGGACAGATTTTGCATCAGCAAGACATCCAGTTCAGATTGCGGCGGACCAGCGAAACGTCAGGTTGCAGATGACTTAGAACTTGAAGCGCGGCGGTTGCACCGCATTGATCAGCGGCTCGACGTAAATTTCGAATACGTCGGCAATGCGGTATTGCGTCTCGTCGATGCGCGTGATGATCTGCGCTTTCATAACAGGCGCGGTGCCGACGAAAGCCGCCAGACGGCCGCCCACCTTCAGTTGTTCGAGGATGTCCTGCGGCAGCACCGGCAGGCCGCCCGACACGCAGATCACGTCGTACGGTGCCGCGTCGGCCCAGCCGCGCGATGCGTCGCCGGTGGCGACTTCGGCGTTCAGCACGCCGTTGGCGGTCAGGTTGTGCCTGGCCAGTTCCGCCAGTTCCGGTTCGATATCGACCGTCAGCACATGCTGCGCGCGATGCGCGAGCAGGGCCGCCATGTAACCCGAGCCGGCGCCGATTTCGAGCACGCTTTCGTGCTTCTTCACTGCCAGTTCCTGCAGCACGCGCGCCTCGACGCGCGGCGCCAGCATGTGCTGGCCAGCCGGCAGCGGCACTTCGAAGTCGACGAAGGCCAGATCGCGGTACACGTCGGGGACGAAGTTTTCACGCTTGACGATCGAGAGCAGATTCAGCACGTCCTGGTCGAGCACTTCCCAGGGGCGGATCTGCTGTTCGATCATGTTGAAACGCGCTTGCTCGATATTCATGGTGGGTTCGGCGGTTTGGTTTGGCGATTTTTGCCACTGCCCAGCGCTTGTCGGGATCCGTTGGAAGCCGGGGCAGGCAGGGTAACTGCGGGATTGTACCAAACCGCGGTGCGATCACGCGCCGTCGCGGGCAGTGCGGCGACTCGCCACCGCCTGCCGCTCTCCGTGTTAATCCCTAGCGATTCGTCCTTGCGATTCGCGCTCGCATCGCCCAAGAATGTAATCGATTACATTTTCGAGGCAGGCTGACTTGTCCAAAACGTCGTCCAAAGCGTTGTCCAAGACGGTGTCCAAAGCGCGCGAGGCGCGCGAGGCGCAACCGCTCCAGCCGTCCGTCGGCATGTCGATTGCCGGCGTCGCCGAGCAGGCGGGGGTGTCGGTGGCGACGGTGTCGCGGGTGCTGAACGGCCACGAGAACGTCCGGCCCGCCACGCGAGACAAGGTATTGGCCGCCGTCGACGCGAGCGGCTATCGCGTCAACGAACTGGCGCGCAACCTGCGCACCGCCGAAAGCCGCCTGCTGCTGACGATGGTGCCCGACGTCGGCAACCCGTTCTACGCTGAAATTGTGCGCGGCATCGACAGCGTCGCGCGCCAGCACGGCTACTTCATGCTGCTATGCGACACGGGCGCCGACCCGGGCCGCGAGCGCAGTTATTTCGATCTGCTGCGGCGCCGCCGCGCGGACGGCGCGATCTGCCTCGATCCGGCGGCCATCCAGCAGGCGCTCGGCGAGGCATCCAGCGCGCTGCCGTGGGTCGCGTGCTGCGAGTTCGATCCGGCGGTCGGCGTACCGTACGTCGGCATCGACAACTACCGGGCCGCGGGCGACGCGGTGCGGCATCTGCTCGCGCGCGGCCACCGGCGCATCGGTTTGATCAATTCCGATGTCGATTATCTCTATGCGCGCCAGCGTCAGCAGGGTTATCTCGACGCGTTGAGCGAAGCGGGCATCGCGCCGAACGAGAACTGGCGCATGAATCTGAACAGTATCGACTATGAAGCGGGCGCATCGGCCGCGGCGACGCTGGTGCAACAGGCGCTGCCGCCGAGCGCGATCTTCGCGGTGTCGGACACGCTGGCGATCGGCGTGATCCACGGCTTGCGCAGCGTCGGCAAGCGTGTGCCGGACGACATCGCCGTAGTCGGTTTCGACGATATTTCCCTCGCTGCGCAAATCGATCCGCCGCTCACCACCATCGCGCAGCCGATGCGCGAACTCGGCGAGACCGCCGCGCGCCTGCTGCTGCAGCGGCTCGCGAATCCATTGGCCAACGTGCCGGGCGTGCTGCTGCCGCATCGGCTCGTGATTCGCGGGAGCGCGTAAGCGATGAGCCTCGCCGTCCGCTTCGACGATATCCGCAAAGACTTCGGCCCGGTGCGCGTGCTGCACGGCGTGTCGTTCGAGTTGAGCCCGGGGCGTATCTACGGATTGCTCGGCGAAAACGGCGCGGGCAAATCGACGCTGATGAAAATCCTGGCCGGTTATGAAACGGCGACGTCGGGCACCTTGCTGGTCGACGGCCACGCGCAGCAGTTCATCGGCTCGCGCGATGCGGAAGCCGCCGGCATCGTGTTGATTCACCAGGAATTCAATCTCGCCGAGCATCTGACGATCGCGCAGAACATGTATCTCGGCCACGAGAAGCGGCGCGGCTGGTTCGTCGACGATGCCGCGATGCGTGCCGACGCCAAGCGTTATCTTGCGCAAGTCGGCCTCGAGAAAGCACCGGACACGAAGGTGCGCGAACTGATCGTCGCTGAAAAGCAAATGGTGGAGATCGCCAAGGCTTTGTCGCGCCGCGCGCGCCTGTTGATCATGGACGAACCGACCGCCACGCTCACGCCGTCCGAAACCGAACGCCTCTTCACGCTGATGGCGAAGCTCAAAGCCGACGGCGTGACCATCATCTATATCTCACACAAGCTCGACGAAGTCGAACGCATCACCGATGAAGTGATCGTGATGCGCGACGGCCGCTTCGTCGCGCGCGGCGAAACGGCGGCGCTGGCGCGGCAGCAGATGGCGAATCTGATGGTCGGGCGCGACGTGTCCGATATGTTCCCCGAGAAGATCACAGTGCCCGCCGACACGCCGATCGCGTTGAAAGTGGCAGGCCTCGCCGTGCCGAACTGGGTCGAGGATCTGAGCTTCGACGTGCGCGCCGGCGAAGTGCTCGGCTTTGCGGGACTTGTCGGCGCGGGCCGCACCGAAGCGTTCGAAGCGATCATCGGCTTGCGCAAACGCACGGCGGGCCGCATCGAAATCGCGGGCCGCCGCGCCGATCTGAAAGATCCACGCGACGCCATGCGCCACGGCCTCACGTATCTGAGCGAAGACCGCAAAGGCAAAGGCCTGCACGTGAACCTGAGCCTGCAGGACAACGTCACGCTCATGACGCTCGAACGCTACGCGCATCCATTGCTCGATCTGAAAGCGGGGCGCGCGGCGTTGACCCAAGCCGTGAGCGACTTCGGCATCCGCACCGGCGATCTGACGAGCCGCGCGCGCATGCTCTCCGGCGGCAACCAGCAGAAGCTCGCGCTCGCCAAGTTCCTGCAACCCGAGCCGAACGTGATCGTGCTCGACGAGCCTACCCGCGGCGTCGACGTCGGCGCAAAACGCGACATCTATTTTCTGATCCATCGTCTCGCCGCGCAGGGCCGCGCGGTGATCGTCATTTCATCCGAACTGATCGAGCTGATCGGCTTGTGCCACCGCGTCGCCGTGATGCGCGCGGGACGCCTGCAAGCAACGCTCACGCTCGACCATCTGACCGAAGAGGAGTTGATCGCCCATGCGACCGGCACCCACTGAAGCCGCGCCATCCGGCCGCGCGTTGCGGTTCGCGCATCGTCTGTATGCGCTTGGGCCGCTCGCCGGGCTGGTCGTGCTGTGCGTCGCCGGCACGCTGCTCAACCGCGATTTCGCGACGCTCGACAACCTGATGAACGTGCTCACGCGCACGTCGTTCATCGGCATCATCGCGGTCGGCATGACCTTCGTGATCATTTCGGGCGGTATCGATCTGTCGGTCGGCTCGATGGCGGCGCTGATCGCGGGCAGCATGATCTGGCTGATGAACGGGCTGGCGGCCGGTGTCGGCGGGCATAGGTTCGCGCCGTTGCTGATCGTGGCGCTAGGCATCGCGTTCGCGCTGGTGCTCGGCGGATTGTTCGGCTGCGCGCATGGTTTGCTGATTACCAAAGGACGGATCGAACCGTTCATCGTCACGTTGGGCACGTTAGGCATTTTTCGCGCGGTGCTGACGTGGCTCGCCGATGGTGGCGCGCTGACCCTGGATAACGCCTTGTCCGATCTCTATGGGCCGGTTTACTACGCGAGCCTGTTCGGCGTGCCTGTGCCGATCTGGGTGTTTCTCGTGGTTGCGGCGGGCGGCGCGTTGATCCTGAATCGCACCGCGTTCGGCCGGCATGTGCAGGCGATCGGCTCGAACGAACAGGTCGCGCGTTATGCGGCGATTCGCGTCGATCAGGTCAAGATCGTCACCTACGTGCTGCTCGGCATCTGCGTCGGCGTGGCGACCGTGCTGTACGTGCCGCGGCTCGGCTCGGCCACGCCGACCACCGGCTTGCTGTGGGAGCTCGAGGCAATCGCATCGGTAGTCGTCGGCGGCACCGCGCTGAAAGGCGGCGAAGGGCGCGTGATCGGCACGGTGATCGGCGCGATCCTGCTTTCGGTGATCGCGAACATTCTGAATCTGACCAGCATCATCAGCGTGTATCTGAACGCGGCGGTGCAGGGCGTGGTGATTATCGTCGTCGCGTTCTTGCAGCGCGGACGGCGGTAGGCAGTGGGCTTCAAAGGATGGAATAGCAAAGGCAGCGGCTGGTTCCAGAATCGGGGCGCATGAACGCCTCATAACGCAACAATGTTGCATGGGATCAGTGTAAGTGCTTTGCATGGGACCAGAGTAACGCGCTAAAGCGCGAACTCTGGTCGACAGCTAAAGCGCTAACTCTGATCGACATAGGAGACACAACCATGAAGCAGATCATTCGAGCGGTTAGCGCCGGCATGCTGGCGTTGGGAATACTGGGCACGGCAGGCGTCGCGCGTGCCGATGAGAAGGTCACGCTGGGCGTCGCGATTCCGACAGCCGATCATGGCTTCACTGGCGGCATCGTCTGGTGGGCGAACAAGGCGAAGAGCGATCTGGAGAAGGCGCATCCCGATCTGAAAGTGATCGTGAAGACCGCGGCGGGCGCGCCCGAACAGGCGAACCAGTTGCAGGATCTGGTGACGGTCAACAAGATCAACGCACTGGTGATTTTCCCGTTCGAATCGGCTTCGCTGACGCAGCCGGTCGCGCAGGTGAAGAAAAAGGGCATCTACGTGACGGTGGTCGATCGCGGCCTGACCGACACCAGCGCACAAGATGCCTATGTCGCCGGCGACAACACTGCGTTCGGCAAGATTCCCGCCGAATACCTGGCGAAGGCGCTCGACGGCAAAGGCGACATCGTCGCGTTGCGAGGCATCCCGACGACGCTCGACAACGAACGCTGGACCGCGTTTACCGGTGTGCTGAAGGCGTATCCGAACATCAGGATACTCGACGCCAAGTACGCGAACTGGAATCGCGACGACGCGTTCAAGGTGATGCAGGACTACCTGACGCGCTTCAAGCACATCGACGCCGTGTGGGCCGCCGACGACGATATGGCAGTAGGCGTCCTGAAGGCGATCGATCAGGCCAAGCGCGCCGACATCAAGATCGTGTTCGGCGGTGCGGGTTCGAAGGGCATGGTGAAGAACGTGATGGACAGCGCTCCGATGATCAAGGCCGACGTGTCGTACTCGCCGAAATTCATCTACGACGCCATCAAGCTCACCGCCGAAGCGCGTCTGAAGGGCGACAAGCTGCCGCCGACGACGATCATTCCGTCCGTGCTGATCACGAAGGAAAACGCGCAGCAGTTCTATTTTCCGGACTCGCCGTTCTGATGGGTATCCGGGGCACGCTCGCATCGGGTGAGTGGCATGGACGATGCGAGCGTGACCTCGTTCGAGGAGCCGTACGATGAAAACCATCAAAGGGCCGGCGATTTTTCTGGCTCAGTTCATGGGTGACGAGGTGCCGTTCGACAACCTCGCGCATCTGGCCGGCTGGGCCGCGAGTCTCGGCTTCAAGGGCATTCAGGTGCCGTGCGACGCGCGCCTGATCGATCTCGAACAGGCGGCGGCGAGCCAGACGTATTGCGACGAGTTGCAGGAGATCGTCGACGATGCGGGCGTGACGATCACCGAACTGTCGACGCATCTGCAAGGGCAGCTCGTAGCCGTGCATCCGGCCTATGACGCGTTGTTCGACGGCTTTGCCGCGCAGCATGTGCGCGGCAATCCCGCTGCGCGCACGCAATGGGCGATCGGGCAGATGAAGCTGGCGGCGAAGGCGTCGCAGCGTTTAGGATTGAATGCGCATGTGTCGTTTTCCGGCGCGCTGGCCTGGCCGTATCTGTACCCGTGGCCGCAACGTCCGGCAGGCCTGGTCGAAGCCGCATTCGACGAACTCGCGCGCCGCTGGACCCCGATTCTCGACGCCTTCGACGAAGCCGGCGTCGATTTGTGCTATGAACTGCATCCGGGCGAGGACCTGCACGACGGCGTGACCTTCGAGCGCTTTCTCGACGCAGTGAAGCAGCGCTCGCGCGCGAATATCCTCTACGATCCGAGCCACTTCGTGTTGCAGCAACTCGACTATCTCGCGTTCATCGACATCTATCACGCGCGCATCAAAGCGTTTCATGTGAAGGACGCGGAATTTCGTCCGAACGGCAGGCAAGGCGTGTATGGCGGCTACAGCGGCTGGGTCGAACGCGCGGGGCGCTTTCGCTCGCTTGGCGACGGCCAGATCGATTTCGGCGCGATCTTCTCGAAGATGGCGCAGTACGACTTTCCCGGCTGGGCAGTGCTGGAATGGGAGTGCGCGTTGAAGCATCCGCAGGACGGCGCACGCGAGGGCGCGGAGTTCATTCGCCGGCACATCATTCGCGTGGCCGAGCATGCGTTCGACGATTTCGCGGGCAGCGGCGTGGACGCGGACCAGTTAAAACGCGTGCTCGGCATTTGATTGCGATCGATCGCAAAGGAGAGCGAGGGTGATGCCACGAAGAAGGTTCAGATTAGGCATGGTCGGCGGCGGACAGGGCGCATTTATCGGCGCGGTGCATCGGATCGCGGCGCGGCTCGACGACCGCTTCGAACTGGTGGCGGGTGCGTTGTCGTCCGATCCGCAGCGAGCGCAAGCGAGCGCCGATGAAGCCGGCATCGCTCGCAGCTATGTGGACTGGCGCGAAATGGCGCGTGCCGAAGCCGCGCGCGACGACGGTATCGACGCGGTTGCGATCGTCACGCCGAACCATCTGCATGCGCCGGTGGCGACGGCTTTTCTCGAAGCCGGGATTCACGTGATCTGCGATAAACCGTTAGCGATATCGCTGGCCGAAGGCGAGGCGTTGGCGAAGCTCGCTCGCAAGAAGAACAAGCTGTTTGCATTGACGCATACGTACTCCGGCTATCCGCTGGTGCGTCACGCTCGTGAGCTTGTCGAACGAGGCGAGCTTGGCGACATACGTGTGGTGCAAGTCGAATATGCGCAGGACTGGCTCGCCGAGCCGATAGAAACGAGCGGCATGAACAAGCAGGCGGGCTGGCGCACGGACCCATCGTTAGCGGGTCCCGCCGGCTGTCTCGGCGACATCGGCACGCACGCGTATCACCTCGCCGGATTCGTCACGGGAATGACGCCGTTATCGTTATCCGCAGAGTTGCATACCTTCGTGCCGGGACGCCGCATCGACGATCACGTGCAGGCGATGCTGCGCTATCCGAACGGCGCGCGCGGCATGTTGTGGGCGAGTCAGGTGGCGAGCGGCGCGGAGAACGCGTTGCGCTTGAGGGTGTATGGAACCAGGGCGGGATTGTGTTTCGATCAGGAGGATCCGAATGAGCTTTGGCTCACACCGTTGGGCGGTTCGGCAGAGCGCGTGACACGCGGTCGTGTGCATAGCGCGATCGCCGCACACGCGACACGCGTGCCGCCCGGACACCCGGAAGGTTATCTGGAAGCGTTTGCGCAGTTGTACAAAGATGCGGCGTTGCAGATCGAGGCGCTGGACGCGGGCGAAGCGCTTCCTGAGGAAAGCCGACTGCTGACAACGGTAGACGACGGCGTGGCCGGCTTGCGTTTCATCGACGCGGTGCTGGCGAGCCATGCGGCCAACGGGCAGTGGCGGGACATTGGCGAGCCTTGAGGAGAACGCAAAAAGCGTGACGACAAGCGCGACTCAACCGCCCTTGCTCTTCCTGATCTGCTCTTCGAAAGCGATATCCAGCTTGCTCGCCTTGCGCGGTTTCGGCGGCCCGAAACCGTCGACGAACTTGACGAAGTCGTCGAGCGTCAGCGGATCGGAGACTTTCCTGTCGGTACCGCTCGATTTGTCGACCAGGTAGAACAGGCCGCCGGACAAGCTGATCGCCGCGAACAGCGGATTGCCGCTGCGGGTTTTCAATCGCTCGACGGCGTGAATGGCTCGGGTGGTGCGCATGATGTGGGACTGCTGGGTCGGGGAAAGACTTCTACTGTAACAACTTCGGAAGCGGTAAGCGTCATTGCTTCACGGTGGCTCTGCGGCGGAACGTGCGCCGCAGCCAGTCCGCCCAATCGTCCAGCACCGTGCACACCACTCGCACCATCGCCAGCGCCAGGATCGACTATGTCGTCACGCCGCCGATCGCCATCTGGCCGAGCGGTCCACGTTGTTCGCCGCGTTCACGCAAGCGGGCCGCCAGCATGGTACGTGCGGCGTGCATGCCGCGCGGCGCCCGAACGGGTCTGATCGAGTGGCGCGCATGCTTTTCGACTCGCTCATTGACTCAGATACGTGAACTTGCCGTTCCTGATCACGCCCATCACGCTGGCGCGCTGATCCAGACCGACGTGGTCCTTCGCGCTGGTGTTCACCACGCCGTTCGGCACGACCAGTTCATGCGCATGCTCCAGTTCGTCGCGCAACGCCGTGCGGAAAGCCGGCGTGCCCGGCTGGGCCGTCTTCAGCGCGCGCGCAACGGCGTCCTGAAGACGCGGATACACGCCCGCGGCATCGCCGGCAAACTGCGTGACGCTGCCCGGGCCGTACTTCGCTTCATATTGGCCGACGAACGCGAGCGCCGCCTTCTTCGCCGGATGATCTGCCGGCAGCGTGCGCGCCACCACGACCGGTTGGGTCGGGAACAGCGTGCCTTCCACATCCTTGCCGCCCAGCTTGATGAACTCGGGCGTCGCGATGCCATGCGTCTGATAAATCGGGCCCTTGAAGCCGCGCTCGACCAGCGTGCGTTGCGGCAGCACCGTCGGCGTACCTGCGCCCGCGATCAGGATCGCGTCGGGCTTGGCGGCCATCAGCTTCAGCACCTGGCCGGTGACGCTGGCGTCGGTGCGGTTAAAGCGCTCGGTCGCGACGATCTGGATGTGGCGCAACGCGGCGAACTTGCTGAATTCGTTGAGCCAGCTTTCGCCGTAGCCGTCCGCGAAACCGATGAAGCCCACCGTCTTCACGTTGTGGTTCGACATGTAGCGCGTCATCACGTCGGCCATCGCGCTGTCGGTCTGCGCCATCTTGTAGGCCCACACCTTCTTGCCTTCCTGCGGCTCGACCACGCTTGCCGAGCCGATCAGCGTGATCATCGGCGTCTGGCTTTCGGCGACCGGATCGAGCGCGGCCATCGCCGCCGGCGTGATGTTCGGGCCGACGATCACGTCGACGTGGTCTTCGTTGATCAGCTTGCGGATGTTGCGGACCGCGGCGCCCGGGTCGGACGCGTCGTCGAGGAAGATATAGTCGGCTTTCTGGCCGGCGATCGTGCTGGGCCACATCAGCATCGCGTTCTTGCTGGTGATGCCGATCACGGCCGCGGGGCCGGTGCTCGACAGGTCGATACCGACCTTGAGGTCGGCGTGTGCGGCAGTGGCGAGCAGGAGCGCGCCGAGAGCGGCCAGGCCGCGTAGTGTGGTCCGTGGTTTGTTTTTATGCGACGTCATCGAAAGGTCTCCGTGGCGGGAAGCGTGGTGATGTCAAAGCTCGTAGGTTTCGTGTTCGCCTTTCAGCGCCTGTTCGATCAGCTTGCGGTTCATGCTCGGCGACAGCAGTTCGACGAGCGTATACACATAGCTGCGCAGGTAGGCGCCCTGTTTCAGCGCGACCCGCGTCACGTTGCTGCCGAACAGATGGCCGACCGGCATCGCGCGCAATTGACGGTCGCGCTCGGCGTTGAACGCGATATCCGCCATGATGCCGACGCCCAGACCCAGTTCGACGTAGGTCTTGATCACGTCGGCGTCGATCGCTTCGAGCACGATGTCCGGATGCAGGCCGCGCAGGCGAAACGCCTCGTTGATCTTGGTGCGGCCGGCGAACGCGTTGTCATACGTAATGAGCGGGTAATGGGTAAGATCGTCCAGCGACAAAAGCTTGCGGTCGAGCAGCGGGTGGTCCGGCTGCATCACGGCGACGTGGTGCCACTGGAAGCACGGCAGCGAGACCAGTTCCTTGTAGTTGGAGATCGCTTCAGTCGCGATGGCGAGATCGGCCTGGTCGTGGAGCACCATCTCGGCGACCTGGGTCGGGCTACCTTGCAAAATCGAAAGGTGTACTTTCGGGAAGCGCTTCTTGAATTCGGCGATGGCGGCCGGCAGTGAGTAGCGCGCCTGGGTGTGGGTGGCCGCGATCACCAGATTGCCCTGATCCTGGGCGGCGTAATCTTTACCGACTCGCTTCAGGCTCTCGACTTCCTGCAAGATTTTCTCGACCGACTGCAGGATAATGCGCCCCGGCTCGGTCAGCGAGCGCACGCGCTTGCCGTGCCGCGTGAAGATTTCGACGCCCAACTCGTCTTCCAGCTCGATGATCGCCTTGGAGACGCCCGGCTGGCTTGTATATAGGGCTTTGGCCGCTTCGGTCAGGTTGAAATTCTGCCGCACGGCCTCGCGGACGAAGCGGAATTGGTGCAGGTTCATATATAACCCCTCCGCATATAAAAAGAATTTTTTAGTCGTTTGAAATATAAGGGGAGTTTATTACGATCTGTCCATCTTTTTCAATATGGATATCTGTATTTGTCATAAGCAAATGAGAGATGGGTCTAAACCCTGACTCGTCTGACCTGACAAAGGGGGTATCCAGGGCGCGGCGTAAGCGGTACGCCGGTCACCTGAACGCTGTGTCACGCAAAAAATTGGGGTCCCCGAATGTACCAATACGATCAGTACGACCAGACCATCGTCGACGAACGGGTCGCGCAATACGCCGACCAGGTTCGCCGCCGGCTGTCGGGCGAATTGAGCGAAGAGGAGTTCCGTCCGCTGCGCCTGCAGAACGGCTTGTACATGCAGCGTCACGCGTACATGCACCGCATAGCGATCCCGTACGGCAACCTGCGCAGCGACCAGATGCGCGTGCTCGCGCAGATCGCGCGCGAACACGACCGCGGCTACGGCCATTTTTCGACGCGCTCGAACATCCAGTACAACTGGATCAAGCTCGAAGAAACGCCGGAAATTCTCCGCAAGCTCGCCGCCGTGCAGATGCACGGCATCCAGACCTCGGGTAACTGCATCCGCAACATCACGGCGGACCAGTTCGCCGGCGTGGCGGCCGATGAAGTGGTCGATCCGCGTCCGTGGGCTGAAATTCTGCGTCAATGGTCGACGTTCCACCCGGAATTCGCGTGGCTGCCGCGTAAGTTCAAGATCGCCGTGTCGGGCTCGAAGGAAGACCGCGCGGCGGTGCAGGTCCACGACATGGGCGTGTATCTGAGGAAGAACGCGCAGGGCGAGCTGGTGGCCGATATTCTGGCCGGCGGCGGCATGGGCCGTACGCCGATCATCGGCGCGATCATCCGTCGGGATTTGCCGTGGCAACACCTGCTGACGTACTGCGAAGCCGTGCTGCGTGTGTACAACCGCTACGGCCGCCGCGACAACATTTACAAGGCGCGCATCAAGATTCTCGTGAAGGCGTTGAGCCCGGAGAAATTCTCGGCGCAGGTCGAAGAAGAATGGCAGCACCTGAAGGACGGTTCTTCGACGCTGACACAAGCGGAAGTCGATCGCGTGTCGCAATACTTTCAGCCGCCGGTGTATGACAAGCTGCCGGATACGGATGCATCGTTCGAGAATCATCTGCTGGAAAACCGTGCGTTCGCCCGTTGGGTCGAACGCAATGTGCGCCCGCACAAGGTGTCGGGCTATGCTTCGGTGACCTTGTCGCTGAAGCCCACCACGATCGCCCCGGGCGACGCCACCGACGCGCAGATGGAAGCGGTCGCCGATTGGGCCGACGAGTACTCGTTCGGCGAAATCCGCGTGTCGCACGAACAGAACCTGATTCTCGCGAACGTGAAAAAGCGCGATCTGTTCGCGCTGTGGGAAAAGGCCAAGGCGCAAGGTTTTGCGACGCCGAACATCGGCTTGCTGACCGACATCATCGCGTGCCCGGGCGGCGATTTCTGCTCGCTCGCGAATGCGAAGTCGATTCCGATTGCGCTGGCGATCCAGGAGCGCTTCAACGACCTCGACTATGTGTACGACCTCGGCGATGTGTCGCTGAACATCTCGGGTTGTATCAACGCGTGCGGTCACCACCACGTCGGCAACATCGGCATTCTGGGCGTCGATAAGGACGGCTCCGAGTGGTATCAGGTGACGCTCGGCGGCGAGCAGGGCACCGGCGCGACCGGCGCGCATCTCGGCCGCGTGATCGGCCCGTCGTTCTCGGCGGAAGAGATGCCGGACGTGATGAGCAAAGTGATCGATACGTTCGTGGAAAACCGCTTCGAGGGCGAGCGCTTCATCGAAACGTACAACCGCATCGGCATCGCCCCGTTCAAGGAACGTGTGTACGCCTCGCGTCAACCGGCTCACGCGTAACCGCGAAAAAGGATACTGAACAGATGGCTTCTATCATCAAGAATCGCGCGATCGTCAACGATGACTGGACGGTCGTGCGCGCAGCGGAAGACGGCAGTTTGCCCGCAGTGGATGCATTGCCGGCCGGCAAGGTGCTGGTGCCGCTCGCGTTGTGGCAGGCCGCGCGCGATGCGTTGACCGCTTCGCGCAGCGCGGCTGAGATCGGCGTGTGGCTCGCGCCGGACAGCGAACCGGCGGATATCGTCGGCGACTTCGACAAAATCGCGCTGATCGGCGTGGATTTCCCGGTGTTCCGCGACGGCCGTGGCTATAGCATCGGCCGCCTGTTGCGCGAGCGTTATGGCTACAAGGGCGAACTGCGCGCGATCGGCGACGTGCTGCGCGATCAGCTGACGTTCATGTTCCGCTGCGGTTTTGACGCTTACGCGCTGCGTGAAGACAAAGACTTCAACGACGCGCTCAAGGCATTCGACGAATTCAGCGTGCAGTATCAGGGCGCGGTGGACAATCCTTCGCCGCTGTTCCGCCGCCGCGCGGCTGCGGCTTTGGAAAAGGCCTCAGCATGAGCGGCGCCCAATCGCTCACGCCAGCACTCGTTGCGAAGGTCGAGCGGCTCGACGCGCTGCTCGATTCGATCGCCGCGCGTCACGCGAACGTGAAGCTCGCCAGCAGCCTCGCTGCGGAAGACATGCTGCTGACGCACGCGATCCTCTCGCGAGGCGTGAAGATCGGCATCTTCTCGCTGAATACGGGCCGTCTGCATGCGGAAACGCTCGGCATGCTCGATCGCGTGAGAGAGCGCTACGGCTACGAGATCGAACAGTTTCATCCGCAGGCTGCCGCGGTTGAAGAATATGTCGGGTCGCACGGTCTGAACGCGTTTTACGAAAGCGTCGATTTGCGCAAGCGCTGCTGCGAGATCCGCAAGGTCGAGCCGCTGAACCGCGCGCTGTCGGACGTCAGCGCATGGGTGACGGGCCAACGCCGCGAGCAGTCGGTGACGCGTGCCGAATTGCACGAGGAAGAGCACGACGCCGCGCGCAACATCGCCAAGTTCAATCCGCTGACCGACTGGACCGAGACCGAGGTGTGGGACTACCTGAAAGCCTTCGACGTGCCGGTCAATCCGCTGCATGCGCGCGGTTATCCGAGCATCGGCTGCGAACCCTGCACGCGTGCGATCCGTCCCGGTGAAGACAGCCGGGCAGGGCGCTGGTGGTGGGAGTCGCGCGATACGAAGGAATGCGGGCTGCACATCACGACGATTACGCCGATCCCTTTCAGCAGCAGCGAAAACGCTTCTGCTTGACGTAACGATGAAGTCTCGGTGAATTCAGGCCTTGGCTTTTGGCCTGAACACCGCACATACCGATTTGAATACATCCGCTCGGCGAGCAACCGCCGCCGAGCGAACCAACGAAGGACCCAAACATGAGCACCACGCTCGATTCCACGCTCAACGCTCCGCTTGCCAACACGGCGAACCGGATGGATCACCTCGACTGGCTCGAAGCCGAGTCGATTCACATCCTGCGCGAACTGGTCGCCGAATGCAGCAAGCCCGCGCTGCTGTTTTCGGGCGGCAAGGATTCGGTCGTGGTGCTGCACCTCGCATTGAAGGCATTCGGCCTCGGCGCGAACCGCAAGACCGTGCTGCCGTTCCCGCTCGTGCATATCGACACCGGCCACAACTACGACGAAGTGATCGACTTCCGCGATCGCCGCGCGACAGAAATCGGCGCTGAGCTGGTGGTGGGTCATGTTGAAGATTCGATCAGGCGCGGCACCGTGCGTCTGCGTCGCGAAACGGATTCGCGCAACGCCGCGCAAGCCGTCACGCTGCTCGAAACGATCGCCGAACATGAGTACACCGCGCTGATCGGCGGCGCGCGCCGCGACGAAGAAAAGGCCCGTGCGAAAGAACGGATCTTCTCATTCCGCGACGAATTCGGCCAATGGGATCCGAAGGCGCAGCGCCCGGAACTGTGGAGCCTGTATAACGCGCGTCTGCACAATGGCGAACACCTGCGCGTGTTCCCGATCTCGAACTGGACCGAACTCGACGTGTGGCAGTACATCGCCCGCGAACAGCTCGAACTGCCGTCGATCTATTACGCCCATCAACGCGAGATCGTGCGCCGCAACGGCCTGCTGGTGCCGGTCACGCCACTCACGCCGATGCGTGAAGGCGAGACCAGCGAAACCGCGCTGGTGCGTTTCCGCACCGTCGGCGACATCAGCTGCACGTGCCCGGTGGAAAGCGACGCTGACGATCTCGAGAAGATCATCGCCGAAACGGCCGTGACCGAAATCACAGAACGCGGCGCGACGCGGATGGACGATCAGGTCTCTGAAGCCGCGATGGAACAGCGTAAGAAGCAAGGTTATTTCTAATGCATGGGACCAGAGTAAGCGCTAAAGCGCTAACTCTGGTCGACAGCTTTGCATGGGACCAGAGTAAGCGCTAAAGCGCTAACTCTGGTCGACAAGGACAAGGAACATCATGAATATTCATCAACCAGAAGACCTCGGCGTGCTGCGATTCATTACTGCGGGCAGCGTCGACGACGGCAAGAGCACGTTGATCGGCCGCCTGCTGTACGACAGCAAGGCCGTGTTGAGCGACCAGCTCTCGGCACTGTCGCGCGCGAAGAACAAGCGTACCGTCGGCGACGAAATCGATCTGTCGCTGTTGACTGACGGCCTCGAAGCGGAGCGCGAACAGGGCATCACGATCGACGTCGCGTACCGCTACTTCGCGACCGCGAAGCGCAAGTTCATCATCGCCGATACGCCGGGCCACGAGCAGTACACGCGCAATATGGTGACGGGTGCATCGACCGCGCATGCGGCGATCATTCTGGTCGACGCGACGCGTGTGACCTTCGTCGACGGCGTCGCGCAACTGCTGCCGCAAACCAAGCGTCATAGCGCGATCGTCAAGCTGCTCGGCCTGCAGCACGCGATTGTGGCGATCAACAAGATGGATCTGGTCGATTACAGCGAAACGCGCTTCAATGAGATCCGCGACGCGTATGTGGAGCTCGCGCGTCAACTGGGCCTGAACGACGTGCGCTTCGTGCCGGTGTCGGCGCTCAAGGGCGACAACATCGTGACCGCCAGCGAAAGCATGCCCTGGTATGCGGGCGAACCGCTGCTGGACCTGCTCGAAGCGTTGCCGGTCGAGGTTCCGACGGGCCAGGCGCTGCGTTTCCCGGTGCAGTGGGTGGCACGTCAGGACGGCAGCCAGGCTGACGATTTCCGCGGCTACATGGGCCGTATCGAAGCGGGCGAGGTGAAGGTCGGCGACTCGATCGTCGTGCTGCCGGCGAATCGCGAAGCGACGGTTGCCGAGATCATCGCGCCGGTGACGGGCGGCACGGCGCAAGTGGACCGCGCGTTTGCCGGTCAAACGGTGACGATCCGTCTGGCGGAAGACGTCGACGTGTCGCGCGGCGATACGTTCGTGCTGAGCGAAGCGGCGCCGGAGCCGGCCAAGAAGCTGGAAGCCGACCTGTGCTGGTTCGACGACACGCCGCTGTCGACGCAACGCAAGTATCTGTTGAAGCAGACCACTAACACGGTGTTCGCGCGGATCGGCGCGATCAAGGAAGTGCTCGACGTGCATACGCTGTCGCAGGCGACCGATCGCAAGGAACTGGCGATGAACGACATCGGCCGCGTGGCGTTGACGTTGCAAAAGCCGCTGGTGTGCGACGTGTACGATTCGCATCAAGGCACGGGTGCATTCGTGCTGATCGACGAAGCGACCCATCACACGGTTGCGGCCGGCATGATTCGGGCGTTTTCAGCGTAAGCGGGCGACGCGTGGCCGCGCACCGCAAGCGCCTCAACGAATAGGTTGATGCAAATGGGTAAGGTTTATTTGATCGGCGCAGGGCCGGGTGCTGCAGACCTCATTACGGTGCGCGGGGCGCGGCTGTTGGGCGCCGCCGATGTCGTGCTGCACGACGCGCTGGTCGAGCCCGCGATGCTCGACTATGCGCCTTCTCATGCGCGGCGGATTGCTGTCGGTAAGCGCTGCGGACAGCTTTCGACGGCGCAGCAGTTCATCAACAAGCAGATTGTGGATGCTGCTCTCGAGCATGATGTGGTGGTTCGCCTGAAGGGCGGCGATCCGATGTTGTTCGGGCGTGCGGATGAGGAGATGCGGGCGCTTGAAGCCGCCGGTATCGAGTACGAGGTCGTGCCCGGCATTACGGCTGCGCTGGCGAGTGCTGCTTCGTTGAAACGGTCTCTTACACTGCGTGGCGTGTCGCGGAGCGTTGCTCTGGCGACTTTTAGCCGGGCTCCGGGGTCCGATGAGATTCGTGAGCAGGTTAATGCGGATTCGCTCGTGTTCTATATGGGCCGCGATAGCGGTGTCGAGATTGCTCAGCAATTGATTGATGCCGGGCGGGCGGTTTCGACGCCTGTGGCGATTGTCGAGGCGTGTAGTACGGAACGCGAGCGGATGCTCACCCTCACGCTTGAAGAACTCGCCTGCGGCGAAGCGCAAAAATGGGTTGATGATTCGCAGCCTAGTTTGCTGATGATCGGAGAGGCTTTTGCTGCCCGGCAGCAGGGGGTTGTCCGCTCCGCGGATGGCGTGTTGGTCGCGGCCTGATTTTTTTGCGTTTGGCGGCGGCATTGGTTGTGTGCCTGCGGCGTTGGCCTTTCCTTGCTTTGTTATTGGTCTATTAGCGTTCCCCCTGTGCGGGGGAGCACCTACTTTTCTTTGCCTGCCGCAAAGAAAAGTAGGCAAAAGAAAGCGGCTCAAACCGCTAACTCTTAAGCGGGTCCCCTGGCTTGGAGGAGGTAGTGGAACATCTGGAATCGGTGTTCTCGCACACTCCGCGCTGGTGACAAGGCAGTCATTCTTCCCGCCTCGCACTGCGTGCTCGCCGGAACGGTCTGCCAGCACACCAGTGGCTTCGCTTGCGTGCGGTGGGGGCCATCGGCTTCGCCTCGGCGAGGTGCCAAAAAACCGGTGATTTTTTGAAGTACTGCTGAGGCGCGCCCGACTACCCAGCCGCGAGTCGCGCAACTACATGCAACTGAACGTCCGCGCTTAGCCGACGCGCAAGCGCGAAGAGAACCGATGGTTTTATGAAGTACCGCCACGGCGCGCGCAGCGCCGCCGGAAGTATGACTGCCTTGTCACTGGCGCGGAGTGTGCGGGAGCACCGATTCCAGATGCTCCACTAACCCCTCCAAGCCAGGAGACCCGCTTAAGAGTTAGCGGTTTGAGCCGCTTTCTTTTGCCTACTTTTCTTTGCGGCAGGCAAAGAAAAGTAGGTGCTCCCCCGCACAGGGGGAACGCTAATAGACCAATAACCAAGCAAGGAAAGGCCAACACCGCAGGCACACAACCCAGCCAGGCGCTACGCGCAAAAAAAACTTAAACCTGCCGAAGGCAATAACTAGCCACTGCATCGAGAACAGAATCATCCTCGCCGACGGCAGTGGCGCACTTGATCTCAACGGCGGGATACAACCCGCGACAGCGCTCGATCACCGCAGGTAAATCCGTCCTGACGTGCCCACCTTGCCCAAAAAACACAGGCACGACGGTAACAGCAGAACACCCGTCGGCGACAAGCGCCCCCACAGCTGTAGGCAGATCAGGCTCCATCAACTCGAGAAAAGCCAGCAAAACCGGCCCAGCGGCAGCACTACCGCGAACCTTATCGGCCAACCTCTCAAACGGCTCGCGCCAACGAACATCTCGCGCGCCATGCGCGAACAACACCATCCCATGTGTAGCCATGACAAAGGCTCCTAATGGCGATCCACCCACTTCAACCCAACCAGCCCCAGCACCAGATACACCAACCCTGGCGTAGCCGCAGTCAAAGGCGCCGGCCAGGTATTCAACGTGCCGATATGCGAGAACAGCGTATTGAACAGCTGAAAACTCATCCCCAGCATAATCCCGCCGAAAACCTTCACACCAACCACGCCGGCCCGCGTATGCAAATACGCAAACGGCAACGACAACACCAGCATCACGAATACCGCAAACGGATACAACAGCTTGCGCCACAGCGCAATCTCATACCGCTGGGTGTCCTGGTGATTCTCGGTCAAATGCTGGATGTAGCGGAACAGGTTGAACATGGACATCCGGTCAGGCGACACCAGCAGCACCGACAAAATCTGCGGCGTCAGTTCCGAGCGCAACGAATACTCGGGCAATACCACCTGCTTCGCCCGATACACCGGATTCAACGCATCAGCCGGGGTGCCGGGAGGAGGGGGGACGTCGAGCAACTGCGTATCGGTCACGCCGGTCAGGCGCCAATGCCCCGGCGGCTGGTACGTGCCGCTTTTCGCAATTCGCACGTTCGAGAGCCGGAACTGCGAATCGAACTCGTAAATCCGCACGTTGCTGATGGTCGCGTCGGGCCTCAACTCGCCGACGTTCACAAAGCGCGTCACCTGCTCGCCGTCCGCGCGCGCGGTGAGCGTGTCCTTCACCCAGACGCCCGACTCGAAATTGCTCGATACCGACGACCCCAGCGCCTCCAGCCGTACGCGCTCCGACAACTGATCCGTGTACGGACCGACTACTTCGCCGATCACGTAGGTCAGGAACACCAGCGGAATGCCGATCTTCAGCAGCGAGCGCAGCGCCTGATTGGTCGCGAGGCCCGACACGCGGAAAATCGTGTACTCGGAGTTCGCCGCCATCTGCGCGAACACGTAGATCGCGCTGATCAGCGCAGCCACCGGAATGATTTCGTAGAAACGCGACGGTGTCTGCAACGCGACGCGCAGCACCGCGTACTGGAACTTGTAGTTGCCGTGGCCGACGGAGTTCAGTTCGTTGATCAGGTCGAAGAAGAAGAACAGCCCCGAAAACGCGAACAGAATAAAGACGAACGTGAGGTAAACCTGACGCGCGAAGTACTTTTCATAGATGCGCATCGGTCAGGCTCCCTGCGACGAGCGGCTCAACATCGCCCGCGTGAACAGCGGCCGATTGCGCACGCGTAGCCAGAAGATGAACGCGACGACCACCGCCACCACGATGTGCAAGCTCACGAGCCCAACCCCGAACGATATCTTGCCTTGCTCGATCCACGACTGCACCACGTTCAACAGATTCGAATACGTCAGATAGATCAGGACGGCCATCACCAGATTGATCGTGCGGCTGCGCCGCGGGTTCTGGTGCGCAAGCGGAATCGCCAGCAGCATCAGGTTGATCGCGATCAGCGGCAGCCCAGCGCGCCATGCAAATTCGGCGAGGTTTTCGCGGGTCGGATTGCGGAACAGATCGAGCGTCGGCGTGCCGGTGGTGGTCGGTGTACTGACAACCGGCTGGCTCTGGATCTTCACGCCATAGCGCTCGAACTCCATGATGCGGAAATCCGGGTGCCCCGGTTCGCCGTCGTAGCGGCGGCCGTTTTCCAGCACCACAAAGCGATCGCCGTTCTTGTGCGTCTCGGTATGGCCGTTCTTCGACACCACCACGTTGACCTTGCCGTTTTCGGTGCTGGTCACGAACACGTTCTCGACGTGCCCCTGATCGGGCGACATCTTTTCGATGAAGAACACCCGGTGGCTGGTGGCCGACTCGCGGAACTGGCCCGGCGCCAGCAGCGAGACCTCGTCGCGCTGCTGGAAGCGCGCGCGGATCAGCTTGCTCTGCTGATTCGACCACGGCCAGCCGACGAACACGAAGAACATGATAAGGATGATGATCGGCGTGGCGAAAAGACCGATCGGCTTGATGAAACGGGTCAAACTGATCCCCGAGGACAGCCACACGACCATCTCGGAGTCTTTGTACCACCGCGTCAGGACGAACAGGATCGACACGAACAGGGTCGCGACGAGCATGATCGCCAGATAGCCGATCACGGTCAGGCCGATCAGCACCAGCACGTCGCGCGGATCGATCTCGCCCGAGGCTGCGAAGCCGACGATGCGGATCATCATCGTCGTCAGCACGAGCGTGAGGAGAACCATGAACACGGCACCAGCCGTATACGCGAGTTCGCGCTGGAGGGAGCGTTCGAAGATCATTATTGATGACGAGAGGGGGCGCTCTCAGTGGCGCGCGGGTTGCTTCCCATCGCGCCCCCGGTGCAGCCGCCGCGGGAAAAATAGCGGATAATTGCGGCTTTCATCCTAAGCCCAGACTTTATCCGAGGACAAGCGCGATGGACTTTAGCATAAAAGCCTGTGATTGGACCAAAGGCTCGTCAAACGGTTTCCTGACCGGGAAATCCGATTGCATCGTAATTGGCGTGTTCGAGTCGCAAACGCTCTCGGGCGCTGCGCTGGAAATCGACGCGGCCACCAAGGGCCTGTTGACCCGCGTCATCAAAGCCGGCGACATGGACGGCAAGGCCGGCACCACGCTGTTCCTGCACGAAGTATCCGGCATCGGTGCCTCGCGCGTTCTTCTGGTCGGCCTCGGCAAGCAGGATGCTTTCAGCCAGAAAGCCTACGGCGAAGCCGTGCGGGCCGCCTGGCGCGCATTGCTGGGCACCAAGATCGTCCAGGTCACCTTTACGCTCGCACAACTGCCGATCCTCGAGCGCTCGGCCGATTGGGGCGTGCGCGCCGCGATCCTCGCGCTGCGTGAGCTGACCTACAAGTTCACGCAGATGAAGAGCAAGCCGGACAACGCGGCGCGCGCGTTAAAGCGCATCGTCTTCAGCGTCAATACCGGCGACGAGAAGGCCGCCAAGCTCGCCGCCAGGCAGGGCGCTGCGCTTGCCAACGGCATGGATTTGACGCGCGACCTCGGCAACCTGCCGAGCAACGTCTGTACGCCGACCTATCTCGCCAACACCGCGAAGAAGCTCGCCAAAGACTGGAAGCTGAAGGTCGAAGTGCTCGGCGAAAAGCAGTGCGAAGCGCTTAAGATGGGCTCGTTCCTGTCGGTCACGGCCGGCGCGGTCGAACCGGCGCAGTTCATCGTGCTGCAGTACCACGGCGGCGCCGCCAAAGCCGCGCCGGTGGTGCTGGTCGGCAAGGGCGTCACGTTCGACACCGGCGGCATCTCGCTGAAGCCGGGCGAAGGCATGGACGAGATGAAGTACGACATGTGCGGCGCCGGTTCGGTGTTGGGCACGTTGCGCGCAGTCGCGGAAATGGGCCTGAAGATCAACGTCGTCGGCATCATTCCGGCGGTAGAGAACGTGCCGTCGGCTACCGCCACCAAGCCGGGCGACGTCGTCACCAGCATGAAGGGCCTGACGATCGAGGTGCTGAACACGGATGCCGAAGGCCGGCTGATCCTGTGCGACGCGCTGACCTATGCCGAGCGCTTCAAGCCGGCAGCCGTGATCGACATCGCCACGCTGACGGGCGCCTGCATCATCGCGCTGGGCCATCACAACAGCGGTTTGTTCTCGAAAGACGACGCGCTGGCGGGCGAACTGCTCGACGCATCGCGTGAAGCGTCCGATCCGGCTTGGCGCATGCCGCTCGACGAGGAGTATCAGGATCAGCTCAAGTCGAACTTCGCGGACCTCGCCAACATCGGCGGCCGTCCGGCGGGCAGCGTGACGGCCGCCTGCTTCCTGTCGCGCTTCACCGAAGCGTATCCGTGGGCGCATCTGGACATCGCCGGCACGGCCTGGAAGAGCGGCGCGGCGAAGGGCGCCAGCGGCCGTCCGGTGCCGTTGCTCGCGCAGTTCCTGATCGACCGGGCCGCGGACGGTCGCGCCGCACAATGACGCATTGCAGTAAAGTTGCTGTGGACGCAAAGCGGAGCCGCCGATGACGAGAATCGACTTTCACTCGAACGTCGGCGATTCGTTGCTGTATGCGTGCCGCCTGATCCGCAAGGCGTATCAGGCGGGCCAGCCGACCGTCGTGCTGGCCGAGCCGCCGCGCTTGCGGGCTTTCGACGAACAGCTGTGGACCTTCTCGCCGCTCGACTTCGTGCCGCATTGCATGGCGGGCTCGCCGCTCGCCGGAGAAACGCCGATCGTGCTGGCGTCGAATCTCGACGATGTGCCGCACCATCAGGTGTTGCTCAATCTCGGCGCTTCGGTGCCGGCGCAGTTCGCGCGCTTCGAAAGATTGCTGGAAGTGGTCGGCAACGCACACGACGAACTCGCTGCGGGCCGCGAACGCTATCGGTTTTACCGCGATCGCGGCTATGCTTTGAACAACTACAAGCAAGGCAGCTAGGTCTCATTCCGCGTCGCGTCGCATCTTATCGTGTCGAACGCGGCGCGTGCGCGGTCTGCCTCAGCTTCGACCCACCAAACGGAGGTTGCGCGTGTCCGATCCCCACGATAATTCGATCCCCGTTCTGCACGAGATTCTCGTGCCGGGCGATCCCGCTCAGACGCGCCACGCGCAAAGCGATACGGCCGCACCGTCGACGCAGCCGGCGCCCGAACCCGCCACTGCGCAAGAGCCGACGTTTGTGCAAGAACCGACCCTTGCACCGGAACCCGCGCATGCAAGCGAGCCCACACTCGCGCCGGAACCGCATGCACGCGCCAAAAAGCCGCATAAGTCGTCAAAGGCCAGTGAAGCGGAGCACGGGCGCGAGCCCCCATTCGCCGCGCCGTCAGCGGGCGTGTTCGATCGGGCTGAGCCGCGTGCGCCGATCGAGGCCGGCGCGCTCGTGCCGCCCGATTTCGTGCACGAGGCCCCAGCGCCGGCTCATCCGAATCTCGATGCCGATGCAATCGCCGAACGTCTGCGCGGGCGGTTCACGGGCTTTCTGACGGGAGAGGGGCGTGGCCTTGTCGAAGCGCACTGCCGTGTTGCGTTGCAGGAGCACACCGCATGGCTCGTCAACCAGATCACGCGCGAAGTGGCGCTGACGCTGGAGACGGAAATGACCGGTTGGGTACGTGAAGCGGTAGAGGAAGAAATTGCGCGGCGCTCGGGCCGCGATTAAACAGGAAGAGGGTGCGCCTTGATCCGAGCGCCTTTTTTTATTCAAGCGTCTTTATTTAAGCGTCAAGACCCAGCTCGCCAGCGTGGCCGCCTGATCGGGCGTGAGTTGCGTATTCGCGGGCATCGGTACCGCTCCCCACACGCCCGTGCTGCCATCCATGATCTTGTGCTTCAGATACGTGGCGGCATCTTCGCGTCCGGAATATTTCGCGGCGACATCGTGCAGCGCCGGCCCCATGACTGGACGCGTCACCGAGTGACAACTCATGCAGTTCTGCTGCTGGGCAAGCGCGAGGCCTTGAGCGGCTTCCGCATGCGCCGAACTGCCCGCGCCTGACGCGGCGATCAACACGCTGGCCACCGCAAGCGCTGCATACGACATTGATTTCATGATGGTCTCCGTCGGTGCAGGTGCCCGACTCGTGGTGCACGCATTATAAAAGGAAAGGGGCGCACGGTTTTCGGTACGCCCCTTTGCGCTCTTATGTAGTTTTTTACGTAGTTTTTACGTAGCTTTTACATAGTGCCGGGCGATGCGTTAATCCGCCTCGAACCGAGGCGAATCTGCGCACGCTCGATGCACGATCAGCCCGTGACGGCGCCCTTGTTGGCCGGCAGCGCCAACGCGGAGTACTTCGCCAGCACGCCGCGCGTGTAACGCGGCTTCGGTGCTTGCCATGCGGCGCGGCGGCGTTCCAGTTCGGCATCGTCGATGTTCAGTTGCAGCAGCAACTTGTGCGCATCGATCGTGATCGAATCGCCTTCCTGCACGAATGCGATCGTGCCGCCCACAAACGCTTCCGGTGCGACGTGACCGACCACCATGCCCCACGTGCCGCCCGAGAAGCGGCCGTCGGTGATCAGGCCCACGGTTTCGCCGAGGCCCTTGCCGATGATCGCCGACGTGGGGGCGAGCATTTCCGGCATGCCGGGGCCGCCCTTCGGACCGAGGTAGCGCAGCACGATGACGTCGCCGGCCTTGATCTTGTCGGCCAGGATCGCTTCCAGCGCGCTTTGTTCATCGTCGAACACGCGGGCCGGGCCGGTGATGACCGGGTTCTTCAGGCCGGTGATCTTGGCGACGGCGCCGTCCGGTGCCAGGTTGCCCTTCAGGATCGCGAGGTGGCCTTCCTTGTACAGCGCCTTCTCGATCGGGAAAATCACCTGCTGATCGGCACGCGGCTTGCTCGGCACGTCCTTCAGTTCTTCGGCCAGCGTCTTGCCGGTGATCGTGATGCAATCGCCGTGCAAGAGACCTGCGTCGAGCAGAATCTTCATGACTTGCGGAATGCCGCCTGCCTTATGCAGATCGGTCGCGACGAACTGGCCCGACGGCTTCAGGTTGCAGATCACCGGCACTTTTTTGCGCATGCGCTCGAAGTCTTCGATGGTCCATTCCACTTCCGCTGCGTGCGCGATCGCCAGATAGTGCAGCACGGCGTTGGTCGAACCGCCCGTCGCCATGATCACGGCCACGGCGTTTTCGATCGACTTCTTCGTGATGATGTCGCGCGGCTTCAGGTCCTTCCTGACCGCTTCGACCAGCACGCGCGCCGATTCGGCTGCAGAGTCGACCTTTTCCTGGTCCGGATTGGCCATCGTCGACGAATACAGCAGCGACATGCCGAGCGCTTCGAACGACGAGCTCATCGTGTTGGCGGTGTACATGCCGCCGCACGAACCCGTCGACGGGCATGCGTTCTTTTCGACCCCTTCGAAATCTTCCTGCGACATCCGGCCTGCCGTGAATTCGCCGACCGCTTCGAACGACGACACGATGGTCAGGTCCGTCCCCTTCCAGTTACCCGGACGGATCGTGCCGCCATACACGTAGATGCCCGGCACGTTCATGCGCGCGAGGCCGATCATGCCGCCCGGCATGTTCTTGTCGCAGCCGCCGATCACCACCACGCCGTCCATCCACTGGCCTTGCACGCAGGTCTCGATACAGTCGGCGATCACTTCGCGCGACACCAGCGAGTACTTCATGCCTTCAGTGCCCATCGACATGCCGTCCGAGATGGTCGGCGTGCCGAAGATCTGCGGATTCGCGTCGGCACCCTTGACCGCGACGACTGCTGCGTCGGCTAGGCGTTGCAGGCCGGCGTTACACGGCGTGATGGTCGAGTGACCGTTGGCGATGCCGATCATCGGCTTGTCGAAATCTTCCTTCTGATAGCCGAGTGCGTAGTACATCGAGCGGTTCGGCGAACGCGCCACGCCTTGCGTGATGTTCTTCGAACGACGGTTGTATGCCATGGGGAACTCCAGTCTGTTTTGTTTTGATCGGTGCGGCGGGTTCGCTGCGCGCTTTGCTGTTTCGATGCGTCGCGCGCGGCGGGAGGCTCGCCGGCTACGTCAGTCCAGTTTAGTTCCGACGCGTCGCGCAAGGATGCAGTTTTGCAAAGCACGTGTCCAATATATTATTCAGGCTTGATTAGGTCGTAAAATGTATTAATCATGTTGCCTGCCATCCCGGACCTGCGCCAGTTGCGCTATTTCGTCACCGTCGCCGAAGAAAAGCACTTCGGGCGGGCGGCCGCGCGCCTCTCGATGACGCAGCCGCCGTTGTCGCAAGCCATTCGCGCGCTGGAGGAGACGCTCGGCGTCGCGCTGTTCGCACGCACCAAGCGCTCGGTCGAATTGACGCCGGTGGGCGCGGATCTGCTGCCCGAAGTGCAGCGCCTGCTGGCGAGCGCCGAGGGGCTGCGGCCGTTGGCGCAGAGTCTGGCGCGCGGCGAGGCGGGCGTGTTGTCGCTGGCGTTCGTCTCCACGGCGGATTACGGCCTGCTGCCGCTGTTGCTGCGCGATTTCGGCGCGCATCATCCGCGCGTGCGGCTGGAGTTGACCGAAGCGACCAGCGACGTGCAGATCGACGAACTGGTGGCCGGGCGCATCGATGCCGGGCTGGTGATCGCGCCGCTGCCGTCGCGGCATGCTAGCCAGCTCTCATGGCTGCCGATCGCGCGCGAACCGCTGGTGATCGCGATGTCGTCGGAGATGGCGGCGCGTGTGGGTGGCGCTGCCGAGGCGCACGCCGAGTGGCTGGACGCGCCGATCAGCCTGCGCGACGTCGCCGATGCGCCGCTCGTCATCTTCCCAAGACGTCTGGCGCCAGGCTTTTATGACATCATTATGGATTGCTACGGCGTGGCGGGCCTCGCGCCCCGGGTCGGCCAGGAGGCGATTCAGATGCAGACGATCGTGAGCCTTGTGTCGGCCGGAATGGGTGTCGCACTGGTGCCGCAATCGTTGCGTAATCTGCGCCGCACCGGCGTCGTGTACCGGCCGCTCTCCGAGTCGGTGCCGGCGATCGAGACGGGACTCGTCTGGCGGACGGCGGAGGTGAGCCCGGTGTTGGCCGGCTTCATCGAGATCGTGCGCGCGCACGCGGCCACGGTCGAGGCGAAGGGTGCTGCGTTGCCTGGGTCGCCTCGCTAGGTGCGTTGCGAACGCATTTGACGCCGAAACGTCCAATGCATGCGCTGCACGATGCACGCGCCGCCCGCTACTGGACAATCCGCTTCTGAACCTGAACTGCCCATAACAACACGATGCTCATTCACCCGAATTTCGACCCCGTTGCCATTCATCTGGGGCCGCTCGCTGTGCGCTGGTATGGACTGATGTACCTCGTCGCGTTTATCGCGGCGATCGTCGTCGGCCGGCTGCGTCTGCGTTTGCCGTACGTCGCCGCGCAAGGCTGGAGCGCCAAGGACATCGACGACATGCTGTTCTACGGCGTGATCGGCACCATTCTCGGTGGCCGGCTCGGCTACGTGCTGTTCTACAAAGCGAGTTTTTATTTCGCACATCCGCTCGACATCTTCAAGGTGTGGGAAGGCGGCATGTCGTTTCACGGCGGCTTCCTCGGCGTGACGCTGGCGATGGTGCTGTTTGCGTATCAACGCAAGCGCTCGTGGCTGCAAGTCACCGATTTCGTCGCGCCAATGGTGCCGACGGGGCTCGCGGCAGGGCGCCTCGGCAACTTCATCAACGGCGAATTGTGGGGGCGCGTGACCGATCCGACGGCGCCGTGGGCGATGCTGTTTCCGGGCGCCGCGCCCGATGACGCTGCCTGGCTTACCGCGCATCCGCAACTGGCCGCGCAGTGGCATCTGAACGAAGTGTTTGCGCAATATCACATGCTGCCGCGCCATCCGTCGGAGTTGTATGAGATTGCGCTCGAAGGCGTCGCGTTGTTCTTCGTGCTGTTTTTCTTCTCGCGCAAACCGAAGCCGATGGGCGCGATCTCGGCGGTGTTCCTGATCGGCTACGGGCTTGCACGTTTCACGGTGGAGTTCGCGCGCGAGCCGGACGATTTCCTTGGGCTTCTGGCAATGGGCCTCTCGATGGGCCAATGGCTCTCGCTGCCGATGATTCTCGCGGGCATCGTCATGCTGGTGTGGGCATATCGCCGCGCGCGCCGTCAGCAGGTTCAGGCGGTCGGGGCGAACTGATCACTACGGTTGATCGTAGCCAATGAAAAACGCCACGGCATGCCATGGCGTTTTCTTTTGCAGCAGGTACGTACAGCGTAAAAACGCGTTACTTCATCTGCACCGAGCCCGACACATTGACCGTCACCGTCGACGTGCCGCCTTCGATCGGCGGTGCCGAGGCCTTCGCGTCGGCGCTCATTGCGCGTGCGCTCATCATCATCATGGGACGCGGCATGACGCCGTTGTGCGCGACGTTGACTTCGCGAATCGAATAGCCGCTGTAGCCGAACGCCTGCGCCGACGAAGAAGCCTGCTCGCGGAACGACTTGATCGCTTCGCCGGTGAGTTTCTGTTCGGCAGCGCGCTGCGCTTCGGGTGACAACGAGAATTGCACGTTGCCGACCTGCATGATCGATGCCATCTCACCAGCGAGCTTCGATGCGGCGGCGAAGTCGTGCGACTTGAGCACGACTTCCGTACGGCCGCGCCACGCGGAAATGCGGCCGTCACGGTCGGTCGACGGATAGATCGAGAACGAACCTGTGCGCGCGGTCACGCCATTCACACCCTTGGCCTTTTGCAGCGCCGAATCGGCGTGCTGATTCAGCGTTGACGTGAGCGCCGACGGATCGCTCGCTTGTTGCTCATAAAACAGCGTGATATCGACGACGTCTTGCGGCACGTCCGCGCTTGCCTGTGCATTCAGCGACAGCACGCCGGCCGGCTGATTTTGCGTCATGCTTTGGGCGCGCGCCATGGCAGGCGTCAATGCGAGAGCGGCAGGGGTCACGCACGCAAGAGCGAGTGCGAGTGCACGTGCAGTGTTTTTTGTCATTCTTGGACTCCTTCCTTGCTTGAACAGGTGCGCGATTGGAGCGAAGGGGATGCAATGGCACGGCGTTTGCATGTCCCGTTTGCGAGCCCGTTAGGCGCTTGTAACCTCGGCTTGGTTCCCCAATTTGACGTAGCTTTAACGTTTGGGTCCTGGTTTGCTTCTGTTTCGCATGTGAGGCAGCGACGACACGTAGCACGTGCAAATACAGCTTCAAACAAGCCGTTTCGTGATGAAGCGCCATTCGGCTTCGGTCACCGGTGTGATCGACAAACGGTTGCCCTTCGCCAGCACGCGCATGTCCGCGAGTTCTTCATGCTCGCGCAACGCGGCAAGCGGAATCAACGGGATCTTCTTCTTGAACACCACGTCGACGAGCAGCCAGCGCGGCGTTTCCTGCGACGACTTCGGATCGTAGTAGGGGCTCTTCTTGTCGAACTGCGTCGGATCCGGATAAGCGGTGGACGACACTTCCGCGAGCCCCGCGATGCCCGGCTCCGGACAACTCGAGTGATAGAACAGCACGCCGTCGCCGACCTGCATCATGTCGCGCATGAAGTTGCGCGCCTGATAGTTGCGCACGCCGGTCCACGGCAACGTGCGTTGCGGTGCATTGGCGAGATGGTCGATGCTTGCTTCGTCCGGTTCGGACTTCATTAGCCAGTAGCGCATGAATCGAATTGAACGTCAGGAAGGTGAAGATGCGAAAGAAACGTGAAGAAACTTGAGGCCCAAAGAAAAACGGCACCGAACCAAAGTCCGATGCCGTTTAAATAAGGTCCCCGCCTTAGCCGCTAGGCCGGCATCCTGAACCGAGGATTCAGAATTGGTCGCAGTTAGCAGCACTTCGGGTACATCAGACAGAGTGACGCGCACACCCGTGCTACAAATTTCCACAACCGTGCACATGGCATTGGTTCAAGGAATATATGACCTTGGCGAACCAGGCAGGGAAGCTAAACCGATTGAACTCAAACACTTGCTGAGTCTTTGCTCATGCATTTTGTTTGAATCCGCAGCCGGTCTCAGGACCGGCCACCAGATACTTACTGCATGCTGTACTGCTGGATCACAGTACCCAGTTGTTCGTTCATTTGGCGCATTGTACGCCGGATTTCTTCAGCGGGAAATGCTTCTCCGTGTCGCACGCTCGTTTGCAGCTTAAGCAGTTCCGATGCCAGCGACAGCGCAGCCATGACGGCAATGCGATCCGTGCCGCGCACGTTGCTGTTATTGCGGATCTTCGACATTTCGGCATCCACGCGCGCCACCGCCTCGAGCAGCGCTGCTTCGGTTTCCGGCGAGCAGGCGAGACGATACGGCACGCCGAGAATCGATACTTCGATCTGCTTGGTGGTCATGCATTTTCTCCGTGGCGGATGGCGGCGCTGTCCGCTTCGACCTCGTGCTGTTCGGGTTCGAGCAGGTCGAGCTGATTATCAGGCTCGGTCTGCGCGCGTGCTCGCGGCAGTTTTTCGAGAATCGCATTCAGGCGTACCTGTGCGTCGTCGATCTTCGCCGACAGCGCGTCGCGTTCCGCTTGCAGCGCATCGCGTTCCTCGCGCAGCAACGCGAGTTCGGTACGCGTGGCTTCCGCTTCGGCGCGCGTTTGGGCGAGCTGCGCTTCGAGCGCGAGTCGCGCTTCATGGTGGCGCTGGCTGATCGCAATCAGCTTGCCGATATTTTGTGAAAGTGTTTCGAGTTCGGTGAGCATGTGCTGCGTCCTCTAAAGACCTCGCATTTTAGCGCGGAATGTCGCAGGTTCCGACAATTGTCTCGTTTCGAGACGTAACAACCTCGCTTTGTGCAGCCTTTTATCGACCATATGACGAAAAACGACGCCTGCATCGGACAATAATCTGCACTTGACCGAACCGATCGAGCACGGATTAACCATTCTTGACGGACCCCGGGGGCGCTCCTAAACTGGCCGCACTTTGGTGCCCGCGCGTGCTTTTCGATAGTGCGCGCAGTTAAACGGGAAGCAGGGCGCGACGTTCGCCTGAACGCGCCAGCCTGCGCTGCCCCCGCAACGGTAAGCGACCGCATGGCGTCATGCAGGTCGATCCTGATAGTGTGTTCGAAGCTAGACATGCGAGTGTGCCACTGCGCGTCACGCGTGGGAAGGTGGGATCGATTGTGTCGCCAGCCCGGATACCGGCCAGAGAGAGAGGTGCGTCCCGCGCAAATTCGTAAAAAGCGCGGGCGCCTCGTTACGCATCGGCCTGCGGGGAAGCGGGCCGCGCACGCTATCCACAGGAATATCGTCCCATGCTGTCCCCCATCGCTCGCGCGGCGATGCTCGCCTTTGCGGGCCTGCCGCTCGTCGCGCACGCTGAGGCTGCGTCTTCTTCTGCTGCTTCGTCAGTTTCTTCTTCAGTGAGTTCGTCGGATACCGGCACGGCGAGTTCTTCTCTCACGATGTTGTCGCCCGTTGTGGTCACCGCCGAGCGCGGGCCGCAGCCGCTCGCCGATACGATCCCGCAGACCACGCTATTCGATCAGCAGGATATCGCCGACACGACCGCGACCGATTTGCCCGGCCTGCTGCAACTTGCGCCCGGTGCACAAATCTCGCGCACGGGCGGCCCTGGTTCGACCGCGAGCCTGTTCCTGCGCGGTGCATCGTCGACTCAATCGCTGGTGCTGATCGACGGCGTGCGGGTCGACTCGGTGAGCCTCGGTGCGCCGCAACTCGCGCAGATCCCGCTCGATCAGGTCGATCACGTCGAAGTGGTGAACGGCAACGTGTCCGCGTTATACGGCTCGGGTGCGATCGGCGGCGTCGTGCAGGTGTTCACGAAAGACGGGGGCGATCATCCGCCGCGCTTCAATTTTTCGGTGGGCTACGGCAGCTATCACACGCAGACGCAACAGGCCGGTCTGAACGGCGCATTGGATAAAGACGGCAAGACCACCTTCAGCCTCTCGCTCGCGCGCTCGAAGGACGACGGCTTCTCGTCGCTCAATCCGGCTGAGGCGCCCAACGCAAATCCGAATGCGAACGGCTATCTGAACGAGAGCATCTCTGCCTCGTTGCGTCACAGGTTCAATGACAGGTGGGACGCAGGCGTCACGTATTTCCAGTCGAACGGCAACAATAGCTACGACAACGCGTACGGCGTGCCAACCGATCTGAACAACCTGTATAGCAAAGTGCGGCAAATGTCGGTGTTCGCGAACGGCAAGGTGACCGACTGGTGGACCAGCCACTTTATCGTCGCCGAAGGCGACGACCGCAGCGTGTCGAACACCAACGGCGTGTACAACGGCCGCTTCGATACCGACAATCGCCAGTACACGTGGCAGAACGATTTCGCGCTCGCCGCGCAGCAGAAACTGCAAGTCGGCTATGAGCATCTCGATCAGAGCCTCGACTCGGATACGTTCGCGGCCCCCGGCCGGCATGTGAATTCGGGCTTCGCCGGCTATACGGGGCGCTTCGGGCGCAGCCAGATTCAGGCCAACGTGCGGCGCGACCAGTATTCCGATTTCGGCGGGGCGAACAGTTACTATCTCGGCTACGGCTTCGACATCACCGGGCATTGGAAGGTGAGCGCAAGCTATTCGGATGCGTTTCGCGCGCCGAGTTTCGACGATCTGTACTATCCGATCAGCGGCAATCCGTCGATTCAACCTGAGCGCAGTCATTCGATCGAAGCCGCGCTGCAGTACGCGTCGACTGCGCTCGGCGTGATGCGCCTGAGCGCGTTCCAGACACGCTATTCGAATCTGATCGACTACCGGCAGGTCACGCCGGGCATCTATCTGGCGGAGAACGTCGGCCATGCGAAAGTGCAGGGACTCGAGGGATCGTGGAGCGGTCATCTCGGCAAGACGGATGTGCGTGCGTCGGTGACGCTGCAAAATCCCGTCGATCTCGACAACGATGTCGACCTCGTACGGCGTGCGCGGCGTTTCGCGTCGCTGGCGGTGAATCGCAGCATGGCGGGGTGGCGTGTCGGCGGCGAGTGGATCGTCAGCGGCCCGCGCGACGATAGCAGCGGCAAGTTGGGTGGCTACGGTGTGGTGAATCTGTCGGCGCGCTACAACATCACGAAGGCGTGGTACGTGGCCGCGCAAATCCAGAACCTGTTGGACAAGGACTATGAAACGGCCTACTCGTATAATTCGCCGCGGCGCGGTGCATATCTCACGGTCGGTTGGCAGCAGCAGTGACGAGCGCGCTTGCCTGAGATTGCGCGAATGAACCGCAGCCCGGGTCCGATGATCACGACGGCGATGCCCGTCATGAGCGCGAAGCGCGCGGCCGCGATCTGGCTCGCGCTTGCCGTGCTCGCGCTGGCGGTGCTGATCGCGTCGCTCGCGCTCGGCAGCGTGCCGCTCGCGCCCGCGCGTGTGCTGGCGGCGCTCATGCCGTCGCATGTCGAGTCGGCCGATCTTGCAGGCGAGATCGTGCGCACGCTGCGTTTGCCGCGCGCGGTGGCCGGCTTCGCGTGCGGCGCGTTGCTCGCGTTAGCCGGCGCGTTGTTGCAGGTGCTGCTGCGCAATCCGTTGGCCGAGCCCTACGTGTTAGGCGTGTCGGGCGGCGCGGCGACTTTTGCCCTCGTCGCGATGATCGCCGGTTGCGCGTGGTGGATCGTCGATGCAAGCGCGTTCGCGGGGGCGTTCGTGTCGATCCTGCTGGTGCTCGGCCTGGCGCGCCGCGAGTTGTGGCGCGGCGAGCCGCAGGATACATCGCCGCGTCTGCTGTTGACCGGCGCGGTGATCGCGGCCGGTTGGGGCGCCGTCATCACGCTGCTGCTCAACGTTGCGCCCGACAATCGCCTGCGCGGCATGCTGTTCTGGCTGACCGGCGACCTCAACGGCGGCGCGATGCCGTGGACCGCGCTCGCGGCGCTGCTCGTCGTGCTGATCGCAATCGTGCCCGCGGCGCCGCGGCTCAATGTGCTGCTGCGTGGCGATGCCGCTGCTCAGGCGCTCGGCGTCGCGGTGATGCCGCTGCGCATGCGCGTGTATCTGGTGGCGTCGCTGGCGGCGGCCGCGGCGGTGACGACGGCCGGCACCATCGGCTTTGTCGGCTTGGTGGTGCCGCATACGCTGCGGCTCGCGTTCGGCAACGATCAGCGCATGCTGCTGCCGGCGGCCGCGCTCGGTGGCGGTGTCGCGGTGATGGGCGCCGATCTGATCGCGCGCACCGTGATCGCGCCGGCGCAATTGCCGGTCGGCGTGATTACCTCGATCGTCGGCGTGCCGGTGTTTTTGTGGATGCTGTTGCGCAGGCGCCGATGATGCAAGCACCCAACCCCGCCCATGCCGCGCTCAGCGCGCAACGTGTCACGTTGCGCGCCGGCTCGCGAACGCTGCTCGATGCGTTCACGCATACGTTCTACGAAGGCGAGATCTGGTGCATCGCCGGCCCGAACGGTGCGGGCAAGACGACGCTGATCTCGACGCTCGCCGGCCTCTCGCATCCGTCAACCGGGCACGTCGAACTCGATGGCATGCGTCTTTCCGACTGGCAGCCGCTGCCGCTCGCGCAGCGTCGCGCCTTGATGCCGCAAAGCGCGCACGACGCGTTCAGTGCGAGCGTGCTCGATATCGTAACGCTCAACCGCTTTCCGCATCTGACCGGCTGGGGCTGGGAGCGTGAGGCCGATCGCGCTGCCGCGCATGCCGCGCTGGATACGCTAGGCCTTGCCGAATTCGCCGCGCGCGACGTGCTGTCGCTCTCGGGCGGCGAACGGCAACGCGTCGCGCTGGCCGCGGTGTTGTGCCAGCAAGCACCGTTGTTGCTGCTCGACGAACCGCTGTCGCATCTCGATCTGCATCATCAGATCGATTGCCTCGACGCGTTGACCGCCTGGGCGCGCGAGCCTCGGCGTACAGTGATGTTTTCGTGTCACGATCTGAATCTCGGGCGCCGCTTCGCGACGCATGCGCTGCTGCTCGACGGCGACGGCGGTGCCTATGCCGGGCCGGTGCACGATGTGCTGACGCCCGAGCTGACAAGCCGTGCATTCGGCTATCCGTTGATTTTGATTCGCGACGGCGAGCATGAGGCGTTGATTCCGGCGTCGCGCTCGCGTCACGAATCGCCCGGCGGTGATGACACTCGGGCAAGCTAAACGCTTCATCAGCGCTTTATAAGTGCTTCACAAAAAACATCCTCTCTTCCGAAAAACCCGAAAAACGTCTATGACTTCCTTGCCAGGTTTGCTGCGATTGCCCGAGGTCGAACCGCTCGATCAAACGTTGCGCGACGAACTGCAACACATCATCGATACCAAGACCAAGCCGCCCGGCAGCCTCGGCCGGCTCGAGGCGTTGGCGCGTCAAATGGGTTTGATCCAGCGCACCACGCGTCCCACGGTCGACCGTCCGGCGATGATCGTGTTTGCCGGCGATCACGGCATTGCTGATGAAGGCGTGAGTCCCTATCCGCAAGCCGTGACCGCGCAGATGGTCGCCAACTTCCTCGCGGGCGGCGCGGCGATCAATGCATTGAGCCGCGTTGCCGGTACCGAACTCGAAGTGGTCAATGCGGGGATCGCGACACCGTTGCCGTCTACTGAAGGTCTGACCGACATTCCGGTCGCGGCCGGCACCCGCAACTTCGCGCACGAACCCGCGATGACGCGCGACGAAGCGCTGGCAGCGATGCAGGCGGGCGCTGCTCGCGTGCGGCATCACGCAGCGCTCGGCAGCAACGTCATCGGCTTCGGCGAGATGGGGATTGCGAATACGTCGTCGGCCGCGTGTTTGATGAGCCGACTGTGCGGTGTGCCGATCGACGAATGCGTCGGCCGCGGCACGGGTCTCGACAACGCGGGGCTCGCGAAAAAGCGCAACGTGCTCGCGTCGGCGCTCGCGCGTCACGCCGTATCCACGGATCCGCTCGACGTGCTCGCCACCTTCGGCGGCTTCGAAATCGCGATGATGGCAGGCGCGTATCTCGCCGCCGCCGAAGCGCGTATGACGATCCTGGTCGACGGCTTCATCGCGACCGCGGCGTTGCTGGTCGCCGACGCGCTCGAGCCCAACGTGCGCGAGTATTGCGTGTTCGCGCATGCGTCGAACGAAGCGGGGCATCGGCGCATGCTCGACCATTTCGGCGCGCTGCCGTTGTTGTCGCTCGATATGCGTCTCGGCGAAGGCACCGGTGCGGCGCTCGCGGTGCCGTTGCTGCGCGCGGCGGCCGCGTTCGTCGGCGAGATGGCGAGTTTCGAATCGGCCGGCGTCGCCGATCGCGATGCATAAGCAGCCTCGCGATCAGTGGCCTCGCAAACTCGCAGGCCCGCTCCGCTCATGAATCCGCTCGCGGAACTGCGCTACTTCTTCACGGCGCTCGGCTATTTCACGCGCGTGCCGGTGCCGCGTTGGGTCGGCTATGAGCCGCACTATCTGAACGCGGCGGCGCGCTATTTTCCGCTTGTCGGCGTGTTGATCGGCGGCTCGAGCGCGCTGGTCTATCTCGCGGCGTTGCGGGTCTTTCCGGCGGGCGTGGCGGTGCTGCTGTCGATGGCTGCGTCGCTCGTCGTCACCGGCGCGTTTCACGAAGACGGTCTGGCCGATTGCGTCGATGCGTTCGGTGGCGCCTATGCGCGCGACGATGTGTTGCGCATCATGCGCGATTCGCGGATTGGCGCATTCGGGGCTATCGCGCTCGTGATCGCGCTTGCGTTGAAGTGGCAAACGCTCGCCGCCATGCCGCCGATGCGCGCGGCAAGTCTGATGATTGCGGCTCATGCGGCCAGCCGCGTCTGCGCGATCAGCTATCTCGCCACACTCGACTATGTGCGTGCCGAAGGCAAGGCCAAACCGGTCGCGCAACGCTTGAGCGCGACCGCGTTGAGCTGTGCCGCGGCGTTCGGTTTGCCGTGGCTGTTCTGGCCTGACTGGCCCGACTGGCGGTTTGCCTGCGTGACACTCGCCGTCCTGGCGATGCTGCGTTTTGCGATGGGCCGTTATTTCGTCAGACGCATCGGCGGGTACACCGGCGACTGCCTGGGCTTCGCTCAACAGATTTTTGAATTGAGCATCTACCTCGTGGGGCTCGCATGGATATCGTCCTGATCCGTCATCCCGCTGTCGCGCTCGATGCGGGCGTGTGTTATGGCCAAAGCGACGTAGCGCTTGCCGGGGATGTAGAGGTTTGCGCCAGCGCGCTTGCCTTGAAACTCGCGACTTTGCAGGTGCCGCCACCGCGCGTCTTGATGTCGAGTCCGTTGACGCGTTGCGCGACCTTGGCCGAGGTGATGGCGAACGAGTTCGGCTGCGCGCTCAGTCACGACGACCGTCTGAAAGAAATGAACTTCGGTGCCTGGGAGCAGCAGCGCTGGGACGCGATCGATCGTGCGTTGCTGGACGAGTGGGCGGCGAACTTCGAACACGCGCGCGCGCATGGCGGCGAAAGCGTCGCGCAATTCGTCTCGCGGGTGCGCGCGTGGTTCGAGGCATTCGCGCAGACGCGCGAGTTGACGCCGGCGTATGTCGTCACGCATGCCGGCGTGATTCGCGTGATCGCATCGCTGGTGCTGGACGTGCCGGTGGAGAACTGTCTGCGGTGGTCGCTGGAGATGCCTGGAATCGTCTGGCTACATAGGGACGATGATGCGCAGCAATGGTCGTTGGTGAGGTGGAATGCTTGAGTGCTTTGCGTGGGCGGCTTGCCGCTTCCCCCCGGCGGCCGGACGCCAGTCGATTGGATTTCTATTCGCGCCACTTTTCCTGAAGATTTGTCGAGAAAGACCCTATTCGAGCCACTTTTTACTTGAAAGTGGCGCGAATAATCCGATTTGTGCCACAATTCAATGAGAAAAGTGGCGTGAATAGGGGTAATCGCGCCACATCGACTTCCCGGCGGCGCATATGAACAGCAACGGCATCAAACAGGAACTGGATCTGATCGAGCAACTCATCGCCGCAAGCGTTGAGGGGCAGGGCGCCCGCGCGCTTGCCGCGGCACTTGCCGCACGCCGGCATCCGATGCCGCGCCGCACGTTGCAACGCCGTCTTGATGCGTTGCTGGAAGCCGGCCGGATTACCTCGGAAGGCGGCGGCAGAGCGGTCGCTTATAAGCGGATTTCCGCTTCAAGCGAGGCCGTTTCTCCTTCCCAGGCTCTCACAAGCGCCAGCACCGCAGGCGAAGCCTACGTGCCTGTGTCGACCGCAGGCCTGGAAGTTCGCGCGGAGGTGAACAAGCCGCTGCACGAGCGCCGGCCGGTCGGCTACAACCGCGCATTTCTCGAACGCTACCGTCCCAATCAGGACGCTTACCTATCCCAGGCGCAGCGCGAACGCCTGCATGAGTGGGGCCGCACGTCGGCGGACGCGCGGCCGGCCGGCACCTACGCGCGCGACATCATGAGCAGGCTTCTGATCGATTTGTCGTGGGCATCGTCGCGGCTCGAGGGCAACACTTATACGCGGCTGGATACCGTGCGCCTGATCGAGCAAGGGCAAATCGCGGAAGGCAAGGACGCCCAGGAAACGCAGATGATCCTCAACCACAAGGCCGCGATCGAGATGATTGTCGAGAGCGCCGACGAGGTTGGCTTCAACCGTTTCACCGTGCTGAACCTCCACGCGATTCTCTCCGATAACCTGATGTCGGACCCGTTCGCCAGCGGCCGTTTGCGCGCGCGCGAAGTGGAGATCAGCGGCACCGTGTTTTTTCCGCTTGCCGTGCCGCAGCAGATCGCGGAATGCTTCGAGGCGCTGCTGAACAAGGCGGCGCAAATCGACGATCCATTCGAGCAGGCTTTCTTCGGCATGGTGCACCTGCCGTACCTGCAGCCATTCGAAGACGTCAACAAACGGGTCTCGCGTCTGACCGCGAACATCCCGCTGATCCGGCAGAATCTCTGTCCGCTGTCGTTTGTCGACGTACCCGAGAAGGCTTATATCGAAGGTACGCTCGGCGTGTACGAAACCAATCGCGTCGAGCTGCTGCGCGATGTTTTCATCTGGGCCTACGAGCGTTCGTGTCGACGCTATCTGGCGATTCGACAATCGATCGGCGAGCCGGACGCATTCCGGCTCAAGTATCGCAATGCGTTGATACAGGTGGTGCAGGAGGTGATTCGCGGCGGCTTGGCCGGCACGCGCGGCGAGATCGAAACGCTTGCGCAGAATCTCGTCACCGCGGGCGATTTGTCTTCTTTCGTCGACGCGATCCAGTCGGATCTGGACCATCTTTATCTGGGTAACGTCGCGCGTTACCGGTTGCGGCTTTCCGAGTTCGAGCGCTGGCCGTTCAAGCGCCCGGATACCGCCACACGCTGACGGCTCGCCGCTGCTTCATTGACGTCATCGCGCGCCCTCATTGCGCGCCGCTCTTCCTTCGCGAACGCGCCACGTCCAGGTCTTCACATAGCTGTTTCGCTCCTTGCGCGATGCGCGGCGCCGGGCGGTTGATCAGATCGCCGTCGATGGCGAACAGATTGTTGCTCTCCACGGCTTTCAAGCCCGGCCATGCTCGCCAGCTGTCGAGTTGCGGCAAGGTCGTGTCGGGTTTGGTCGCGCCGGGCGCGGCAGTGACGATCGCTTCCGGATCGGCGGCGAGTACAGCTTCGGTCGACACCGTCGGCACCAGCGGTGCCAGTTTCGCAAACACGTTGCTGCCGCCGCACAGCGCAATGACGTCGCTGATCATGTGCTCGCCGTTGAGCGTCATCAACGGTCGATCCCATACCTGGAAGAACACGCTGACAGGCGGCCGGCTCGCATACCGCGTGCGCAATTGCGCGATGTCCCGACGGAACGCGGCCGCCGCGGCATCGGCGGCGGGCGAGGTGCCGAGCAGCTGTCCGAGTCGGGTTAGCGACACGGCGACGTCGTCGAGACGACGCGGCTCGCTGAAGAACAACGGCACATGCATCTCGCGCAGACGATCGAGTTGACGCTTCGCATTGCCATGACGCCACACGACGATCAGGTCGGGTTTCAAAGCGACAATGCGTTCGAGGTCGAGCGCCTTGTTGTCGCCGACACGCGGCAGTTGTTTCGCTTCAGGCGGATAGTCGCTATAGGACACGGCGCCGACCAGTTTCGCACCGCCGCCCGCGGCATAGAGCAGTTCGGTGACGTGCGGCGCAAGGCTGATCACGCGTTGCGCGGGGGCGGGCAGGGTGACGGTCGCGCCGGTGTCGTCGGTGACGTTGATCGCGGCGTGCGCGTGCAAAGCGGTAGCGAAGAGCACGGTGGCGATGGCGAAGCGGGCGAGTCGAGTCATTGGGCGCTGACGCCGTCTATAACGCGCATGCCGTCGCGCAAACTTTCGTCGAGGCGCGCCCATTCAGCCTCGTTCGCGGGCAGGCCGAAGCGCACGCTGCCATTCGCCGTGAATAACCGCGTCCACACGCCGCGTTGTGCCAACTCGTCATGTAACGCGGCGGCGCGCGCATCGGCGCACCACGCAAAAAGTGGCGTGCTGCGCGTGGCAAGACCTTGCGTATCCAACAGGTTCACGAGACGCGCGCTGTCGGCAGCAAGCCGGGCACGCATTTGCCGTTGCCACGCTTCGTCTTCGAATGCGGCTTTGACTGCATGACGAGCCGGGCCGCTGACAGTCCACGCGCCGAGCGCACGATGCAACGCTTCGAGCAACGCCGGCACGCCGAGTACGAAGCCCGCGCGCACGCCGGCCAGGCCGAAGAATTTCCCCGGCGAGCGCAAGACGATCAAGCCGTTGCGATCGGTGCATGCCGCGAGCGACGCCGAAGGCATCGTATCGGCAAAGGCCTCGTCGACTAGCAGCGTGCCGCCGCGCGCGCTCAATTGCGCATGCCATTGCAGCAGCTTGCGGGCGCTTAGGTGCTCGGCAGTCGGATTGTTCGGATTGACGATAACCACGTGAGTGAGCGTATCGGGCAAGGTCTCGCACGACACATCCAGCGGCAAAACCTGATGTCCGGCACGCTGGAATGCGGGCGCATATTCGCTGTACGTGAGCGGTGCAATGCCGACCGTCGCGCGCGGCAGCAACGACGGCAGCGCTCGAATCGCCGCCTGGCTCCCGGCGACGGGCAGCACATGCGCGGCATCGGGCGCGCCGTAGTAATGCGCGGCGCAGGCGGCGAAGCCGTCGCCTTCGTCGGGCAGGCGGCGCCATGCGTCGGCGGGAGCGGGCGGCACCGGATAGCCGTGCGGATTGATGCCGGTCGACAGATCGAGCCACTGCGCGTACGGCATGCCGTAGCGCGCGGCAGCTTCGTGCAGATTGCCGCCGTGGACCACCGCGCTGGAATCGACCATGAGATCGGCTATGCGCTCATTCATGTGCTCATTTGTGTGATCAACCATGAAAAGGCACGCTCAGCAAAGCCAGCACGATCAGCACCGCCAACCAGAGAATGACCGCGCGCTCGACCAGCATCAACGCCGCCGTCACATGACCGGCGTTCGCGGGCTGTCCGGCGCCGAGCGTCGGCCGATGTTCGAGCGCGCCGTGATAAACCGCCGGGCCGCCGATCAACACGTTCAGACTGCCCGCGCCGGAGGCCATCACCGGTCCGGCGTTCGGGCTGTCCCAGCGCGGCGCCTGCTCGCGCCAGCAACGCCATGCAGTGTGCGTGTCGCCGAGCAGCGCGTAGCTCGCCGCGGTGAGGCGTGCGGGAATCCAGTTGAGCACGTCGTCAAGGCGCGCAGCGGCCCAGCCGAAGCGCAAATAACGCGGTGTGCGATAGCCCCACATCGCGTCGAGGGTGTTGGCCAGACGAAAACCGAGCGCGCCCGGACCGCCCGCGATCGCGAACCAGAACAGCGCGCCGAAGATCGCATCGTTGCCGTTTTCCAGCGCCGATTCGACCGCGGCACGCGACAGCGCGGCTTCATCCGCATGCGCGATTTCGCGCGACACGATGCGCGCGGTCAGCAAGCGCGCTTGCGCGAGATCGCGTTGCGCCAAAGCCTGCGCGATCGGCGCGATGTGATCGTGCAGACTGCGCGCGCCGAGCGCGAACCACAGCAACGCGACGTGCACGGCGCAGGCCGCGAAAAACGGCAGCACGCTGACCAGCCACCAGGCGATCGACACCGGCGGCACGACCGCCAGCGACCACGCGAGCAGGCCCTTGAGCCGCAAGCGCCGGCCTGTGTTGTAGCGCGCTTCGAGGCGGATCGCGAGTTTGCCGAAGCCGACCAGCGGATGCGCGAGGCGCGGCTCGCCGAACCAGCGGTCGACGGCGACGCCGGCGGTCGCCAGCGTGACGATCATGGGGAGCGACAGCATCACGCGCGGCCTGCCGTTTTCAGCGCGAGCGGCAAGCCCGCGACCAGCATCGTGACCTGCGTGCTCAATGCGGCGATGCGTTGATTGAGCCGCCCGAGTTCGTCGACGTAGAGACGCGTGGCCGCACCGAGCGGCACCACGCCCAGGCCGATTTCATTGCTGACCACGATGATCTTGCCTTTGGCATTCAGTAGCGCGGCCTCGAACGCGGCGACATGCGCGTGATAGCGATCGATGGGTAAGCCGTCGCCTTCAGGCGGACACAATAAGTTGGCGAGCCACAGCGTCAGGCAGTCGATCAGGATGCAGTGCTCAGGCGCGTCGATTTGCGTCACAGCGCCGGCGAGATCGATCGGCGCTTCCAGCAACTGCCAGTGCGCCGGACGCCGCTCGCGATGATGCGCGATGCGCGCGCCGAACTCGGCGTCGCCGGCCACGCGCGCGGTGGCGATGTACGTGACGGGGCGTGCGCTGTCGTTCGCAAGCTGTTCGGCATGCATGCTCTTGCCCGAACGGGCGCCGCCGAGAACGAAGATGAGGTCGCGGGAAATCATCGCGTGATTGTACCGGCGCGCACCCGCTCCCGGCGCGATGGGATAATGCCGCGTTCGAATCGCTTCATTGCTGCTTCATTGTCGTTTGATTGCCGCTTCATGGCCTTCCCATCGTTGAGCCCAATTTCCCGTGACCACCACTTCGATCGTGCATGACGATGCACCCGTGCCGCGCGGCACGCTGATGATTCAGGGCACCACGTCCGATGCGGGCAAGAGCACGCTGGTCGCCGGCTTATGCCGGCTCGCGCGGCGCGCCGGCGTGCGGGTCGCGCCGTTCAAGCCGCAGAACATGGCGCTCAACAGCGCGGTGACGATCGACGGCGGCGAGATCGGCCGCGCGCAAGCCTTGCAGGCGGTCGCCGCGGGTATTGCCGCGCACACCGACCTCAATCCGGTGCTGCTCAAGCCGACCAGCGACCGCGGCGCGCAGGTGATCATCCACGGCAAGGCGCGCATGAATCTCGATGCACGCGCGTATCACGACTACAAGCCGGTCGCGTTCGAGGCGGTGCTGGAATCGTATGCGCGCTTGCAAGCGACGTACGAGACGATTTTCGTCGAAGGCGCGGGCAGTCCCGCTGAAATCAATTTGCGCGAGCGCGATATCGCCAACATGGGGTTCGCCGAAGCGGTCGATTGCCCGGTCGTGCTGGTGGCCGATATCGATCGAGGCGGCGTGTTCGCGCATCTGACCGGCACGCTCGCGTGTTTGTCGGCAAGCGAGCAGGCGCGTGTGCGCGGCTTCATCATCAACCGTTTTCGCGGCGACGTCAGCTTGCTGAAGCCCGGCCTGGACTGGCTCGAGGCGAAGACCGGCAAGCCGGTGCTCGGCGTTGTGCCGTACCTGCACGGCCTGACGCTTGACGCGGAAGACATGCTGCCGCCCGAACTGCGTGCAGCGCACAGCGGTGACGCCGGGCGCATGTTGCGCGTGGTCGTGCCGGTGCTGCCGCACATCAGCAATCACACCGACTTCGACGCGCTGCGCGCCCATCCGCAAGTCGATTTTCATTACGTGCGAAGCGGCACGCCGCTGCCGCCAGCGGATCTGATCATCCTGCCGGGCTCGAAGAACGTGCCGGGCGATCTGGCGTTTCTGCACGCACAAGGCTGGGACGCGGTGCTGCAACGGCATCTGCGGTACGGCGGACGTGTGATCGGCATTTGCGGCGGTATGCAGATGCTCGGGCGCGAAGTGGCCGATCCGCACGGTGTGGAAGGCGCGCCGGGCACGATCGCGGGCCTCGGCTGGCTCGATTACTCGACCGTGCTGACGCGCGAGAAAACGCTGAAGAACGTGACCGGGCGCCTCGCCTTGCCGGGCGCGCCCGAGGTGGCCGGCTACGAAATCCATATGGGCGCGACGCAAGGCCCGGCGCTGGCTTCGCCCGCGCTGCAATTGGGCGAGGCGCAAGACGCGCATCCCGATGGCGCAATCTCCACCGATGGGCAAATCCTCGCCACCTACGTGCACGGCCTGTTCGACACGCCGGCCGCTTGTGCCGCGCTACTGGCGTGGGCGGGGCTGAGCGACGCCGGGACAATCGATTACCCGGCGCTGCGCGAAGCTTCGCTCGACCGGCTGGCCGATACGCTGGCGGCGCACCTCGATCTGCCGAAACTTTTTGCCGCGATTGGCTGATCTGTGTTAACTCGCCGGCGCAGATTAACTCTTGATAGGAAATAATCAAAGCGGCGTAGATGATTTTTCACCCGCAGGGGTTCGAATAAAGTCTTTTACATCGACGGCGGACATGCGCCGCCTCTCTCCAAAGGACCTGACATGACCTCGAACCGCTCCGCCGATCTGGCCGCTTTACTGCTTCGCCTCGCGCTGGGTGTCCTATATCTCGCGCACAGCCTGCAGAAGATTTTCGTTTTCACGCTGCCCGGCACAGCGCAGTTCTTTGTATCGCTCGGCCTGCCGGGTTGGCTCGGCTACCTGACGGCGTTCGTCGAACTGATCGGCGGTATCGCGCTGCTGCTGGGCGTGCAGGTCCGCTGGGTCGCGCTGGTGCTGCTGCCGTTCATGCTCGGCGCAATGTCGGCGCATCTGCATAACGGCTGGGGTTTCGCGTCGCCGAACGGCGGCTGGGAATATCCGGCCTTCTGGGCGGTGACGCTGGCCGTGCAGTCGCTGCTCGGTGGCGGCGCGCTGGCTTTGAGCGGGGCGAAGGCGCCGCTCGCCGTGACCGCTTGATACTCTGGGCGGCTGCGCAGGCGGCCGCCAGGCCACTCCGGCCATCCGCCGGCGGAATAGTTAGTAAAAAAGCACGCGCCGTAAGGCCGCGTGCTTTTTTTATGGCGCTGCGGCGCTGCGCTGCGCCGCGTCGCGTCGCGTCGCGTCGTTCAGTCAATACAACACCATCTGCGTGCAGCGAAACAGCGCCATCGTCCTGCCGCCCGGATCGGTGACGGTGGCGTCCCACACTTGCGTGCTGCGCCCCAGATGCACGCCTCTCGCGACCGCGCGGATCGTGCCTTCGGTGGCGGTGCCGAGAAAATTGCTTTTCAACTCGATGGTCGTGAAATTGCGCGCCGTTTCCGGCAAGTGCGCGAGGCACGCGTAGCCGCAAGCGGTGTCGGCGAGGCCGATCACCGTGGCCGCGTGCAAAAAGCCGTTCGGCGCGAGCAATTCGCTGCGCACGGTCAATTCGGCGATCAAACTCCCTTGATCCAGTTCGAGGACATGCACGCCCAGCAAGTCCGGCAGCTTGCCCCGCTGGCGCTCATGCAGGCGGTCGATGGTGTATTCCGGGCGTAGTTTGCTCATGAGATTCGAGTCCTCGGTGGAAAAATCGGCTGCCGCGGGCCGTCAATTAGCCGTGCGGGGGCTTCGGCCTGGATGCATTTGTCGATATTATCAACGGCTAGATCAGCAGGTGGACCTGAATTCGGTGCGGATCAGGACACACGCCAGGCCAATTCAGAGCAAAAAACGCGGTAAACCGGCTGGCAGCGCCAGCCTTCTTTCCGGGAGAATTCATGACGGTGATCGTGGTGGCGAATCCGAAGGGCGGCGTGGGCAAAAGCACGCTGTCGACCAATCTGGCGGGCTATTTCGCGGCGGCCGGCGAATGGGTCGCGCTGGCGGACCTGGACAGGCAGCAGTCCTCGAATGCGTGGCTGTCGCTGCGGCCCGCCACGCTACCGCCTATCGAAACCTGGGAGGTGAACCAGGATGCCCCCGCGCGGCCTCCAAAGGGACTCGAGCACGCAGTGATCGACACGCCGGCCGGCTTGCATGGCAATCGTCTGAATATCGCGCTGGATCTGGCCGACAAGGTGATCGTGCCGTTGCAGCCGTCAATGTTCGATATTCTCGCCACCCAGGACTTTCTCGAGCGCCTGGCGAAGGAAAAAGCGGTCCGGAGGGGCGCGATTGAGATCGGCGTGGTCGGAATGCGGGTTGATGCGCGCACACGCTCAGCGGAGCAACTGCATCGTTTTGTCGAAGGGTTGAAGCTGCCGGTGCTGGGCTTTCTACGCGATACGCAGAATTACGTGCAACTGGCCGCGCACGGCCTGACTTTGTGGGATGTTGCGAAAAGCCGCGTGGAGAAGGATCTGGAGCAATGGCAGCCGATCGTCGAATGGACGAACGGGGCCACCAAGAAGGGCTGACGCGCGCCGGCATGCGGCACGCCCGCCCGCTGCATGGAATCGTGCGATGGACGCGAGACTTACGTCCAGTTCTGGGTCGGCACGTGGTCGCGGCTGCCCTTGATCTTGTTGTTGTCGTCGACGAACACCAGATCCGGCTTCCAGCCTGCTTTCAATTCCGCTTCATCGACCACCGCGAATGCCGCGATGATCACCAGATCGCCCAGCTGCGCGCGCCGCGCCGCCGAACCGTTCAGCGAAATCATGCCGCTGCCGCGTTCGCCCTTGATCGCGTAGGTCGAGAAACGCTCGCCGTTGTTGATGTTCCAGATGTCGATCCGTTCGTTTTCGACGATATTCGCAGCTTCGAGCAAGTCTTCGTCGATCGCGCACGAGCCTTCGTAGTGCAGTTCGCAGTGCGTGACCGCGACGCGATGGATCTTCGACTTCAGCATGTTGCGTTGCATGATCAATCCCTTGTAGCTTCTTGCGCGCGCGCTGTGCGCCTTCGCGCGGACCAAACGGCGTCAGATTCAGATTTCGAGGTTGTCGATGAGGCGAGTGGCGCCGAGCTTGGCGGCGGCCAGCACTACCAGTTGCGCGTCCGTGTCCTGCGCGCCCGGTGGCAGCAGGTTCGAGCGCTTGCGCACCGCGACATAATCGGGCTGCCAGCCGCGCGCGGCGAGAGCCGCCATCGCCGCCTGTTCGAGTTTCGCGAAATCGCGATCACCGGCGAGCACCGCATCGCGCACGCGATTGAGCTCGGCGGCCAGCGTCGGCGCTTCGGCGCGTTCGGCCGTTTGCAGAAAGCGGTTGCGCGAGCTGAGCGCGAGGCCGTCGGCGTCACGCACCGTTTCCGCGGCGATGATGTCGGTCGGCAGCGCGAACTGATGGCACATGCTGCGCACGATCATCAGCTGCTGGTAATCCTTTTTGCCGAACACCGCGACGCGCGGCTGCACGCACGACATCAGCTTCATCACCACCGTGCAGACGCCCTGGAAGAAGCCAGGCCGGAATTCGCCTTCGAGAATGTCGCCCAGATCGTGCGGCGGATGCACGCGGTACTCCTGCGGCTCCGGATACAGATCCTTTTCCGTCGGTGCGAACAGCACGTAGACGTTTTCCTTCTGCAGCTTTTCGATGTCGGCTTCGAGCGTGCGCGGATATTTGTCGAAATCCTCGTTCGGGCCGAACTGCAACCGGTTGACGAAGATACTCGCCACCACCGGATCGCCGTGCTGGCGCGCAAGACGCATCAGCGACAGATGGCCCTCGTGCAGATTGCCCATCGTCGGCACAAAGGCGGTGCGATTCTGGCCGCGCAACTGGTCGCGTAATTCATGGATCGAGCTGATGACTTTCATGATCGGACGGGGTTTCCTCGCACGGCGCGAGGCTCGGTTGGCGCAAAACTCAGGCTTTCACGCGTGCCGCGGCCTCACTGGTAATGACAGGTTCGGAGCGCCGGATTGTAGTGGATTTGTTGCAGGGGCGCACCGAAACGAGGCGTTTTCGGCCACTGTGGCGCAAGGCGGCCCCGCTTTGCGGCGTCAGGCCGGCAAATAAGCAAGCCGCACGTAGATCGGTGCGAACGGTTCGGCCTGGGTGATTTCGATCAGCGATTCGCGGCACAGTTCAAGCATGGCGATGAAATTCACGACCACGACCGGCACGCCTTTGCCGGTGTCGAACAGGTCGGAAAACTCCATGAAACGCGAGTTTTGCAGGCGCCGCAAGATCGTGCTCATGTGCTCGCGCACCGACAGCTCTTCGCGCGAGATCTTGTGATGCTGGACCAGCTTGGCGCGCTTGATCACGTCGGCCCATGCGGCGCGCAGATCTTCGCTGTTCACATCAGGAAAGCGCGGCGTGATGCTCTGTTCGATATAGACATCGGCGCGCAGGAAATCGCGGCCAAGCTGCGGCAAATGGTCGATGCGCTGCGCGGCGAGTTTCATCTGCTCATATTCGAGCAGGCGGCGCACCAGTTCCGCGCGCGGATCTTCGGCTTCTTCGCCGCTATCGGCTTTCTTCACCGGCAGCAGCATGCGCGACTTGATCTCGATCAGCATCGCCGCCATCAGCAGATACTCGGACGCGAGTTCGAGATTGGTCTGGCGCAACTGGTCGACGTAGCCGAGATACTGCACGGTGACGTCCGCCATCGGGATGTCGAGCACGTTGAAGTTCTGCTTGCGGATCAGGTAGAGCAACAGATCCAGCGGGCCTTCGAACGTTTCGAGAAACACCTCGAGCGCGTCCGGCGGAATGTACAGATCCGTGGGCAGCTTGAAGAGCGGCTCGCCGTACAGGCGTGCGAACGCAATGCCGTCGACCGTGTCGGGCGTGGAATCGGTGGCGGGGGCGGCAAGCGCGGCGTCGGCGGGAGCCGGCGTTGCGCCGCGGGCCTCGTCGGCGTGACTCACGCGCTTAGAAGTTTTGATAGTACGAGTAAGGCGTCTGCTCTACGCGCGAGGCTTTCTGCGCGGCGCGTTCTTCGAGGTCGATCGGCTGTTTGTCCCACAGCAGCGACCGGCCACGGCGCTGTTCAGCTTCCAGATTCGGTTTTTGTTGCTTGAGCTGGTTCAGGAACTGGGTGATGTCCGATTGATACATGGCTCGACGTCCGTGATGGGTGAAATGGCGGCTGTTCTGCCGGTCCCTGACAGGAACCCGCAAGGCTGCCGCTTTGACTTCGCGATTTTACCGCAAGCGCCGCGCGTGGACGAAAAACGGCGGCAGGCGAGCAAAAAACGCCCGGAACCCGCGCGGCGGCGAGTCAAAGGCGGGCGCGCCACCGGCTTGGGGGCGTGTGCACCACGACGGGTGCCACGCGCAGCGTGGCTTGCGCGCCGTCTGGCCATTGCGCGAGCGCCCTTCCAATAGATCGCGTGGCCGTGCCGATGTGGTCAAATAGCGAGCTTCGGCCGTCATGGCGAGCCCGAGCGAAAGAATTCACTAACCACGGCCGGAGGTCCTGTTTGGCGGGATGTGCGATCGAAACGCCGCGTGTGCGGCGCGCTAATGCCGATGCGGCCGATGCAGCCGGTGCGCCGCGCGGGCGCATGACGCCCGTTCGGCGCTGGCTGCGCGCGTGGCTGGCGTTTGGCATCGTCATGCTGACGCTGGCTGCCGCCGACGCGCATGCCGCGCGTGCCAGCGCCAGCTACAAGGTCGATATCGAGGCTTCGCCGCGCTCGCTGCGCAAGCTGCTCGAAGCGCATCTGGACCTCGCGCGCTTCGCAAAGCGCGCCGACATCAGTGAGGACCAGTTCGAGTTCCTCATCACCGCGACCCCGCAGCAGGTGCGCGATCTGACCGCCACGCAAGGCTATTTCACGCCGGTCGTACGCACCGACGTGCGAACCGTCGACGGCCAGAAGCGCGTCACGGTGAGCGTCGACCCCGGGCCGCAAACCGTCATTTCGTCGATTTCGCTGTCGTTTCGCGGCCCGGTGCTGACCGAAGATCCGGCGCAGGAAAATGCCGCGCGCTTCGCATTTTCGCTGCGCGAAGGCGATCCGTTCTCGCAAGGCGATTGGGACGACGCGAAAAACGCGTCGCTTAAGGCGCTGCAGGCGCGCCGCTATCTGGGCGCGAAGATTTACCGCTCCGAAGCGCGTATCGACCCGCGCACGCACGACGCGAAGCTGTCCGTCACCTATGACAGCGGGCCGACCTTCACGATGGGCAAGCTCGACGTGTCCGGCACGCGGCGCTATCCGGAGCATATCGTCGATAACGTGAATCCGATTTCGGTCGGCGATGTCTACGATGTGCAGCGCGTCGCCGAGTTGCAGCGGCAGTTGCAGAACACGCCGTATTACGCGAGCGTCGCCATCGATGTGGATAGCGATCCGGCCAAACCGGTCGAGACGCCGCTGCATGTGAAGGTGTCGGAATATCCGTACAACAATATACGCGGCGGGATAGGCTACTCGACCGACAACGGGCCGCTGATCCAGGGCTCGTATTCGTATCTCGACACCTTCGGCAAAGCCTGGCCGTTCACGATCGCCGGCCGCATCGACCAGGTTCAACAGTACGGGCAAATCCAGCTCGCGATGCCGCCCGGGCCGCGTGCGTGGACCAATAGCGTGTTGGCGTCCTACACCAATACCGACGTTTCCGACACGCGCATCTACAGTCTCCGCGCCGGCGTGCAACGGGCCCGCACGGCGCAATTCATCGACTACAACTATTCGATCCTCTTCTATCGGGACCGGCTCGACCAGAACGCGATTGCGCCGATCACCAGCCGCGCGCTGGTGCCGTCGTGGTCGTGGACCCGCCGCGATACCGACGACCCGCTGTTCCCGCGTTCGGGCAACCTGATTCACGTGGAAGCGGGCTTTGCGGTCAAAGGCGCGCTGACCGATCAGACGTTCATACGCGGCTATGCCCGCGGCCAGCAGTACCTGCCGATCGGCAAGGAAGACCTCGTGCTGTTGCGCGCCGAACTCGGCGGCGTGTTCACGAGCGGCAGTTCAAGCGGCGTTCCGGCTTCGCTGCTGTTCCGCGCGGGCGGCTCGAATTCGATCCGCGGCTACAGCTATCAGAGCATTGGTAATAATGTCGACGGCTCGGTGCTGCCGACCAAATATCTGGTCACTGCGGCGGCCGAGTATCAGCACTGGTTCAGTCACGATTGGGGCGCGGCGGTGTTCTTCGACGTCGGCACCGCCACCGATACCTGGGGCGAGAAAGTCTTTTATCCTGGTGTCGGCGTGGGCGCGCGCTGGCGCAGTCCGGTAGGGCCGGTCAACGTGGATGTCGCCTACGGGATTCGCAACAGGAGCGTGCGGCCGTATCTGACGCTGGGCATCGCTTTCTGATGGAAACCTGCACTCACATGAACCACGCATGACCACGGACGTTTCCGCTCAACCCCCTGCGCAGCCGCCCGGCGATCACCCGCCGGGTCAGCAACCTCCTGCGCCGCCGCCTAAGCGCCGGCCCGTGCGGTTGCTGTTGAAAACGCTCGCGTGGACGGTCGCGGTGCTCGTGCTGCTGGTCGCGGTGGCGATTGGCCTGCTGTACGGCGCGTTGACAACCGAGCGCGGCACCAGTTATGCGTGGCACGCGGCCGTCAAGCTGCTCGGCGGCAGGCTGACGGGCACGCTGGAAAGCGGTACGCTCGCGCGCGGCGTGCAACTGCGCCAGCTGCGCTGGCGCAGCTTCGACGGCAGCGGCACCGATATCCAGATCGACCGTGCGGCCGGCCGTTGGGCGCTCACTCGCGAGCCCTGGCGCTTCGCGATCGACTATTTGCACGTCGGTACGATCGACGCGCGGGTGGGCGCATCGTCGAGCAGCAGCGCGCCGCTGAGGCTGCCGCAAGACTTGCGTTTGCCGCTGCAACTCGACATCCGCGACGTGCAGGTGGAGAAGCTGCTGTTGCGTCAGGGCGCGTCGACGACCGAACTGTCCCGCTTCGTCTTTCATGGCCGCAGCGACGGGCGCCATCACGAGGCCGCGATCGACCGGCTCGATACGCCGTTCGGCGCGGTGACCGCAGCGGCGAAGCTCGACGGTGTGCGGCCGTTTCCGCTGACGGGCGACATCGGCTATTCGGGCAAGGTCAATGACGAGCCGGTGCAGGTCGGCGGGCATCTGACCGGCTCGCTCGAAAAATTGGTCGCCGAGCTGGATGCGAGCGGCATGAAGCTCTCCGGCCATGCGCAGATCGAGGCCGCGCCGTTTGCGGACGTGCCGCTGCAACGCGCGACGCTCACATTCGATCACGTCAACCCGCAGGCGTTCGCGCCCGGTGCGCCGCTGGCCGACCTGGCGGTGCGGGCGGAGTTGCAGCCGGTTGGGGGGGATGCGGCGGGCGCGGCGGTCAAAAGCGGCAAGGGCGGCGTCAACACCGAGGCGTCGCCGAAAGCCGCCTCGGGATTCGCTGTGGCCGGTCAGATCTCGATCGTCAACGCCAAACCCGGCGCGATCGACCAGGACCTGCTGCCCGTGATCGACGCCCGCGCCAATGTGCGCCTCGACGCCCAGGCGCAGCGCATCTCCAACCTGAACGTGCGGCTCGTGAAGAACGCTACCCTTTCCGGCGGCGGCGTGCTGACCGGCAAGCGCGGTCAGTTCGATCTGCAAGTCGCCGGACTCGATCTGAACGCGCTCGAAGCGGCCGTGCGGCCGACGCAGCTTGCCGGTCCCATCGGCATCCGTCTGAACGACGACATCCAGAGCATGACGCTCGATCTCGCCGACCCGAAGGCGGCGTTGCGCGCCCAGGGCAAGGTGACGTTCGATCCCGCGCGGATGAGCTTCAACGACGTGCGCGTCACCTCGGGCAAGGGCCGTATCGACCTGTCCGGCGCGCTCAAGCACGATGCGAATTCCACCTACAACCTGAAAGCGCAGCTGACCGATTTCGATCCGCTGACGCTGACTTCGCAAATGCCGCCGCGCGGCGCGCGGCCCGCCCGCAAGATCGAAGCGCGGGTGACCGGTACGCTGACGGCGGCCGGCGTACTCGGCCCGACCTTCACCACCAAGGCCGAATTCAAACTGGGCCCGAGCGTCTACGATGGCCTGCCGTTGACCGGTGGCGGCACGGTCCAGTTAGCCGGCTCGCGGATTCTGCCGAGCCGCGCGAATCTGTCGGTGGCCGGCAACCAGGTCGATCTGCAAGGCAGCTTCGGCGCCCGCGGCGACCGGCTGCGGTTTCGCGTCGATGCGCCGCAGCTGGAGCGCCTCGGCTTCGGCCTCGCGGGGCTCGTCGCGGCGGATGGCGACGTCACCGGCTCGTTCGCGCATCCGAACGTCGTGCTGAAGTACAAGGCCGACAGCGTAGCGTTCGGCACCAACCGGATCGGTCATGCGGAAGGCCACGCCGAACTGCGCGACGGCGCGAACGGCGCGCTCGTCTTCACCACCGACGCGCGCAATCTGAGCGCGGGCGGCGTCGATCTGATCACGCTCACGGCGCGCCTGTCCGGCACGCGCGCGAACCATACGCTCGAGGCGGCGGCCACCGGCAAGCTGCAGGACCGTCCGCTCGATCTGACGCTCGCCGCCAACGGCAAGCTTACCGAAGCACGCGACGGCACGCGCTGGGACGGCACCGTCAGCCGCCTGCAAAACCGCGGCACGCCGGCGCTCAATCTCGAGTCGCCGCTGGCCGTCAGCGCCGGGCCGAACCGCGTCACCTTGGGTGCGACACGTCTCACGCTCGAAGGCGCAATGCTGAACCTCAAATCGTTCGTCCTCGACCACGGCAGAATCCAGTCGGCGGGCAGCTTGACCGACATTTCGCTGGCGCGCTTGCAGGACCTGCGGCACGAGATCACCGGCGCGCCGCGGGCCGTCAAAACCGATCTGGTGTTCGACAGCGACTGGGACTTCGCGCTCGGTAGTACCGCGAGCGGTCACATCCAGTTGAAACGCCGCAGCGGCGACGTCACGGTCGAAATCGGCCGCGGCCTCGCGTCGCTGGGCATTACCGATATGGCCGCACGCGCCGAATTCAGCGGCGGCAACCGGCTCAACGCCACCGTGCGCGCGCAGGCCAGCCGGATCGGCGTGATCGACGCCGACGCGCATACCACGCTGGTGATGCGCGACGGCTTCCTGACCGTCAACGAAGAGGGCGCGCTGAACGGCAACGTGAACGCGAACGTGCCGTCGCTGAAAACGACCGGCGGCCTGTTCGGCCCGAGCTATCTGCTCGACGGCCACCTCGCGCTCAAGCTTGCGCTCGGCGGCACGGTCGCCAAGCCGAATCTGTCCGGCTCGCTGCTCGGCGACGGGCTGTCGGCGACGATGGTCGATCAGGGCGTGCAGCTGAAAGACGGGGTGGTGCGCATTGCGCTGTCAGAAAATCTGGTGGACTTCCAGCAGGTCGAATTTCACGGCGCCAGCGGCACGTTGCGCGCCACCGGCCGCGTGCGTCTGGACGGCGCGCAGCCCGATCTGAGCGCCAGCATTGTCGCCGACAAGCTGGAGCTGTTCGCCGCACCCGACCGCAACATGTCGCTGTCGGGGAGCGCGAGCGTCGCGAACGCGGGGCCGCAGGGCGGCATGGCGATCAACGGCAAGTTCGCGGTCGATCACGCGCTGTTCGACATGCCGGAGCAGTCCGCGCCGAAGCTCGGTGACGACGTGGTGGTGGTGCGCCCGGACGGCACGCTGGCGGGCGAGCGGCCGGCCCCGGTGGCCGGCACCGACAAGCCGGTCGGCCCGTTCGCGCCGCGCGCCAACATCGACATCAGTCTCGGCAACAACTTCCGCTTCCGCGGCCAAGGCGCCGACCTGGGCCTGACCGGCACGATCACCGCGTTGAGCGCGCCGAATCTGCCGCTGCGCGCAGTCGGCAATGTTCGCGTGACGCCGGGCTCGACCTACACCGAGTTCGGCCGCAAGCTCGGCATCGAGAACGGTTTCTTCACGTTCAATGGACCGGTGGCCAATCCAGGCATCAACATCCTTGCGATGCGCCGCAATCAGCAGGTCGAGGCGGGCGTGCAAGTCACGGGTACGATCCAGTCTCCGGTCGCGAAGCTGGTGTCGGAGCCGAACGTGCCGGACAACGAAAAGCTCTCATGGCTGCTGTTCGGCCACGGCACGGACCAGGGCAATAACCTCGGTCAGCAAAGCACCATGACGAGCGCGCTGGCGTTGCTCGGCAGCGCGAGCGGCAAGCGGATCGCGCAGTCTTTCGGGCTCGACGAGTTTTCGATTGGCCGAAGCGAAGTCGGGCTGACCGACCCGCAGGTGGTGATGGTGTCGAAGGCGATCAACGAGTGGCTCGTGATCGGCTACGAGCAGGGGCTGCAGTCGGCGAGCAATGCGATCAAGGTGACGGTCAACCTGACGCGGTATTGGTCGGTCGCGGCCTACGGCGGCACGTTCGACGGTATGGTTCTGCTTTACACACGGCGCTTCGACCGGATGCGATGGTGATGGAGGGTTGAGCAAAGCAACGGCATAAAAAAACGGCACGCCGGTTACAGCGTGCCGTTTTTGTTCGAGGCTGAAGCGTTTGACGCCGCGTTTGTTACTTCACCCGCATGCCCGGCCTCGCACCACTGTCCGGTTCGAGCACGTACAGGCCCGGTTCCGCTTTCTCATCCGTGGCCGATGCTGCCAGCACCATCCCTTCGGACAGGCCGAACTTCATTTTGCGCGGCGCGAGATTCGCGACCATCACCGTCAGCTTGCCGACCAGTTGCTCCGGCTGATACGCCGACTTGATACCCGAGAACACGTTGCGCGTTTTCTCTTCGCCAATGTCGAGCGTCAGTTGCAGCAGCTTGTCCGAACCCTCGACGGCCTTGCAGTCGACGATCTTCGCAATGCGCAGATCGATCTTGGCGAAGTCGTCGATCGAGATGATGCCGGACGTTTCGTCCTTGTCGGCGGCTGCTGCTTTCGCTTTGGACCTGGTCTTGGCGTCAGCGGGCGCTGCGGCTTCCGGCGTGGCTTGCAGCGAATCGCGATTGGCTGCCAGCAGCGCTTCGATCTGCTTCGGATCGACGCGCGTCATCAAGTGCTTGTACGCGTTGATCGGACGCGCCGAACTCAGCGGCACATTCGCGTCGGCCCACGCTAGCGGCTCGATGCCGAGGAAGCCTTCGACCGCTTCGGCCAGTTTCGGCAACACCGGCTTCAATGCCAGCGACAGCAGACGGAATGCCTCGACGCTCACGCTGCACGTCTCATGCAGCGCGACCGCGTTGGCCGGGTCTTTCGCCTGATCCCACGGCTTGGCGGTGTCGACGTAGGCATTGACCGTGTCGGCCAGTTCCATGGTCTGACGCAGCGCGCGGTTGTATTCGCGCGCTTCGTAGTTCGCGGCGATCTGCGGCACGGCGGCGCGCAGCGTGGCGAGCAGCGGATGCTGCATGGCGCTGTCCTGCACGCGGCCGTCGAAACGCTTGATCAGGAAACCCGCCGCGCGGCTCGCGATGTTCACGTACTTGCCGACCAGATCGCTGTTCACGCGCGCCTGGAAGTCGTCGAGATTCAGGTCGAGGTCTTCCATCGTGCTGTTCAGCTTGGCCGCGAAGTAGTAGCGCAGCCATTCCGGGTTCAGACCGGTGTCGATCACACTTTGCGCCGTGATGAAGGTGCCGCGCGACTTCGACATTTTCGCGCCGTCCACCGTCAGGAAGCCGTGCGCGAATACGTTGGTCGGCGTGCGATGGCCCGAAAACTCGAGCATGGCCGGCCAGAACAGCGTGTGGAAATACAGAATGTCTTTGCCGATGAAGTGGTACTGCTCGGCGGTCGAACCCTTGCGAACCCAGGCGTCGAAATCGAGGCCGCGCTTGTCGGCGAGATTCTTGAAGCTCGCGTAATAGCCGACCGGCGCATCCAGCCACACATAGAAATACTTGCCGGGTGCGCCCGGAATTTCGAAGCCGAAATACGGCGCGTCGCGCGAGATGTCCCAATCGGCAAGCCTGGCTTCGCCGGCGTCGCCGAGCCATTCGCGCATCTTGTTGGTCGCTTCCGGCTGCGCCAGACCACCCACCCACGCGCGCAGGAAATTCTCGCAGCGCGGGTCGGACAGGCGGAAGAAGTAGTGTGTCGAGGTCTTGCGAATCGGCGTGGCGCCCGAGACGACCGAGTACGGATTGATCAGTTCGGTCGGCTGGTAAGTCGATCCGCATACTTCACAGCTATCGCCGTACTGGTCTCTCGCGCCGCACTTCGGGCATTCGCCCTTGATGAAGCGATCCGGCAGGAACATTTCCTTGACGGGGTCATACGCCTGTTCGATGTCGCGCACGTCGATCAGGCCGGCTTCCTTGAGCGCCATGTAGATCGATTCGCTCTGGACGCGGTTTTCCTCGGAATCGGTCGAGTAGTAATTGTCGAACGAAATCCCGAAGCTGTCGAAATCGCGCTTGTGCTCTTGCCAGACGCGGTCGATCAGCTGCTTCGGCGTCAGACCTTCTTTTTCCGCGCGCAGCATGACCGGCGTGCCGTGCGCGTCGTCGGCGCCCACGTAGTAGACCTCGTGCCCGTGCATTCGCAACGTCCGGACCCAGATGTCCGTCTGGATATATTCGACCAGATGGCCAATATGAATTTGCCCGTTCGCATACGGAAGGGCAGACGTGACGAGAATCTGGCGACGGCCCGGCGGCGCGCCTGCGGAGAGATCGGTTGCGGGTGCTGACATAAGGATGGTGGGAGCCTGCGGTGGGACGAAAGGTTGATTCTAGCAGGGCAGGGGCGCGGCGCGGGCCGGCTGGGTCACGGCTGCCGGCAGAGCTGGGGGCGAAGTTATATAAACCGGGCGCCCAAAAAAAAAGCCGGGGCTATTAACCCCGGAGCAACAACGACAAGAGGAGAATGGTGACGCGGCGGCATAACCAGCCACGTACCGTAGAGAAAGACAGCGGATTTTCGGCAGAGTTCGAAATTTTTTTCGAACTCGCGTGAGAACTGCCTTCGTCGGATTTCTACGGCGCTCCGGACACCGGCCGATTAAGCGTAAAAGAGCCCGGCGCCCGGCTGATTTATCCCTTTCGAGCCTTGTCCTTATTGCGTTGCGTGCTGAGCCGTGGCGCGCAGGTAGATTTCCACGCGACGGTTCGCAGCGCGGCCGGCGTCGGTGTTGTTGTCGGCGATCGGCTGGTTCTGGCCCATGCCTTGTGCCGACAGGCGCTGCGGCGTCACGCCGCGTTGCGCCAGGTAGCCCGTCACGCTTTCCGCGCGATTGACCGACAGCGTCTGGTTGTAAGCCGGCTGGCCCGTGCTATCCGTGTGGCCGACCACCTGGGCGGTCAGTTCCGGATTCTGGGTCATGGTCTGCGTCAGCTGATCCAGCACCGGCGCGAACGACGGCTTGACCGCGTAGCTGTTGGTGTCGAAGGTGACCGAACTCGGGATGTTCAGCTTGAGCGAGCCGTCCGGCTGCTCGGTGATCTGCGTGCCGGTGCCCTTGGTGGCGCCCGACAGCTTGTTGTGAATGGCTTGCCAGTTGTAGCCGGTGATGCCGCCGACCGCAGCACCGACGCCCGCGCCGATTGCCGCGCCCTTGCCACCGCCGAAGATCGCGCCAAGTGCCGCGCCGGTGCCTGCACCCACGCCCGTGCCGACAGCCGTGTTGGTGCCCTGTTGGGTCGCGCAGCCAGCCAGCAACGAACCGGCGACGGCGAAGACAGCCAGGCGAGTCATGATTTTTGCATTCATTTTGATTCCTCTCTTGATTGAAGCGGGTAAAGCAGTGATTAGCGGCAACTGTAAGCGGCGAAAGTTGCGCTAGTAAAACGGCCAGCAAGACAACCGCAGAATCCTAGGCTCTTGTCAGTCCGGTCCGACAGCCAAGAAGGGTCTTCCGGCAAGGCTTGGCGCCAACCACTACAATGATGGAAGAAGTACGCAGCGATGCGACCCCATGGCGTTCCGCCTGCCCGAAGGGTGCCCGGCATACCTGGTTTTCGCAATCCTGTCTAACAATTTCTTTCAAATTCCGGCGTGTGGCCGAGGCTTCGATTCTGCCGCGCCGCAAGTGTTCCCCACGGAGTGTCAATGAGTATCGATCGGGCTTTGGTCGACGCTGCCCTCGCGGCCGTCGCCGACCCCAATACCGGCCGACCGTACGCGGCCGCCAGGAACATCAAGAACGTGGCTGTGGAGGGCGGCACGGTTAGCGTCGACGTGGTGCTCGGCTATCCGGCCGCGCGCCAGTTCGAAGCCATCCGCACGCAGTTCGCCGATGCGCTGCGAGCCGTGCCGGGCGTCGTCGGCGCGCGCGTCGAGGTGTCCCAGCAAATCGCTGCGCATACCGTGCAACGCGGCGTCAAACTATTGCCGAACGTCAAAAATATCGTCGCGGTGGCATCGGGCAAGGGCGGGGTCGGCAAGAGCACGACCGCCGTGAACCTGGCGCTGGCGCTGGCGAGCGAAGGCGCGTCGGTCGGCGTGCTGGATGCCGACATCTACGGCCCGTCGTTGCCGATGATGCTGGGTATTGTTGGCCGCCCGGAGTCGCCCGACGGCAAGTCGATGAGCCCGATGACCGGCCATGGCATGCAAGCCAACTCGATCGGCTTTCTGATCGAGCAGGACAATCCGATGGTGTGGCGCGGCCCGATGGCCACCTCCGCGCTCGAACAGCTGCTGCGGCAGACCAATTGGGAAGATCTCGACTATCTGATCGTCGACATGCCGCCGGGCACCGGCGACATTCAGCTGACCCTGTCGCAGCGCGTGCCGGTGACGGGCGCCGTGATTGTCACGACGCCGCAGGACATCGCGCTGCTCGACGCCAAGAAGGGCCTCAAGATGTTCGAGAAGGTCGGCATTCCGATCCTCGGCATAGTCGAGAATATGGGCATGCATATCTGCTCGAACTGCGGCCACGAAGAGCATATCTTCGGCGCGGGCGGCGGCGAGCGGATGGCGAAGGAATACGGCGTCGAGGTGCTCGGCAGCCTGCCGCTCGATATCGCGATTCGCGAGCAGGCCGACTCGGGCCGGCCGACCGTGGTGGCGGACCCGGAAGGGCGCATCGCGGATATCTATCGGTCGATTGCGCGCAAGGTCGCGGTCCATATCGCCGAGCGGGCTCGCGACATGACGTCGAAGTTTCCCAACATCGTCGTGCAGAACACCTGAGCAGTCGTTCGGACGGGGGCGCAAGGCGTCAATTTGCGCCAGCTCTCGCGGTATCATGTCGGCTTCACAAGTTCGGCTCGGCGGCCGCAGGGGCGGCCGCCTGGCCGACAAGAGGGATCGCATGGGAAAACGAATCGACGGGCAGGCGGTGCATGCGTTCATCGTCCTGGCTGCCAGCAGTGTGCTGTTATGCGGCTGCAGCGCCTTCCTGAGACCACAGGAAAAGCGCGCCGACGCGCAGTTGCTGCCCACCGTGGGCAACCAGGCGCGCGGCCTCGTGACGTTTATCGAGCGCTCGGACGGCGTGCAGGTCACCTACAACCTGACGGGCTTGCCGCCCAATAGCGACCACGCCTTGCAAGTGCATGAACGCGGCGACTGCAATGCCGCCGACGGCTCCAGCGCCGGCCAGGTGTTCTCGCCGGCCGCCGAGCGTCTGAAGGCGGGCGCGCGGGTCGAGGGCGATCTCGGCAACATTCACGCGGATGCGAACGGCGTGGCCGCCGGCTTCATCGTCGCGCCGGATGTGTCGCTCGACGGTATCCGGTCGGTGTTGCAACGCGCCGTACTGCTGCATCACGACCCCACGGATCCCTATGCCTATCCGCAACATGGCGCGGGCCCGGCGCTCGCATGCGGGTTGATCCGTCAATGACGCGCTAACGAGCGTCAGTCATGCATGCCGCTTGCATCGCTAGCGCGCGGATGGCCGTTTCGTCGCGCGGCAGCAGGCTCCGGACATGGATCGGGCCGCTGTCAGGCCACATACGCGGCAGCGTTCTCTCAATCGCGTAAAATAAGCGCCTTTCGTTGGGGACGCGTAGCCGGGGACGCCTGACCCGGCGGCGCCGGCTCAACAGCGTTTCCGCGGACCGTCACTCGCAGTTGCCCGGTCATTACCGGTTTGTTACCCGTCACACATCTGTCACCCACGTCGAGCAGCGTTTAACTATGACCATCAAATCCGACAAGTGGATCCGGCGCATGGCCGAGTCGCACAACATGATCGAGCCGTTTGCGCCCGATCAGGTCCGCGTCTCCGAAGACGGCCGGAAGATCGTCAGCTACGGCACGTCGAGCTACGGCTACGACATTCGCTGCGCCGACGAATTCAAGATCTTCACCAACATCAACTCGACTATCGTCGATCCGAAGAATTTCGACGAGAAGTCGTTCGTCGACTTCAAGGGCGACGTTTGCATCATCCCGCCGAATTCGTTCGCGCTGGCCCGCACGGTCGAGTATTTCCGCATTCCGCGCAGCGTCCTGACCGTGTGTCTGGGCAAATCCACGTATGCGCGTTGCGGGATCATCGTCAACGTGACGCCGTTCGAACCGGAATGGGAAGGCCACGTCACGCTCGAATTCTCAAATACGACACCTTTGCCTGCGAAAATCTACGCGAACGAAGGCGTCGCCCAGGTGCTGTTTTTCGAAAGCGACGAGATTTGTGAAACGTCGTACGCGGATCGCGGCGGCAAATATCAAGGTCAGCACGGCGTCACGTTGCCCAAGACGTGACGCCCGGCAGCACTGACCCACCAGCTATTCGGGTGACCGCTGCTTAGTCGAAAGCAGCGGTCGTTCTTTTTGGAGAATCGCCCATGAAGTTTCGTTTTCCCGTCGTCATCATCGACGAAGATTTCCGCTCCGAGAACATCTCGGGTTCCGGCATCCGGGCTTTGGCCGAAGCAATCGAGAAAGAAGGCGCGGAAGTGCTCGGGCTGACGAGCTATGGCGATCTGACTTCGTTCGCGCAGCAGTCGAGCCGCGCGTCGTGCTTCATCCTGTCCATCGACGACGACGAGCTGCTGCCGTACGTCGATAACGTGGTGGTGGAGGGCGAAACGCCGGAGCTGGCTGCCGCGATCATTGCGCTGCGCGCGTTCGTGACCGAAGTGCGCCGCCGTAACGCCGACATTCCGATCTTCCTGTACGGCGAAACGCGCACCTCGCGCCATCTGCCGAACGATATCCTGCGCGAGCTGCACGGCTTCATCCACATGTTCGAGGACACGCCGGAATTCGTCGCGCGCCACATCATCCGCGAGACCAAGGTGTATCTGGATTCGCTCGCGCCGCCGTTCTTCAAGGAACTGGTGCAGTACGCGGATGAAGGCTCCTATTCGTGGCATTGCCCGGGGCACTCGGGCGGCGTCGCGTTCCTGAAGAGCCCGCTCGGCCAGATGTTCCATCAGTTCTTCGGCGAAAACATGCTGCGTGCCGACGTGTGTAACGCCGTCGACGAACTCGGCCAGCTGCTCGACCATACCGGCCCGGTCGCCGCGTCCGAGCGCAACGCCGCACGCATTTTCAGTGCCGACCACGTGTTCTTCGTGACCAACGGCACGTCGACCTCGAACAAGATCGTCTGGCACGGCACGGTCGCGCCCGGCGACATCGTGCTGGTGGACCGCAACTGCCACAAGTCGATCCTGCACGCGATCACGATGACCGGCGCGATTCCGGTGTTCCTCACGCCGACGCGCAACAACTTCGGCATCATCGGCCCGATTCCGCGCAGCGAATTCGAGCCGGAAAACATCCGCAAGAAGATCGAGGCGAATCCGTTTGCCCGCGAAGCGCTCGCGAAAAACCCGAATCTCAAGCCGCGCATCCTGACCATCACGCAGAGCACGTATGACGGCGTGATCTACAACGTCGAGATGATCAAGGAAATGCTCGGCGATTGGCTCGATACACTGCACTTCGACGAAGCCTGGCTGCCGCACGCGGAGTTCCACGAGTTCTATCAGGACATGCATGCGATCGGCGCGGGCCGTCCGCGCATCGGCGCGCTGGTGTTCGCCACGCACTCCACGCACAAGCTGCTGGCCGGCATTTCGCAGGCGTCGCAGATCGTCGTGCAGGATTCGAAGAACAGCCGCTTCGACAAGCATCGCTTTAACGAGGCGTATCTGATGCACACGTCGACCAGCCCGCAGTACGCGATCATCGCGTCGTGCGACGTGGCTGCCGCGATGATGGAAGCGCCGGGCGGCACCGCGCTGGTCGAAGAGTCGATCGCCGAAGCGCTCGATTTCCGCCGCGCGATGAGCAAGGTCGACGCCGAATACGGCGACGACTGGTTCTTCAAGGTGTGGGGCCCGGACCAGTTTGCCGAAGAAGGCATCGGCTCGCGCGAAGACTGGATGCTGCGCCCGAACGACCCGTGGCACGGTTTCGGCCCGCTCGCCGAAGGCTTCAACATGCTCGACCCGATCAAGGCGACCATCGTCACGCCGGGTCTGGATATGGACGGCGGCTTCGGCGAGTCCGGCATTCCGGCCGCGATCGTCACGAAGTATCTGGCCGAGCACGGCATCATCGTCGAGAAGACCGGGCTGTATTCGTTCTTCATCATGTTCACGATCGGCATCACCAAGGGCCGCTGGAACTCGATGGTCACCGAACTCCAGCAGTTCAAGGACGACTACGACAACAACCAGCCGCTGTGGCGCGTGCTGCCCGAGTTCGTCTCGCATCATCCGATGTACGAGCGCGTCGGCCTGCGCGATCTGTGCGAGCAGATCCACAGCGTCTACCGTGCAAACGACATCGCGCGCCTGACGACCGAGATGTACCTGTCGAGCATGGAGCCGGCGATGAAGCCGTCGGATGCGTTCGCCAAGCTCGCGCACCGCGAGATCGACCGGGTACCGATCGACGAACTCGAAGGCCGCGTTACGTCGATTCTGTTGACGCCGTATCCGCCGGGCATTCCGCTGCTGATTCCGGGCGAACGCTTCAACAAGACCATCGTCAACTATTTGCGTTTTGCGCGCGAATTCAACGAGCGCTTCCCGGGTTTCCACACGGATATCCACGGGCTTGTCGGCGAAACCATCAACGGGCGCATCGAATACTTCGTCGATTGCGTGCGCGCCTGACGATGCGGATGGTGAAGTTCCTGCTCGCGATTGACGGCTGGCGTCGCGCTGTTTTCGCGCTGGCGCTGGCGTCAATGGCGGTGCTCGGCACGGCGCCGCTTGCGGCGCACGCCGAAGTGGCCGCCGCCGATCCGATCGACGCGGCGATGCGCGCGTGTCTTGCGCGCAGCGACATGTCGTCGACGGCGGGGCAGGTGCAGTGCATGGACGACGCGCGGATCGGCTGGAAGGCTGCGTTGGACAATGCGTGGCAGCAGCTTCAGCCGAAGTTGTCGCCCATGCAGCGCAAGCAGTGGGAAAAGAGCCAGGCGCGCTGGCAGGCCTCGCGCGATGCTGAGAAGCAGCTACTGGCGGCAGTGTTCGCAACGACACATGGCTCGATGTATGTGTTGGCCGAGGCCGATATGCAGTTGCAGCCGGTGCGGGATCGGGCACTTGCATTGCGGAGCGCGGTGGCTCAGGCGGGTTCCGGCGCCGACGCGCCGCGCCGCCTGCGGGCCTGTACCGCGGACGCGCATTGCGAACATGCGATGTTTGATTTGAATCGTTATTATCGTCGCTTGCAGTTGAAGATGCCCGTGCGTTCGCGCCCTACGCTCGTGCGCGCGCAGAAGGCATGGATGGCGTATCTCGATGCTGCAACGCCGTTGATTGATGAGCGCGGTCGTATCGATATTATTGGTGCGAGGGTCGCGACGCTTAAGCGGTTGTCGGAGACGGCTGGCAACAGCTAGGGGCGCCTTGCGGTGGTGGTCTTTGCTTTAGTCTCTGTGCCTGTGCGGCGCTATGGGTGTGTGCCTGCGGCGTTGGCCTTTCCTTGCTTTGTTATTGGTCTATTAGCGTTCCCCCTGTGCGGGGGGCACCTACTTTTCTTTGCCGGCCGCAAAGAAAAGTAGGCAAAAGAAAGCGGCTCAAACCGCTAACTTTTAAGCGGGTCCCCTGGCTTGGAGGGAATAGTGGAGCATCTGGAATCGGTGCTCCTGCACACTCCGCGCCTGTGACAAGGCCGTCATACTTCCGGCGGCGCTGCGCGCGCCGTGGCGGTACTTCACAAAACCATCTGGTCGTTTCCGTTCCATGTTGAGGCAACCGCCGCGGCATTTTTCAAACCGTGGCAATCTTCCGCGCCTCGCCAAATTAACTGCCAGGCGTTACTTTTCTGGTCGTTTTCGCGGCACGTTGAGGCGAACGCCGCGGTACCTTTCAAGCCGTAGCATTCTGCGTGTCGCCGAATTCACTGCCGGGCGTTACTTTTCCAGCAATCCTTAAAGCGCAAGCGGCACTTCACTTCGGCGCCTCACCGAGCTGAAGTGCCTAGGTGTGCGGGTGCGGCCACCACTCCGAGTGAGATGCTATTGCCTTAGCGAGGCACTGGTGACACGAGGGCGGGCCACCGTGCCGAACCAGGCGTAAGCGCCAAAATCGCCAGGCGGTTTGATGAAGTACCGCCGCGGCGCGCGCAGCGCCGCCGGAAGTATGACGGCCTTGTCACCAGCGCGGAGTGTGCGAGAACACCGATTCCAGATGCTCCACTACCTCCTCCAAGCCAGGGGACCCGCTTAAGAACTGGCGGTGTGAGCCGCTTTCTTTTGCCTACTTTTCTTTGCGGCCGGCAAAGAAAAGTAGGTGCCCCCCGCACAGGGGGAACGCTAATAGACCAATAACAAAGCAAGGAAAGGCCAACGCCGCAGGCACACAACCAAAGCGCCGCACAGGCAAACAACCTCAAGCAAAACCCAACGCCGCAACCTCACAACCAAGCCGCTGCGAAGGCCAAAAAAACCTAATCCCGTGCCGAAGAAGCCGCCCCATGGCTCAGCCAATCGAGCACAGCGGTAGCATCATCATCGGCTCCCTGCCGCGCCTTGGCGACAGTCTCCGCCACATCCGCGCTGGGCACAGCGCGCCGAATAGCGACGCCAACGGCAAGAATATCAATCATCACAAGATGCAAAATCCGCGAAATCATCGACAGCTGCGACTCGCGAATTTCAATGTGATCGGTCTCCAAAGCAACGGTGGCCCGCTTGGCCAACGGCGTATTGCTGGAAGTAATGGCAATCACCTTGGCCCCCGCCTGCATGGCGACATCCAGAACACGCAGTAGCTCGGGCGCACGCCCTGACTTCGACACCGCGACAATCACATCGCCTTTGCCCAGCAAAGCAGCCGACGCAGCCTGCATATACAGATCGCCATAGGCAATAGTCGGAATACCAAACCGGAAAAACTTGTAATGCGCATCCTGCGCGACGATGTTCGAATTGCCGAGTCCATAGAACTCGATCCGCCGCGCGCCGTTCAACAGATCGATCGCGCGCTCGACATGCTCGAAGTTCAAATGCTCACGCAACTGCAAAATCGCCGACACGGTGTTATCGAGCACCTTCGCTCCGAAATCCGTCGCGGTATCGCCAAGGTGCACCTGGCTATGACTCACCGGAATCGTGCCGGTCAAACCCGTCGCCAGCTTCAGCTTGAAATCCGATAACCCCTGACAGCCGAGCGAGCGGCAAAAGCGGATCACCGTCGGCTGACTGACATCCGCCTTGCGGGCAATATCGACAATCGGATCATTGATGATCGAGCGCGGATGATTCAACGCGAGATCGGCCACGCGGCGCTCGGCCGGCGTCAACGCATCGCGCATCTGGCGAATCCGCTCGAACACGGCCGACGAGCCGCCGCCCGCGCGGTTCGACAACTGCTCCGCAAGAATCGCCGAGACGCCGAGAAACGCCGGATATTCAGCGGTAATCACGTAGGTCGGCACGTTCTGCAAATACGCCTCGAAGCGGCCCTTCGCTTCGAACCGCTTGCGAAACGACGAGCGCACGAAGAATTCGCCTAGCCGAGGCACGACGCCGCCGCCGATGTAGATCCCGCCCAGCGCGCCGAGCGTCACCGCGATGTTGCCCGCGAACGTGCCGAGAATCCCACAGAACACGTCGACGGATTCCGCCGCCAGCGGCTCGCCTTCGAGCGCGCGCTTGACGACCTCGCCCGTATCGACGCTCGCGGCCACGCGCTTCTTGTCGCGGCCCGCCAGCGCACGGTAGATCACTTCGATGCCGGGGCCCGCGGCCACGCGTTCGAACGATACGTGCGACCACTTCTTGCGCGCATAGTGGAGCACGATGTCTTCGCGTTCGTCGGCCGGCGCGAACGTGGCGTGGCCGCCTTCGCTGCCGAGTGCTATCCAGCGGTCGTCGGCGGGGATCAGGCCGGAGACGCCCATGCCGGTGCCAGGGCCGAGCAGGCCGATCACGCTGTTCGGCCGGCGGCTGCCGCCACCCACCTGCACGCGCTGCATATCGGTCAGGCCGGGCAGCGCCATCGCTAGCGCGGTAAAGTCGTTCACCACCAGCAGCGTGTCGAAGCCGAGCGCGCGGCGCGTCGCTTCGATCGAAAAGCTCCAGTCGTGATTCGTCATGCTCACCTGATCGCCGTCGACCGGGTTCGCAATCGCAATCGCCGCGTGATTCACGCGGCCGATCTTCGTATCCTTCAGGTACTTCTTGATCACTTCGGCGACGCCCGGATAGTCCGCGCACGGATAGACCTGCACGGACGTGATCTCGCCCGGGCCGGTCTCGAGCGCGAAGCGCGCATTCGTGCCGCCGATGTCGGCCAGCAGCCTCGGTCCATCGGCGTGCTGGCCCGCGCCCGGAACGGCCTTAGTTTGCACACCAGTAGACATCGAGTCTCACTCCCTTGTCGTTTGCCAACTTCGAGATGGCATTTTTTTGTGGCGCAGCGGCGGCGGCATTGAGCACGTCCAGCTTGCGCGGTCCGGCGATCAGCAGAAACAGGTGCTTCACTTCTTTCAACGCGGACAACGACCAGCTCACACGCGCATGCGGCGCGTTGCCGGGATGCACGGCAACGAAGCGTTCGGTCGTGGTGATCGCGTGATCCCATTCGGGCGCATCCGCGAAAATCGACGCGGTGTGGCCGTCTTCGCCCATGCCGAGAATCGCGACGTCCGGCACGGCGCTAAAGCGCGGGTCGGCGTTCAGCGCGGCAATGTGCGCGTTCAGGTCTTGCGCGGTGTCGACCAGCGGCCAGAAAGCGGCGTTTTTTGCGGCGTTCTGCAGCAGCGTGTCGTGCACGAGCTGTGCATTGCTTGCGCTGTCCGTTTCCGGCACCCAGCGGTCGTCGACCAGCGTCACGGCGATGCGCGCCCAGTCGAAGGATTGCGTGGATAGCGTCTGCAGGAACGGACGTGGACTGGTGCCGCCGGACACTGCAAGCGTTGCAGGGCGCGCGCCGGTAGCGGACGTGCCGGTAGCGGACGTGCCGGTAGCGGACGTGCCGGTACCGGACGCGGCCGCCTGTGCGGCGAGCGACGCATGTAACGCGTCGCCAACCGCTTTCGCCAACGCGTCGGACTGGGCGCGTTGATCGTCGAAAGCGTGAAGCTCGATCACTTCTCCTCCGTGCTGCTTTCTTGTTAGGTCTGCGGAATGTGCCGCGTTGCTCTCACGCGGCGCCTGCGAGGGGGATGACTCGCGGGCGCCCTGGTGATACCGGCGCCATTCCGTTCAGTTCGTCGGTCGGTCTTTCGGGCGATGTACTGCGTTCAATCGAGCACAGCACAGCGCCGTGTTTCAATTCTCTTCTTCGAGCCAGCAGGTGTCGTGCTGCGCCAGCATCGCGCTCGCGGCCGCCGGTCCCCACGTGCCGGATGCGTACGGCTTGGGCGGCTTGTTCGAGGCCGCCCATTCGTTGAGGATCGGTTCGACCCAACGCCATGCGGCTTCCTGCTCGTCGCGCCGCACGAACAGCGCGAGGCGCCCGTGGATCACGTCCAGCAGCAAACGCTGATACGCCTCCATCTGCCCTTCGCGGAAGAACTGGTCGAACGCGAGGTCGAGGTGGACGCTGGCGAGACTCATGCCTTCGCCCGGCTGCTTCGCGAGGCAGTAGAGGCGGATGGTTTCGTTCGGCTGCAAGCGGATCACCAGACGGTTCGCACCGCCGCGCAGTGCGGATGCGCCCAATGCCGAATGCGGCACTGGACGAAAATTCACCACGATCTCGGCGACGCGATCCGCCAGACGCTTGCCGGTGCGCAGGAAGAACGGCACGCCGGCCCAGCGCCAGTTTTCGATTTCCACTTTCACTGCGACGAAGGTTTCGGTCGTGCTGTCCGGCTTCACGCCCGGCTCGGTCGCATAGGCCGGCACCGAGTTGCCGCGAATCACGCCGGCATGATATTGGCCCCGTACCGCGACCTTGCTGATCTCGCTCGGATCGATCGGCTTCAACGCGCGCAGCACACGCAGCTTTTCGTCGCGCACTGAATCCGAGTCCATCGAGTGGGGCGGTTCCATCGCGACGATCGAAAGCAGTTGCAGCAAATGGTTCTGCACCATGTCGCGCAATGCGCCGGTGTTGTCATAGAAGTCGCCGCGCGCTTCGACACCGAGTTCTTCGGCGATCGTGATCTGGATGCTCTCGACCCACTCGCGGCGCCACAACGGCTCGAACAGCGCATTGCCGAAGCGCAGCGCGAGCAGGTTCTGCACCGGCTCTTTACCGAGGTAGTGGTCGATCCGGTAGATCTGTTCTTCAGCGAAGATTTCGCCGACCGCATCATTAATTGCGTTGGACGACTTCAGGTCGTAGCCGAGCGGCTTTTCCAGCACGATGCGCGCATTCTCGTTCAGCCCCACCGACGCCAAGGCGCGGCAGATCGGCACGAACAGCGACGGACCCGTTGCCAGATAGAACACGCGGATGCCGGCGCGCTGGCCGACGGCGTCGCGCAGCAGCACGAAGTCTTCCGGCTTGCCCAGGTCGAGCTTCACATACTCGATGCGCTGCAGAAAGCTGGCCCACGCGGTCTCGTCCACACCTTTCCCGGAGACGTGCGGCTTGACGTGCTCATTGACCCATTCGATATAGCCGTCACGATCAGCCGCATGCCGCGCCACTGCGACGATCTTGCCGCTGTCGGCCAGCATGCCGCCTGCGCGGTGTGCTTCAAACAGTGCCGGCAGGATCTTGCGCATCGACAGATCGCCGGTTCCGCCGAAGAGAACGAAGGTGAAACTTGAGTCGGTTTGCATGAGTCTCCGTCGATATCCTGGGGGCCGCCGTGGTGACCGAAAAGGGCGACCGTAGTCCGATAAAATTTTTTTTGACACTGAATTGTAGTTTAACTACAATCCAAATCAAGAGGTAGCGCTAATTCGATGAAAAAAGCGTGCGCTGTCAGGCAGGATGCGCGTTTTCCCGAATCGGCGGGCGCCCCCTGCATGTTAACGGACATTCCGTGCCGGCACGTGCCAGCATGCCCGGCGGCCCTTGCGGAAAGCCGGGTGGCTGAGCGGTCGGCAAGGCGGTTGCCGGGCAATTCCAGGTGAGCTGTCAGGCGGGTTGTCAGGGTTAACGTGCGAGGCACCTCGAGTCTGCCGCGCGCGACGCGGGCAGGCAAAAATCAAAAGAGGAGACAGTCAGTTGCATCTCGAACCACTCATCTCTTGAGCTTCCAGCGGCCGAACTCCGGTCCGCCGGCGCATGCTTCGCGCATGTGCCCGACCGTGCTCGATCGCCCAGTGTTTTGCCTGTTTGAACCAACCACAGCACCCTGGCGACATCAGGGGCCATTTGTTTTTTTGTTCAGGTGTCTGGAGGAGATAAGCAATGAAAATTCGCGCGATCATGGGCGCTTTGTGCGCCGCGGGTCTGATGTGTGGCGTGTCGGCCGTGCAGGCCGCCGAGTCGGTCGAAGTGTTGCACTGGTGGACTTCGGGCGGCGAATCGAAAGCCGTCGGCGTCCTCAAGGACGACATGACGAAGCAGGGTTACACGTGGAAGGACTTCGCGGTTGCTGGCGGCGCAGGTGCGGCTGCCATGACGGCACTCAAGACGCAGGTGATCTCTGGCAACGCGCCGAGCGCTGCGCAGATCAAGGGTCCGCTGATCCAGGACTGGGCTTCGCAAGGCGTGCTGGTGCCGATCGACGCGGTTGCTGGCGACTGGAAGAAGAACCTGCCGCCGGAAATCGACAAGATCATGCACGCGGACGGTCACTACGTCGGCGCACCGTTCTCGGTGCACCGCGTGAACTGGCTGTACATCAACAAGGCGGCGCTCGACAAGGCAGGCGGCAAGGCGCCGACCACGTGGCCTGAATTCTTCGCCGTGGCCGACAAGATGAAGGCGGCCGGCATTCAGCCGATCGCGATGGGCGGTCAGCCGTGGCAAGACCTGACGCTGTGGGAAGACGTGGTGCTGTCGCAAGGCTCCGACTTCTACAAGAAGGCGCTGGTCGACCTCGACGAAAAGACGCTGACGTCGGACAAGATGGTCGGCGTGTTCGACACGGTCCGCAAGATCCAGGGTTACTTCGACGCGGGCCGCACCGGCCGTGACTGGAACCTGGCAACGGCGATGGTCATCAACGGCAAGGCCGGCATGCAGTTCATGGGCGACTGGGCCAAGGGCGAGTTCGCCAACGCCAGCAAGACGGCGGGCTCGGACTACATCTGCGCCGCTGTGCCGGGCACGGAAAAGTCATACACGTTCAACGTCGACTCGTTCGTGTTCTTCCAGCAGAAGGGCCAGAAGACAGCAACGCCGGGTCAGCTCGCGATGGCCAAGACGATCATGTCGCCGGACTTCCAGGAACAGTTCAGCCTGAACAAGGGTTCGATCCCGGTCCGTCTGGGCGTGTCGATGGCCAAGTTCGACGACTGCGCGAAGAAGTCGTACGCGGATGAACAAGTGGCGATCAAGTCGGGCGGCTACGTGCCTTCGCTGGCACACGGCATGGCTCAGCCGGATGCAGCAGCCGGCGCGATCTCGGACGTGGTCACGAAGTTCATGAACTCTCAGCAAGATTCGAAGAGCGCGGTTGCAGCGCTCGCGAAGGCAGCGAAAACCAAGTAAGCGAAGTCAACGAAGCGGTGCGCCCGGTCGTTCCCTTGGCGGACACCGGGCGCGTCCTTCGAGCCGCATGTTGGAGCGGCTCCGCCCCTGGTTTCATAGAGTCACACCAATGCCGTTGCGGCCTCGCGTTTTCCTGGCGTGAGCGCCCCGGCGGTACAGTTTCAGCAGGAGTCGAGTAGTGACTGCTTCTATCAGCGGAAACGGGAAAAATACGGCCTCCGTGACCCGCCGCGCGTCGCCGATGGCGGCGCTTGCCGATCGCTGGATTCCGAAGCTGGTGCTCGCACCCAGCGTCGTGATCAGCCTGATCTTCGTGTACGGCTTCATCGCCATTACCGGCTATCTGTCGTTGTCCAGTTCGCGGCTGATGCCGCGCTATGAATTTGTCGGTCTCGATCGTTATCGCGAGCTGTTCGATAATGACGTGTTCTGGACCTCGGCCGCGAACCTCGGCTGGTTCGGCATTCCGTTCATTGGTATCTGTATCGGCCTGGGTCTGTTCCTCGCCATCCTGCTCGATCAGCAGATCCGCAATGAAGGCGCGTTGCGCGCCGTGTTCCTGTACCCGATGGCGCTGTCGTTCATCGTGACGGGTACTGCATGGCAATGGATCATGACGCCGAGCATCGGCCTCGAAAAAGTGTTCCACGACTGGGGCTGGACTAGCTTCTCGTTCAGCTGGCTCGGCGACCCGGACAAGGCAATTTTCTGCGTCGTGGTCGCGGCCGTGTGGCAATCCACCGGCTTCGTGATGGCGTTGTTCCTGGCTGGCCTGCGCGGCGTCGATGCTGAAATCTTCAAGGCAGCGCAGATGGACGGCGCGAGTCTGCCCACGATCTACCGCAAGATCGTGATTCCGAGCATGCGCCCGGTGTTCTTCTCCGTGCTGCTGATTCTCTGCCACATCACGATCAAGACCTTCGACCTGGTCGTCGCATTGACCGCCGGCGGTCCGGGTACGTCTTCATCGCTGCCGGCCATTTTCATGTACACGTTTTCGTTCAACCGCGGGCAGCTGGGCGTCGGCGCGGCATCGTCGATGATGATGCTCGCTACCGTTGTGGCCGTGCTTGTGCCGCTGATGTATCTGGAATCGAGGAGCACCCGCAATGCAGCCTAAGATGACGATCAGCCGTGCCGTCATTTATGCGGCCCTGGTTCTGTTTGCCCTGTATTTCCTGTTTCCGCTGTACGTGATGCTGTCCACGTCGTTCAAGGACATCGACCAGTTGCGCACCGGCAACCTGCTGACGCCGCCTTCGCACTGGACCGTCGATCCGTGGATCAAGGCGTGGAGCGGTGCCTGTACGGGCGTGCGCTGCGACGGCATGCAGCCGTTCTTCATGAACTCGGTGCGGATGGTGATTCCGGCCGTGCTGATCTCATCGATCGTCGGCGCGTTCAACGGTTATGTGCTCACGCACTGGCGTTTCCGCGGCGCCGATCCGATCTTCACGATGCTGCTGGTCGGCTGCTTCATTCCGTTCCAGGCGATCCTGCTGCCGATGGCGCGCTTCGAAGGCTTCCTCGGCCTGTCGAATTCGATAACCGGTCTGGTGGTGGTGCACGTGATCTACGGTATCGCTTTCACCACGATGTTCTTCCGCAATTTCTACGTGAGCGTTCCGGCTGAACTCGTGAAGGCCGCGCGGATCGACGGCGCCGGTTTCTTCACGATCTTCACGAAGATTCTGCTGCCGGTGTCGCTGCCGATTTTCATGGTGTGCCTGATCTGGCAATTCACGCAGATCTGGAATGACTTCCTGTTCGGGATTGTGTTCTCCGGCTTCGATTCGATGCCGATCACGGTGGCGCTGAACAACCTCGTGAACACTTCGACCGGCGTGAAGGAATACAACGTGGACATGGCCGGCGCGATCATCGCCGCCTTGCCGACCTTGCTCGTCTACATCGTCGCCGGACGCTATTTCGTGCGCGGCCTGACGGCGGGCGCGGTCAAGGGCTAAGGGCTAAACCATCCGGGCGCGGCGGCCTTCTTTTAAAGAAACGCCGCTGTCACCCGACAAGACGTTTTCAAGCAGTACCAGAGACAAGAGGATTCACAGCATGGCAAGCCTTTCCATCCGTGACGTGTACAAGACTTACCCGAATGGGGTGCCGGTTCTGAAGGGTGTCAACATCGACATCGAAGACGGCCAGTTCCTGATTCTCGTCGGCGGCTCGGGCTGCGGGAAATCGACGCTGCTCAACATGATCGCCGGCCTCGAAACCGTGACCAAGGGCGAGATCCAGATCGACGGCAAGACGGTCAACAACCTGTCGCCGAAAGATCGCGACATCGCGATGGTGTTCCAGTCATACGCGCTGTATCCGTCGATGACGGTGCGCGAGAACATCTCGTTCGGGCTGAACATCCGCAAGGTGCCGAAGAGCGAACAGACGCAGATCGTCGATCGCGTGTCGAACACGCTGCAGATCACGCATCTGCTGGACCGCAAGCCGGGTCAGCTGTCCGGCGGCCAGCGTCAGCGCGTGGCGATGGGCCGTGCATTGGCGCGCGATCCGGTGATGTTCCTGTTCGACGAACCGCTGTCGAACCTGGACGCGAAACTGCGCATCGAAATGCGTTCGGAAATCAAGCTGCTGCATCAACGCCTCGGCACGACGATCGTCTACGTGACACACGATCAGATCGAAGCGATGACGCTCGGCGACCGGATTGCGGTGATGAAAGACGGCATCGTCCAGCAGTTCGGCGCGCCGCAGGAAATCTACGACTCGCCGTCGAATCTGTTCGTGGCCGGCTTCATCGGCGCGCCGCCGATGAACTTCATTCAGGGCAAGCTGGTGGAGCAGGGTTCAGGCGTCGGCATCGAACTGGATACGGGCGTGGCGCGCAATGTATTGAACCTGCCGTTCGATTCCGCGAAAGTGAAGTCGTACCTTGGGCGCGAAGTGGTCCTTGGCTTGCGGCCGGAGCGGATCACGGACGCGCGCGGCGCGCACGGTGACCATGCGAAGTTGCAGCCGATTGGAGTGAAGGTCGATGTGATCGAGCCGACCGGGCCGGACACCCTGGTGTTCGCGCAGGTCAACGGCAAGCGCATTGTGAGCCGCGTGCACCCGGCCTCGAATCCGCAGGCGCTGACGGATACGACGTTGTTGTTCGATGCGTCGAAGGCGGTGTTGTTCGATCCTGCCAACGAAGAGCGGCTTGCCTGACGGCAACTGATAGCCAGGCGGTCCGGTTTGGAAAAGCCCCATGCGTCGTGAGACGTATGGGGCTTTTTCTTGGGTTGGCTATTACTCGTCGGCGGCGCGCAGGTCCGGATTGTTACGCGCCAGTTCGGTCACCCAATCGATGAACACGCGCAGCCGCGAACTCAGATTGCGGCGATGCGCGTAGAGCACCGAGAGCGGTGTGGCCGGACTCGCGTACGCGGTGAGTATCTCCCGCAAAGCGCCTTGTTCGAGCAGGTCGGCGACCATGAAGCGCGACGGCTGGATGATGCCGTGTCCGAGCGCTCCCGCGCACATGTAGACCGTACCGTCGTTCACGGCCAGCACACTTTTCATCGTGACCTTGACGAGTTCGCCGTCGACTTGATACTCGAACGGGAAGGTCTTGCCGCTGCGCGCGGAAATGTAGTTGACCGCGCGATGTTCGCTGAGCTCTTCCAACGTGGTCGGCGTACCGTATTTGTCCAGATAGGCGGGCGACGCGCAGGTCACAATCCGCGCGTTGCCGATGCGCCGCGCGACGAGGCTGGACTCTTCCGGCGTACCCATCCGGATCACGCAGTCCACGCCGTCCTGAATCAAGTCGATATTACGATCGGCTAGCCCGAGCCGCACGTCGATCTCCGGATATTGTCGGTAGAAATCGTCGAGCGCGGGAAGCAGCAGCACGCGGGCGAGCGTGCCGGACGTATCGACGCGGATCGTGCCGGCCGGATGTTCGCGTTTGTTCGAAAGCGAAGATTCGGCGTCGGTGACCTCGGCGAGGATGCGCACGCATCGCTCGTAGAACAGCGCGCCGTCTTCGGTGACGCTGACCTGCCGCGTCGAACGGTTCAGCAGTCGCACGCCGACGTGTTCTTCCAGTGCCTGAATGGTGCGGCTGACTTTGGCGCGGGGCAGGTCGAGCGATTCGGATACTTTGGTGAAGCTGTTCGCTTCGACCACACGCGTAAATATCTCCATCGCTTCGAAACGGTCCATATAGGTGCCTTGTTGGTGATTGGCGGAAGGTGGGTCTCGAAGTGAAGTGTATAGGTTGGAAATATTTTTGGCGCAATGAGTGTGGCCGGTGCGCAAGCGGGGCTGCCCGCGGGTTTGCCTTGTCGTTGGCCCGGTCGTGGCGCCGGCGCGGTCAATCCCGGTCGGGCGCGCCCAGCGGGAATAGCGGGCGATATGGGCGCGCTTCGTCGACGGCGCGCGCAAATGACGGCCGCGCCAGCAGTCGTTGCCGGTAGGCGAGCACGTGCGGGAACGCTGGGCCGATTCGATGCGTCCAGTCGGCATAAAACAGGAACGGGGCAGCACCGCAGTCGGCGAGACTGAACCTGTCGCCGGCCGCCCATTCGCGCTCTGCCATGACTTTGTCGAGCCAGCCGTAGGCGGTGTCGAGCATCGCGCGTGCATCGGCGACGCCGCGCGGATCACGCTCTGCCTCGGGCCGCAGACTGTCGGCGACGATCTTTTGCTGCGGCGTCGAGATGTAGTTGTCGAAGAAGCGATCCATGCTGCGGACCTCCAGCGCGGCGCGGGCGTCGGCCGGCAAGAGCGGCACAGGCCCGGGATGGTGCAAGCCGAGGTACTCGATGATGATGCTCGCCTCCATCACCGTACGGCTGCCGTCCACCAGAACGGGAAAGCGCTTGATCGGCCAGAGCGCGGCGAATTCTGCCATGACCTCGGGGTCGGTGTGCGACAACAGGCACAATTCGAACGGTGTGCCGTTTTCGTAGAGCGCGGTCAGGACCTTCTGGCAGTACGAGGAGAAAGGGTGGGCATAAAGTTTCAGGGGCATCGTGGTCACCTATGGTTTGCTTAAGGCGCTATGGCGCGACGACGGCTCGGGACCGTTTACCTGACGACGAATGACGGCGACGAAAATCGACAGCGGCGCAGAAGACAAAACAGACGAACGACAACTCGCAATACCTGACGGCGCTGTTCGGCGGCGCGAAGAGCATAGGGCGCTGGCCACCAATAAGTAAGACGGATCGACGGCGCGTCGCCCCTTCCCGAGCGGCGCGCGTCTAATGCGGCAAGCGAATGTCGAACCTGAATGTCACCAGTCTTGCGAGCAGAATAAAGGCCGTCGCGATCAACACGCTATAAACCGTATCGACGTTCGCGTAATCCAGTAGCACGTACAGCCAGCAGCCCACGAACGCGCACGTCGCGTACGGCCGTGAGTCGCGCAGAATCAGCGGCACTTCGTTGCAGAGCACATCGCGGATCACGCCGCCGAATACGCCGGTCAGCACACCCATCATCACGGACATGAACCACGGCATCTGCGCATCGTGCGCGATCGACGTGCCTGAGATGCTGAACAACCCGAGCCCGATAGCGTCGGCAACGAGCAACACACGTTCAGACAGCAGCCGCGAGGTCATCCTCAACAGCATCGGCGCAAACAGCGACATCACAAAAATCGCGATCAGATAGGCCTGATGCTCGACCCAATAAAAAGGCCGCCGCTCCAGCAGCACATCGCGCAACGTCCCGCCACCGAAGGCCGTGGCGATCGCCACCAGAAAAGTCCCCACCGCATCGAGCCGGCGGGTTCTTGCTTCGATAAAACCGGAAATCGCGTACGCAAAAAGGGCCAGCGCCTCCATGATGGTCAGCGCTAGCGTCAGCCTCGGATGGATCACCGGGGCTCCGTCAGGACCTGGCGTGAGCCGGCGTTGCGCCAGGCTGCAACAGCACGACCACCGCGCCTGCGCCGCCGTCGTGAGGGCGCGCCTGACAGAACGCGATCACCTCGGCTTTCTGCACGAGCCACGCCCGCACTTTGCCCTTCAGCACAGGCTCTTTACCGATCGACCCCAGGCCCTTGCCGTGAATCACGCGCAAACAGCGCAAGCCGCGCTTCACCGATTCGCGGATGAACACGGCCAGCGCCTCGCGCGCTTCGTCGCGCCGCATGCCATGCAGATCGATTTGCGCCTGCACGATCCAATCGCCGCGCCGCAGTTTTCGCACGACTTCCTGACTCACGCCGGGCCGGCAATAAGACAGCGTCTCGTCGGTTTCGAGCAGCACCTCGGGATCGAACTCATCGGAGATCGCTTCGTGCAGTACGGCTTCTTCATCGAGTCTGGTTTGAACCGGCATCGGCGACGGCGGATTGCGCGGCAGGGTCGCGCGCAGCGGCGCGACTAACGGCGCCACTGCGCCGATCTCGCGGCGAAACAGATCGGCATCCGCCGACGCTTCGCGTTGCGCCGCCGCGGCTGCCGCGCGTTCGCGCTCGCGCCGTTGCGTATCGCCCTTCAACGCGTCGCGCAGCGCGCCGAGCCCGGCGAGACCCGCGGCCGGGTCGAGCTTCGGTTTGACCGTGGGCGCAACCGCCTCGGGGGCGGGCTTGGCAACGGCACGCGGGCGCTTCGGTTCGCTCGGATGAGGCTGATTCTTCGGCATATCGGTAATACACGCAGAAAAAGGAGATCGATCGCGCGACGCCGCACCGGCGGCGAACCGCGTCGCGGTGCATCGCGCAGTGCATCGTTCAGGCAGCAAGACACAAAAGGATGTAAAAAAGGCCGCTGGCTTGTCAGCCGCGGCCTTCGATATAGCAAGCGGCCGGGCCACGCCCAACCGCCATTTTACCGTCGCGCTTGTGGTTGCAGACGAGGTTGCGGATCAGCGCTCGGCTTCCGCGCTCATCACGTGCTCGCCAATCTCGTCGATGGTTTCCAGGTAGCGTTGGGCGTCGAGCGCGGCCATACAGCCGGTGCCCGCGCTGGTAATCGCCTGACGATAGACGTGATCCTGCACGTCGCCCGCGGCAAACACGCCCGGCACGCTGGTGGCCGTTGCAAAGCCGTTCAGACCGCCCTTGGTGATGATGTAGCCGTTCTTCATCTCCAGCTGGCCGGCGAAAATATCCGTGTTCGGCTTGTGGCCGATCGCGACGAACAGGCCCTGCAACGCGATGTCCGTGGTTTCGCCGGTTTGCGTGTGCTTGATGCGCAGGCCGGTCACGCCGGATTGATCGCCGGTCACTTCGTCGAGCGTGTGGTTCCACTTGATTTCGACGACGCCTTCTTTTTCCTTCGCCAGCAGACGGTCGATCAGGATCGGCTCGGCGCGGAACTTGTCGCGGCGATGGATCACGGTCACCTTTTTGGCGATGCCGGAAAGATAGAGGGCTTCCTCGACCGCGGTATTGCCGCCGCCGATCACGGCCACATGTTGTTGCTTGTAGAAGAAGCCGTCGCAGGTGGCGCAGGCCGACACGCCTTTGCCCATGAACGCTTCTTCGGACGGCAAGCCGAGATACTGCGCCGATGCGCCGGTCGAGATGATCAGCGAGTCGCAAGTGTATTCGCCCGAATCGCCGATCAGGCGGATCGGCTTCTCATCCAGCTTGGCCGTATGGATATGATCGAAGATGATTTTGGTGTTGAAGCGCTCGGCATGCTCCAGAAAGCGCGTCATCAATTCCGGGCCTTGCACGCCGTTGGCGTCGGCCGGCCAGTTTTCGACGTCGGTCGTGGTCATCAGCTGGCCGCCTTGGGCCAGACCCGTGATGAGCACCGGCGCAAGGTTGGCGCGTGCCGCGTAGACCGCAGCCGTATAGCCGGCCGGACCGGAACCGAGAATCAGAACCTTGGCGTGTTTCGTGGAAGTTGCGGGCATGATCGAAATCCTTATACGGCGCCCGGCTCGCCCATGCGAGGCCGCGCGACTTGAACTGAGACTTTAGATGGGTATCAGAGCGGCATTATAAAGGCCGGCACGCCGGCCTGCTCTATGAAGCTTTCTGATCGCCGCGATAGCCTTGGGGCATCCTTCAGGCACACCCGACACACACCGGGACGGTCTTCGCCAGGCTAATCGGCCAAGTTACCGTCATTTACAGCCTTGCATCGGGCACTGCGTTTACAATAGGCCGGATCGAAGGACCCGGCAGCCGGGACCGGGTCGAAGCCGCGCCGGGCGCCGCTCCGGCCGGGAATTGGCCCCACACGCAACAGGATCAATGGCAAAAGCTCCCTATTCCGCGAGCGCGCAGGCGTTGCCGCACCGCATGTCGCGCCTTTTCACCGAAATCCGCTGGATCTTGCAGGTGGCGCTCGGCGTGTTCCTGCTGATGGCGCTCGTCAGCTACAGCCGGCGCGACCCGAGCTGGACGCACGCGGCGCAGGTCGATCACATCGCCAACTGGGCGGGCCGCGTCGGCGCGTGGACCTCGGACATCCTGCTGCTGCTGTTCGGGCTGTCCGCCTATTGGTGGATCGTGCTGCTCGGCCGTCACATCTCCGCCAACTACCGCCGTATCACCCGCAACGAGGACCTTCAGGAAGACGCGTCGCGCGACGCCGGCTGGCTCGCGGACGCGTTCGCGTTCGCGCTGGTGTTGCTCGCCTGCGACGGCATCGAAGCGCTGCGCATGTGGTCGCTGAAAGTGCAGTTGCCGCGCGCGCCGGGCGGCGTGATCGGCGAGGCGGTGGCGCGCGGGGTGTCGCATGCGCTGGGCTTCACGGGCGGCACCTTGGCGCTGCTGATCGTGCTGGGCATCGGTTTGTCGCTGTATTTCCGTTTTTCGTGGCTGTCGGTGTCGGAAAAGGTCGGCGAATCGATCATTTCGGCGCTCACGTTCGCCAAGCTGCGCCGCGAAGCGGGCCGCGACCGTAAATTGGGCGAAGCCGCCGCGGTCAAGCGTGAAGGCAAGGTCGAAAAGGGCCGCGTGCGGATCGAGGAACACGAGCCGGTCATGATCGTGCCGCCGGTCGTCACGCCGGCCAAGTCGGAGCGCGTCGAGAAAGAACGGCAGGTGCCGCTGTTCACGGACCTGCCGGGCGATTCCACCTTGCCGCCGATCTCGCTGCTCGACGCGGCGCCGGCCGCTCAGGAAACCATTTCCGCCGACACGCTCGAATTCACGTCGCGGCTGATCGAGAAAAAGCTCAAGGACTTCGGCGTCGAAGTGAGCGTGGTCGCCGCGTATCCGGGTCCGGTCGTCACGCGCTATGAAATCGAACCGGCCACGGGCGTAAAGGGCAGCCAGATCGTCGGGCTGGCGAAGGACCTGGCGCGCTCGCTGTCGCTGGTATCGATTCGCGTGGTCGAGACGATTCCGGGCAAGAATTTCATGGCTTTGGAGTTGCCGAACCAGCGCCGTCAGACCGTGAGTCTCTCGGAGATTCTCGGCTCGGCTGTGTATGCGGATGCCGCTTCGCCGCTGACCATGGGTCTCGGCAAGGACATCGGCGGCAAACCGGTGTGCGCTGACCTCGCGAAGATGCCGCACTTGCTGGTGGCCGGTACGACCGGCTCGGGCAAGTCGGTGGGTATCAACGCAATGATCCTGTCGCTGCTTTACAAGGCGAGCGCCGACCAGGTCCGCATGATCCTGATCGATCCGAAGATGCTCGAAATGAGCGTCTACGAGGGCATTCCGCATCTGCTGTGTCCGGTGGTCACGGACATGCGCCAGGCCGGTCACGCGCTGAACTGGGCGGTGGCCGAAATGGAGCGCCGCTACAAGCTGATGAGCAAGTTGGGCGTGCGCAACCTCGCCGGTTACAACAACAAGATCGACGAAGCCGCCAAGCGTGATGAAAAGCTGCCGAATCCGTTCAGCCTGACGCCGGACGATCCGGAACCGTTGACGCGCCTGCCGAACATCGTGGTCGTGATCGACGAACTCGCCGACCTGATGATGGTGGTCGGCAAGAAGGTCGAAGAGCTGATCGCGCGGATCGCGCAGAAGGCGCGCGCGGCCGGCATCCATTTGATTCTGGCGACGCAGCGTCCGTCGGTCGACGTGATCACTGGCCTGATCAAGGCCAACGTGCCGACGCGGATGGCCTTCCAGGTGTCGTCGAAGATCGACTCGCGCACGATTCTCGACCAGCAAGGCGCGGAATCGCTGCTCGGCATGGGCGACATGCTGTATCTGCCGCCGGGTAGCGGCTTGCCGGTGCGCGTGCACGGCGCATTCGTGTCGGACGAGGAAGTGCACCGCGTCGTCGATAAGCTCAAGGAACAGGGCGAACCGAACTATATCGAGGGCATCCTCGAAGGCGGTGTGACGGGCGAGGGCGATGAAGGCTCGGCCGGCGCCGGAGGAACCGCCTCAGGCGACGGCGAGTCGGACCCCTTATATGACCAGGCGGTCGATGTGGTGCTGAAGAACCGCCGCGCGTCGATCTCGCTGGTGCAGCGGCATCTGCGCATCGGCTATAACCGCGCCGCGCGTTTGCTAGAGCAGATGGAGAACTCGGGCGTGGTGTCGGCGATGTCGTCGAACGGCAACCGCGAGATTCTTGCGCCGGCGCGCGAAGCAGAATAAAGCCGGGGGGAATGAACCCAGGCGGAATAAGCCTCGTTTAAGGCGCGTTGCTTAAGCTTGTTGTTCAAGCGCTCGTGCTTCGGGCTCGCCGTCATGGCCGCCGCCGGCCATCGGTTCATCGGCCGCCGGATGGCCGGCCCCCGGCGCGCCAAAGAATTCAATTCAGGGAGAAAACCATATGCAGCAACGCGTGCAGAAAACCGCGCGACAAAGCGCTCATTCCAGCCGCTTCGGCCAACTCGCCCGTACGATCGTACGTAGCGTCGGCAGCGTGGCGATCGGCGCGTCGATGCTGGTGGCGTCGCAGGCATTCGCGAGCGGCACCGAGCAACTGAAGGCGTTCGTCGCGCAAGTCCACTCGGCCCGCGGTACCTTCGTGCAGCAGGAAGTGCGCGCGCCGAGCAAGGCGCAGCAGGGCGCAAGCGGTGCGAGCGGTGTGCTGTCGACGGGTGGCGGCAAAAGCGGTACCTCGAGCGGCACGTTCACGTTCGCGCGTCCGGGCAAGTTCATCTGGGCGTATGAGAAGCCATATGCGCAACTGCTGCAAGCAGACGGCGACAAGCTCTATGTGTACGATAAGGACCTGAATCAGGTGACGGTGCGCAGCCTCGGCGGCGCGCTCGGCGCGAGTCCGGCGGCGATCCTGTTCGGCAGCAACGATCTGGAGAAGAACTTCACGCTGCGCGATGCGGGCGTGAAGGCCGGCATCGATTGGCTCGAACTGACGCCGAAGGCGAAAGACACGCAGTTTCAGCGCGTCGGCATCGGCTTTAAGGACGGCAATCTCGAGGCGATGGAGCTGCACGACGTGTTCGGCAACGTGACGCTGCTGACGTTCTCGAACATTCAAAAGAACCCGCCGCTGCCGGCTGACGTATTCAAGTTCGTGGTGCCGAAGGGCGCGGATGTGATCAACGGATAAGCCGCACATCTCACCACGCTAATGGTGCGTTTCCCATCGGCCGGTTGCACGTATTTTCTGATTGCCCCTTTTCATTGCCGAGCCACGATGAATACTTCTTCCTTCATTTCACCCGAAGCCGGTGAACGGCCGCAGCCGCTGTCCGGCAACGCGATGCCCCGCTGCGGCGGCATCGCGACGATGATGCGGCTGCCGAACGTCGGATCGGCCGAAGGGTTCGACGCCTGTTTCGTCGGCGTGCCGTTCGATCTCGGCACCTCGAACCGCACCGGTGCGCGTTTTGGACCGCGCCAGATTCGCAGCGAATCGGTGCTGCTGCGCCCGTACAACATGGCGACCCGTGCCGCGCCGTTCGATTCGCTGCGCGTGGCCGATCTCGGCGACGTCGCGATCAATCCGTACAACCTGCACGATTCGATCAAGCGCATCGAAACGGCGTACGACGAAATCCTCCAGCACGGCTGCAAGCCGATCACGCTGGGCGGCGACCATACGATCGCGCTGCCGATCCTGCGCGCGATTCATCGCAAGCACGGCAAGGTCGGTCTGATTCACGTCGACGCGCACGCCGACGTCAACGACACGATGATGGGCGAGAAGATCGCGCACGGCACGCCGTTTCGCCGCGCGGTCGAAGAAGGTCTGCTGGATTGCAACCGCGTCGTGCAGATCGGTCTGCGCGGCACCGGCTACGCCGCGGAAGATTTCGACTGGTGCCGCGATCAGGGCTTCGAGGTGGTGCAGGCCGAGGCGTGCTGGAACCAGTCGCTCGTGCCGTTGATGGCACGCGTGCGCGAACGGATGGGCGACGCTCCTGTGTACATCACGTTCGATATCGACGGTATCGATCCGGCTTTCGCGCCGGGCACGGGCACGCCGGAAATCGCGGGCTTGACGGTGCCGCAGGCGCTGGAAATCATTCGCGGCTCGCATGGGCTGAACATCGTCGGCTGCGACCTGGTCGAGGTGGCGCCGCCGTACGATCCGTTCGGCACGACTGCGCTGCTCGGTGCGAACCTCGCGTTCGAATTGTTGTGCGTCTTGCCGGGTGTCGAGTATCGGGCGTCGACGCGTTGAACTGACGCGCCTCGCGATCCGTGAACGGAAAAGGCCTGCTATGTCTGGGGGTAAAACTCATACTATCGCGACGCGAATGAATGTGGGGCGGTGCCCTTCGCATGTTAGATGTAATATTTCTATATAACATTTCTCTACCCCTTTAGCGTTGGAGAACGGGGTTTTTCATGTCGAAGCCGGAATTCTTTTCTAGAGCTAGGCATTCCTGCTAACGCTCATTGCTGGTCATGGCTAACTTCCGCGCCGCGACCTTCTGCTTGCGCTCACACGGACGCCGACGGTCGGAACTGCTAGAGCGCATCTAAAACCTTGGTGATAGCGGTAGCGAACCCACCCGCAATTTGCTGGCCTATAGGGAAGCAAAGCGTGCGATTTTGCTTCCTTAAAGTGAAGCAAAATCGACTTTCCTTGGCACGCCTCTGACCCAGAGTTGTGATGAAAAAGTACCTTCGTGAGCGAGATGATGACGCTTCATCTGCCTACAACGAAACCCAATACGCACTGCGCCATGTCGTTGGCGCAGGCATGCTGCTAACTCCGGAACCGGAGAATGGTTGTTTTCAATGCGCGCCGGCGAAACGACTCGCATCTGACTGAATTTCCTGCAATGACTTGAAGCCGCTGCTCTGGATTTCGGAAAAGTGCGCGAACAGGTCTTCGCCACCATCATTCGGTGTGGTGAAACCAAAACCCTTTGCGTCATTGGACCATTTCACTGTACCCGTTGCCATTTGCCTGACTCTCTTTAAAGACCGATGTGTTTGTGTACCGGACGGTGGTCCGCCGCACGTACAGTCATTTTTTTAACAGAGGAGAATGCTCTGAACAGTTGGCGTTTGCGAGAGACAGCGCGGACACTAAACCGCAACACTTGACGATTTGGTTTGCAGGCAAGGTTGAATGGCATCGGCGGTGGCATCCCCGAAAATCACATTGCGTCGCAGTTCAGCGCTTTAGGTGCGAATGAATATTTGCACTGCTAACGCCCTTGCCCACGCAGAATGGCGGAATTTCACGGCGCCGGCGACTTTTGTGTTGGTGAGTGCGTTTTCGCTGGCACAGGATAATACTGTATATACTGTTTATGTTACCGCCCGCCAGCACTGCAGCACGCGTTTTCGTAGCAACGTTGAGCGGGACCTCGCGGCTAACCGCGCCTGCTGTTACTGAACACGTCGCGTGAGGAGCGCCCATGCCGGACAAGCATCTTTCCACTCAGTTTGACGTTGACCTCAACCTGCTCTCGACGCGACTGCTCGAGACGGGCGGACTGGTCGAGTCGCAAGTTGAGCGCGTGCTCGGATTGATGAACACGTATGATTCCGCCCTGGTCTTGCAGGTTCTCGACGGCGAAAAGCGGCTCAACGCAATGGAGCTTGAACTCGACGAGGAGATTTGCAATGTCATTGCCCGTCGACAACCTGCTGCGCGTGACCTGCGACTTCTGATGGCTGCCTCGAAGTGCGTTACCAACCTCGAACGGGCAGGTGATGAGGCGCGCAAGGTTGCGAAACGGCTTCGCCGAATTCATGAGAGCGGCGAGACGGGGACCATCAATACGACGGAGCTAAGAAGATCCGGCGAGCTGGCCTTGATGATTCTGCGCAGGGCTCTCGATGCCTTCGCGCGGATGGATGCCGTGGCGGCCGCGCAGATTGTCCGCGACGACGAAGCAGTCGATAACTCGTTCCGTGCGTTCGGGCGCAGGCTGGTCATGCAGATGACGGAAGCTCCCCGGACAATTCCGGTTGGCCTGGAATACATGGTCATCGCGAAGGCCATTGAGCGTATCGGGGACCACGCTACCAATATCGCTGAGTTCGTTGTTTATGTGGTCAAGGGCCGGGATGTACGCCATGTACCCCTTGACCGGCTTGACGAGGAAGTCCTGGCCAGCTGACGCAAAGCGGAGGTCGAAGCGAACGCTGCCGTTGACGACAGGAGAATTCCCCCTGGTTGACGGTATGCACCCGAAAGGCTACGGTTGGCGCGGCGCAAAAAGCTGCAACAGAAAAAGTACGCGGATGCCTGGTGGCATTAGCTGCCACGCATCGTTGCATTGCAAGGACCAGAGTCGACAACCCACAGTTCTGACACGGAGGCACACAGATGATTGCACAGGTCCCTGAACAGTTCATTGCGGCACAGAAAGCAGGTGTGGACGCGCTCTTTGGCTTCCTGAACGCCGCCTATCCGGGCATTGAAAAGCTGGTCCTGTAATGGAATCTTCGTCGTCTGGCAGTTCCTGCACCTGTCGACGCCCGCAAAGCACCCTTACGCAGCCCAGCGCGGAGGATGTTGTACGGGCAATCGCGGCTGAGACCCATACGCCTGCGGAGCCAGTGTCGAAAATGAAGCCGACACAGGAGCTTCGATACGACGCGCTTCATCAGTTGGTCACCGTTGCCGAACATGCTGGGCATTGGGCATCCATTTTCAGGAGGTGAACATGGCTGATTTTCAAGGACAAGCTGCCGCAGCCCAGCGAGCTAATCTTGACTTCTTCTTCGGCCTGGCCGGCAGCATGCTGGAGGGCGAGGAAAAGCTCGTGAGACTGAATCTCGATACGGCGAAAACGACGCTTGCCGATTGGTACCAACGCGCGCAAGACGGGCTGGCAAAACAGGACAGACAGGAAGTTACCGGACTGCAAGACACGCTGGCGCTGCCCTCGGCCGAGAAGGTTCTGACGTACGAACGTCAGGTTGCCGAGATTGCGACGACCACGCAAACGCAGCTGGCAGAGGTCGTCAATGCGCGGTACCAGGCGGTGAGCCGCCAGGTTCAATCGTTCGTCGAAAATCTCGCGCAAAACACCCCGGTCGGCTCCGAAGCCGCAATCGCTTTTCTGAAGCCGGCTATCACGCTGGCCAGCACGGCTCAGGAAAGCGTGCAAAAGGCAACGAAGCAGGCAGTCGAAGTCGCGCAAAGTAACCTGGACGCCGCGACGAAAGCCGCATCGGAGGTGACCGAAGCGGCCGACCGGGCAGTCGAGAAAGCGGCAAAAGCGGCGAAGGCAGCAAAGCAATAATCTGAAGGAACGTTGAACCCGACGTCGTCGCACGGCGCGGCGACCTAACGCGCCTGGCCACACTCCGATGTGTCCGCTCGGACAAGCTCGACTCTTCTGTGCGCTGGTCGTTCATTCCGGCGCACGTCATGTCCACCACGTCTGTTACCCGCTTCACGTCCGGGACCAGCGCGCCCGGGGAGGCCGTGTCACGTCACATAGCGGAAAAAGAATGGTCCGTCCCGGCGGACCATTCTTTGCGCGACAGCAAGTGCGATGAGATGTCAGATTGGTTGAATGTTGGCCGCCTGTTTACCCTTTGGTCCCTGCTTGACCTCGAAGCTCACCTTTTGCCCCTCCTGAAGAGACTTGAAGCCCTCTGCCTTCACTTCCGAAAAATGCGCGAACAGGTCTTCGCCGCCACCGTCCGGCGTGATGAAGCCAAAGCCCTTCGCATCGTTAAACCACTTCACAGTACCGGTTGCCATAATTGCGTCCAAAGTTTGAAATGAGCCACGTCGTAGATGCATTGAATGTCTTCGGATAATGGAGCGTCACGGTCCACTGCCATTCGCGATTTCGTCACCGCTGCGAGGCTGCTGCCGGCAAAAGGGACCTCGCGATATGTAAGGCAACGCTGCACCGCAGAACCATGCAACGTTCAACAGCGGGACGCTAGCGAGCCGCGCTCTCGGGCCGATATGAAAGCAACGCTGGAACGTTCACGTCCTCATCTATTTCGGGCCAGAATATCTGCTCATGGTCCAGAGAGATGGCAAAGTGTTCGCGCTCGGCTGCCGTCGCTGCTTGCAGCACCGGAAACCAGTCCAGTGGAAATTGAATAGCCGGACCGTCGGACATGTCGAGAAACAGGTGCACGTTGTCGAAATGCACATCCACCGCAGCGCGGTTCATGGTCGCCTCCTTAAATGAGCACCTTAAAGATAGGTCGCAGCAGAGCGGCGTTCAAGAAAGAAGGCCCGCGCCAGCGTTGGGAAGTGATGTTCCTATTCACCTGCAATGCGATATAGTCCGTGGCAGTCGCTGGCTAGCTGTATGTGCGCCGAAAAACCATTTGACCGCGCGAAATCGACGCCGGTGACCCGCCCCTTTCCGACCTGACAACGGCATATGGGGAAGCCACCTCGCGCGGAGGCCATCAGAGCCTCAGCAACTCTGCTTTCATCCAGTCGTGGACTGCCCGGCTCAACTCCTGTTGTGAGGTGTCTCGGGGTGAAAATGCGGGACCGACGACAACCCGGATATGCCCCACCCCGTCAGGCCACCCCTTCGCGGGCCAGACTTTTCCAGCGTTATGGACGACAGGGACGACCGGAGCGCCGGTCGCGCATGCCAGACGAATACCACCCGAGGTCAGTCTCAACGGCGCACCGTGCTGCACCCGTGTGCCTTCCGGGAATATGACTACGACGTCGCCCTTTGCCAGCCGCTCGGCACATTCCTGTGTCACTGCCAGATGCGCCTGGCGCGGCGAGCCACGATTCAGGCTGACCATGTCAAGCCCGCGCAGCACCCATCCGAAAAACGGAATACGCAGGAGATCTTCCTTGAATACAAAGCTGATGCGTCGTGGAAACAGTGCGAGGAATGCCAGCGTCTCCCACGTGGATTCATGACGGCACAAGATTATTGAAGGCCCTGCCGGAAGCTGCTCAAGCCCCTCCACCGAGCATGTGACGCCGGGTAGCCAGCGCATCGCGGCAACCATCGCACGACACCACTGCGCCGCAAGCCAGTAGCGACCGGACCTTCCGACGAAAGAAGCCAGTTTTTTTGCAAAAACCGCACACGGACCATGAACCGGGCTTCGGCTATTGTTAGGCCACGCGTGGTGGTTCCTGGCAG
>NZ_JAWRXB010001347.1:0-246 GCF_046535245.1 Paraburkholderia sp. SIMBA_030
CTCCAGCGAGATGCTACGCACGGTATCGGCCGGTAGCGGTAACAGCATCGCCTTTGGGCGTGCCGTGCGAGATTTGCGTTTTACTGTCATACACCATTTGTATGGATGATGTTCCCCGTCTTCTACTGCTGGATTGTGGCGCCCTCCATGAGCCCCGTCGTGAACTGCGCCGCGGCCTTCTCCAGTGCAAGTGCCTGCAGCTGACGGCGCATCGTATCCTTCGCCTGTTCGAACTCCGGCACCTGC
>NZ_JAWRXB010001348.1:0-246 GCF_046535245.1 Paraburkholderia sp. SIMBA_030
TAAGAAATTTATAGCCTATCCGTTTTTTTCTTAATAAGCTGCTTATTTTTGAAAGTTCCGAAGAAAGACTGTCTTTGGAAACTGTTTTATTTTCTGTTTGCAGAAAGCTGTTTCCATATTCAATTTGTTCTTTTATGGATTCATTATTCAGAAAGTGAAGGGTGACATTGGCCAGGATAATCCCTTTGGTATGTTGTGGATATTTTTTTGTATAGTTAACTGCAATAATTCCACCGAAGGAATGCG
>NZ_JAWRXB010001349.1:0-245 GCF_046535245.1 Paraburkholderia sp. SIMBA_030
GACTCAATAGCCAAATCGACACACCGCCCCAAACGAATGGTGTGCCAAAGGGAATCAAGGCAATAATAAACGTGACAATGGTCAATAAAATAGGGCTTGGTGCACCAGCGAAGTAATAGCCGATACCAGCCAATAAAGCCTGAGCCAATGCCGTCAGCCCGATACCGTATACCACGGCACGCGTAGTTGTACCCACAGAATCGATGTAGCCGTCGATGCGATTGCCCATAATGTTACGCAGCGCT
>NZ_JAWRXB010001350.1:0-245 GCF_046535245.1 Paraburkholderia sp. SIMBA_030
GTCGTGCAATCGCTTTGAATACTAGATTGTCGAGCGCCTCAATTTCGACAACGTAGCCTGGTCGTTGATCACGCGCCTTAATCTTTCCCCAAAAATAGACTTTCAAATAGTGGCTAGGAGCTTGGGCCTGTTCGAGCTTTTTCATCAGCAATGCACCTCCGCCATAAGCATGCACACGTGACAAAGGTAAATCGATCGTGAGCGACCGGCCGCCTTCGCTTTCATCGAACTTTTCGCATTCGTCC
>NZ_JAWRXB010001351.1:0-245 GCF_046535245.1 Paraburkholderia sp. SIMBA_030
GCTATGCCACGCTCACGCACCGTCAAGGGCGGGTTCTTCCGCTCGCCCGATATCCAGCACACACCGCTGGCGTGCCGACTGCTTTTTATCGCGCTGTGGACGCAGGCCGACCGCGAAGGTCGGCTCGAGGATCTGCCGTGGAAAATCCGCGACGAGACATTTCCCTACGATCAGGATGTGACCGAATCCGACGTCGACGAACTGCTCGAAATACTCGATCACCGTGACCTGATCCTGCGTTTTGT
>NZ_JAWRXB010001352.1:0-245 GCF_046535245.1 Paraburkholderia sp. SIMBA_030
TGGCGGACGCCGTCGACGTCGTACGCAACGCAGACCGGGATCTGTTCGATGCCGGTCAGGACATCGAGCTTAGTGACGAAGTAGTCCGTGAAACCGTTGACGCGGGAAGCATGGCGGGCCAGGACGGCGTCGTACCAACCGCAGCGGCGAGGACGGCCCGTGTTGACACCAAACTCGCCACCCGTCTTCTGCAGGTACACGCCCATCTCGTCGAACAACTCAGTGGGGAACGGACCGGCGCCGAC
>NZ_JAWRXB010001353.1:0-245 GCF_046535245.1 Paraburkholderia sp. SIMBA_030
GGCGGAACTCGCTGCAGTCGTCGTGAAACGATTGGATGAGCCGGTGGGAGCGAAAACCAAGCCGTCGAACATTCGCCACATCGCAGCGATCGGTACGCGCAGCCCCTTACCTGCCCGGAATGCGGTGGGGTCGTTTGGCGAATCGGTGAAGATGCGCCACCTCGATTCCGGTGTCGCACCAGTCACGCCTTTTCCGCTCTGGCGCTCGAAGATGTGCAGCGAGAGCAGACTGAGAACGCCATAAG
>NZ_JAWRXB010000137.1:0-378 GCF_046535245.1 Paraburkholderia sp. SIMBA_030
TGTCGAGATAGAATACCGTGACCGCAAGGGCGAATGCGAAGGAAAGAACCCCGATTTCGTAGCGGGGGGGGTAATCGTCGTGTCGGGTTCACAAGTACAAGTGAAGGCATGCCGGTTCCCACCTGATATCGATCGCGTCATCAAGCCATCCCGGTTGGTAAAACGCAATCTCGAAATCGGTTATTCCCGTGCAAACTCAGTCTCATAGATGAAGCGACCAAGCGTCAGGTGATGGGAGGGTTTGGACTGTGCTGAGATCCGAACCTATACGCAGGTGTAGGTTTCCCTAACCAAGTATTGGATACCGCGGAGCCGCTTGCCGTTTTAGAAAAATCACCAGCAGCCAACACAGTCCAGAGGAGATCATCATGGACCGCT
>NZ_JAWRXB010001354.1:0-245 GCF_046535245.1 Paraburkholderia sp. SIMBA_030
GCCGGCTGATCGTTGACGCGGAAACGCGACGGCCCGCTCCACTTCAGGTACAACGCCTTGTCCGAGCGCACATAGGCGGTACGCTGACCGACCATGCCGTCGGGCGCTGCCGCGCGCACGGTGATGCGCCAGCGCGCGAGCGAGTCCGGCATCTTGAAGGTCATCGTCGCGTGGCCGCTCGCGTCGGTTTTCAGATTGCCTTCCCACGCCGCCGTATCCTGATCGTCGCGGCGCGGCCGCTCCAG
>NZ_JAWRXB010001355.1:0-245 GCF_046535245.1 Paraburkholderia sp. SIMBA_030
CGTTCGCGGCAACACGCAGCGCGCCATCGTCCGGATGCTCCGGGAAGCCGGTGCCGCCGCGGTACACGTGAAGATTTCTTCTCCTCCAGTCCAGTGGCCGTGCTTCTACGGCATCGACTTCGCATCCCGTGCAGAGCTGATCGCCAACGGTGCAACGATCGATGAGATCTCCCAGGCCATCGGTGCTGACTCACTGGCTTACATTTCCGAAGACGGCATGATCGGTGCCACTCAGCAGCCGCGCG
>NZ_JAWRXB010001356.1:0-245 GCF_046535245.1 Paraburkholderia sp. SIMBA_030
GTCTAGAGACTACCGACGTTGACTGTCACGACGGCGGACTTGCAGGCGTCCTGGTTGACGGTGGTGCTGTCGATAAACTTCAGCACACCGGAGCCCACAGAGGTTCCGGTGGAGTTCGCAGCCACCGGGCTGTTGCTTGTCACGGCGGTGACATCGAACCAGGCAGGAAGGCAACCGGCGACGTCGGTGGTCACGTGAGCGGAGAGAGCACCGACCACGGTGCTTGAGGTGGTGGAGTTGTCCGC
>NZ_JAWRXB010001357.1:0-245 GCF_046535245.1 Paraburkholderia sp. SIMBA_030
CGCCGATGGACTGCTGAACAAGCAGATCGCGGGCCAGCTTTCTCTGAGCGAAGTGACAGTCAAGATCCATCGCGCGCAAGCGATGCACAAGCTGAATGCACGCTCAGTGCCTGACGTCGTGAGGAAGCTACAGCAAGTGGCGCCTCTGCACTAGGAGCGGCTCGACAAACCGGCCGGGCCTATCGCACTGCCCTTACCTCTTCCTCAATCACGACGAATGCGCTCAGGCTAATACACACTGTCAT
>NZ_JAWRXB010001358.1:0-245 GCF_046535245.1 Paraburkholderia sp. SIMBA_030
GCGCTGACGCTCGTGATCGCCGACTGGCTGGGCCGCACGCTGCTGATGCCGCGCGAACTGCCCGCCGGGCTGGTGGCGACGCTGATCGGCGCGCCGTATCTCATGGTGCTGCTCGGCCGCCGCCGCTGAACGACACGCGACTCGACACACGAATTACCGATCTTTCTGGGGAACCCGATGTTTGTGCAACTGCTAAGACTGCTTCGCCGCCTGTGGCCGATCACCGTGCTGGCCACGCTGATGGG
>NZ_JAWRXB010001359.1:0-245 GCF_046535245.1 Paraburkholderia sp. SIMBA_030
CTGTCAAGGCGCGGGAACGGTGCGTGGGCATCGTTTCGGATTCGCAATCGTCAGCTATCCGAAAGCGCGCAAAAAACGGGGACGAAAAAAAACCGGCCAGAAGGCCGGTTTCTCTCGTGGTGCGCTCGACAAACATGACGAACGTGACAAACGCACCAGGCGAGCAGACTCAGATGGCGAACGACGCGCCTTCCTTGCCGATTTCCTTGCACGCTGCGCGCAGCGCCTTGACCCACTGGTGCGCG
>NZ_JAWRXB010001360.1:0-245 GCF_046535245.1 Paraburkholderia sp. SIMBA_030
GAACGAGCAGTGGGAAGCCCCGGCAGCGGACGGCTCGCGTTCGAGCAACATTGCCCTCAAGGTTTCCGGCGCTCCGTTGGACGTCAAAGCTGTCCAGCGCCTGGTGGCCGACGGTACCGGCACGCGCATCGAACTCGAAGGCACCGTGTCTTCCTCCGTTCCGTTCCTCGGCGGCAAGATCGCCGATGCCGCCGAGCCCATGGTCGGCAAGGCTTTGAACATCCAGTCGCAGCAGGCCGAAGCCT
>NZ_JAWRXB010001361.1:0-245 GCF_046535245.1 Paraburkholderia sp. SIMBA_030
GTTGTACGCGTCCTCGACGCTGCTCGGCGAGGCGTCGCTATAGAGGCCGCCCTGGCTCGTGGTCGCCATGGCGGCGTGCGCGGAAACCGGCACCGCGCCCGAGTCCGGCGCGTGCGTCATCGGTGCGAGCTGGTCCGGATGCGCGTCCACGTCCTTGAGGAACGACGCGAGATTCTGCGAGACCGGCGTGAGCATGATCTGGCGAATGCCGTTGTAATACTCTTCGAGCAGATGCTGTTCGAGCC
>NZ_JAWRXB010001362.1:0-245 GCF_046535245.1 Paraburkholderia sp. SIMBA_030
GTAGGTTCCTGACCCAGGAGCTGCTGGCTTTCGGTGGAATCCATGACGAACGGGCGCTCGAACTGATAGAGCATCTCAGCGAGTTCCCGCATGTCGGTGGAGAAGAGGCCGAGCCCCCGCAGTGCCCAAGCCGGCACCGCGGAAACCTTCGGCGCGGACACGCCGGCTGCTTGCGCGTACGCCGCAGCCATTTCGCGTTGGGTCACCGCGGGCCCGGTAGGCGCATGAAGCACCGAGTTCCAGAG
>NZ_JAWRXB010001363.1:0-245 GCF_046535245.1 Paraburkholderia sp. SIMBA_030
CGCGCCCGTTTCTTTCATGCAGGCTTATTTCGACGGCATGTGGTACGCGTCCGATCCTCGCTTTGCCGAAGTGCAGCAAAGCGGCTTTCCCGTCGCGTGGCAACTCGATCGCATCGACGAAGAAGCGCAACGCACGAGCGATCGTCGCGCACTGGCGCTCGCCGCATCGTTGCGTGCGCACGGCATGAACAGCGGCGTGATCTTCAGTCTTTCGGCGCCGCAACTCGATCTGAGCGTCGGCGTGG
>NZ_JAWRXB010001364.1:0-245 GCF_046535245.1 Paraburkholderia sp. SIMBA_030
CGGGGAGGAAGGGGAAGCATCAGTTCCCACCATGAACACTGCGCTCGGCTTGTTGGCCTCCACGTATTTCAGGGCGGCGGCATTGAAGGTGTTGCACTCCGCGCTCGCGGCCGGCGTCTCAGGCATAGTCCGACAACCACCCAGGAGCAGGGAGGTGACCTTCCAGTGCTCGGTCTCCGCGAGGGGGGCCAGCGCCCCCATCCACTGCTGAGCGTGGGAGTCGCCGAGCACCACGATGGACTTGG
>NZ_JAWRXB010001365.1:0-245 GCF_046535245.1 Paraburkholderia sp. SIMBA_030
CGCTGGATCGACGGGCCCGGCTCATGCACGCCCCCGCGCCGTGCAGGCTGCTGGAGTTGTTTCGCCTGAGGTTCTAAAACAAGCCGCCATATTCCCCGATTTCGATTTATCCAATTCAGTCACGAATTCATCATAACGCGATATTCGAGTGAATCCGGAACTGTCGATCGGCGACCGCATGCTCAGTAGGGAGATTAAGCGATTGACGGGCAATGCGTCCGCACACTAATTACTTCGTTTCGTCG
>NZ_JAWRXB010001366.1:0-245 GCF_046535245.1 Paraburkholderia sp. SIMBA_030
TATGACTTATGCATGCTTTTTTTCAAACGCTATCATAAAATCAACCAATTGCTGTACCCACTCAAATGGTACGGCATTGTAGATACTGGCTCGCATACCGCCTACATCACGATGACCTTTTAGATTTAACAAGCCAGCTTTTTCTGACTCTTCTAAGAATACTTTATCAAGGCTGCTGTCTGCTAAAGTAAACGGCACGTTCATGATAGAACGATACTTAGAATCTACTGGATTATTATAAAAAC
>NZ_JAWRXB010001367.1:0-245 GCF_046535245.1 Paraburkholderia sp. SIMBA_030
CTGCGGCGTATTGCTGAGCCAGGCCGGGCCGAAGGCCAGCGCTTCGCCGGATGCGCCAGACAGCACGATCGCCGTCTTGCCGAGACGCGGGGCGCTGACTTCGGCTTCGGTGGTGAAATCGGCCCAGGGCCACGGCTTGGCATCTTCGCCCCGCAGCTCGGCGGCGAAGGCGCGCTTCAGAAGGACCTGCGAAAGCTCCGCCTTGCCCTTCAGATAGAAGCCGCTGCTGACCAGTGCCATACCAT
>NZ_JAWRXB010001368.1:0-245 GCF_046535245.1 Paraburkholderia sp. SIMBA_030
GCCGTTCTTCGTCGGCGGCCTGTGGTTCGGCATTCATCACTTCGGGCTGATCGGCGCGGCGGTGGTCGTTGCCGCCCGCGCGCTGGTCGATTACGGCGTGCTGCTTTACCTGTCGGCAATCCGGATGCGCGCGATCTTGCTCGACATGCTCGCGCATCTCGCCTTCCTGCTCGCGAGCCTGTTTCTCGCGCAAGCGTGGTCCGGGCTCGGCGAGTCGATCGGCCTTTGCGCGGTCGTGCTGCTGC
>NZ_JAWRXB010001369.1:0-245 GCF_046535245.1 Paraburkholderia sp. SIMBA_030
GAACGAAACCGCCATCAAGGCGCCGGAACTCGCCGTCAGCCAGTGGTTCAATACCGAAACGCCGCTCACCCTTGAAAGCCTGCGCGGCAGGGTGATCTATCTCCACAGCTTCCAACTGCTCTGCCCGGGATGCGTGGCCGAAAGCCTGCCGCAGGTGCGCCGCATCGAACGGCGCTTCGGCCACACAGATCTGCAGGTCATCGGCCTGCATACGGTCTTCGAGCATCACGAAGCGATGCCCCCGG
>NZ_JAWRXB010001370.1:0-245 GCF_046535245.1 Paraburkholderia sp. SIMBA_030
CCAGATGGTCCAGTTGAACTCCGCGGTGCGGTCCCGGATGACTCCGTGGTCCGTCAAGCCTTCGTAGAGTTCCTCGGGAAGCTCAATTGGCGGCTCCACCCAGGACGCAGCCTCGGCGACGCGTGCCCGCTTCACCCTGAGGGACTTGACCTCGTGGGCCAGCGGCAAGGACTGCAGGAACAGCAACTCCACTGCCAGGAGCTTGGCCTCGCGGGACGCGCCTTCCAGGTTTTGGCGCAGGTTGG
>NZ_JAWRXB010001371.1:0-245 GCF_046535245.1 Paraburkholderia sp. SIMBA_030
GCATCAGCCGCAGGCTGCGGTCTTCGACCGTTCCGGTGCGGCGGGTGACATAACGCGGCAGAAAGATCGTCAGGCAGAAGACCGGCAGCGCCAGAAGCTTGGCGATGATGCCCGATGTCCCCGATATCAGCGCCGCACCCAGCGTCACGAAGTTGCCGGTGACGTGGGCGGTGAACAATCCGCCGAGCGCCAGGAAGCCCGCGGTATCGACATAGCCGCCGGTGAAACTCAGCAGGAAGGGAAGG
>NZ_JAWRXB010001372.1:0-245 GCF_046535245.1 Paraburkholderia sp. SIMBA_030
GTTCATCCTAAAAGATGGTGCGCTGGCATGGGCAGGTTTCCCTGATATCGACTTGAGCTTCTTAGGATTGCTAAGTTATATCGGTTTGATTGCAGCCACCGTACAGATCCTAGAGATGTTCTTGGACAAGTTTGTACCGAGTCTATATAACGCGCTTGGGGTATTCTTACCACTAATCACCGTAAACTGTGCCATCTTAGGTGGTGTACTATTTATGGTTGAGCGTGACTATAACTTTGGTGAAT
>NZ_JAWRXB010001373.1:0-245 GCF_046535245.1 Paraburkholderia sp. SIMBA_030
GTCAGCGCGCCGAAGGCAAGCCAGCCACCTTCATCGTCACCATCATCCTCATCGGCTTCGCCAACCGAACGCGCCTTGGAGCGCGTTTCGTTAAAGTCCTCGGCAATATCGTCATCTTCTTCGGTGCGGCCAACCAGACCGGCCGCAAACAGCATCATCCAGACGGTCGGCACCGCGAAGACGCAGCCGACGGCGGTTGCGAATGTTCCGGTCGGATAGGCGCCGACGAACAGCGCCGGGAAGCG
>NZ_JAWRXB010001374.1:0-245 GCF_046535245.1 Paraburkholderia sp. SIMBA_030
GTTGCCGCTGCCGGACTTCCAGGTGAACATCGCCGACGCGCTCGGTGCCGCGCTGCGCGCGGGCCTCGGGATCGGCTCATTGCCGATGTCGAGCGCGGTGCCCGCCCTGGCGAGTGGCGCGCTGGTTCGCGTGTTGCCCGAGTACCGGCTGCAGAAGCTGACGGTCTACACACTGTATGCGTCGCGCCAGTACCTCGACGCGAAGATCCGGACCTTCGTCGATTTCCTGCGGGAATGCGTGCCCG
>NZ_JAWRXB010001375.1:0-245 GCF_046535245.1 Paraburkholderia sp. SIMBA_030
GGGTGATATTTATAATTATCGCTGCTGCTTTATTGGCTGAAGTGATAAATAGTTTTATGGTTTGAAAACTACCGATACGATTTCAAATTAAAGTAATTAATTAAAAACACTTTTGTTAAATTATTTTCTATACAAGCCAAATTAATTATTGACTTTAATTTTTAAATCGTTATTATTGGCTTATTGATTTATATCGCTTATCTTTCATAAGCGATAAATCGTTTGAATTAACCTGCTATTGTCAC
>NZ_JAWRXB010001376.1:0-245 GCF_046535245.1 Paraburkholderia sp. SIMBA_030
GGATAAAAACGTTCAGCAGGTTGCTGGTGGATTGCTTTTAGTTTCACAATTTACCTTGATGGCAAAAACAGACAAAGGTCGCCGACCAGACTTTGGTGGTGCGATGGCACCTGCTGCTGCGCACGCATTATTTGAACAACTGGTCGATTATGCCAAAACTAAGTACCCGAACGTGGCAACTGGTCAGTTTGGTGCTGATATGCAAGTGTCGAGCGTCAATGATGGGCCGCTCAATTTTTTGATAG
>NZ_JAWRXB010001377.1:0-245 GCF_046535245.1 Paraburkholderia sp. SIMBA_030
CAAGTAATTAAAAAGATTGATATTTTAAATAGTGAAGAAAGAAAAAGCCTTTTAGAAATTGATGATGAAGTAAATAATTTAAGAAGTACAGCTTTTACATTTTAAGAGTAATCCATATTCGAACAATTAAAGTTCGAATATGGATTTAAATTAAGAGGAAAAGTGTTATAGAAGGAGGCGTAATGAAAAAGTGAATTCTAGTGAAAAAATAGAAAATTCTAGTCAATATTGGAAGGGTTTAAATT
>NZ_JAWRXB010001378.1:0-244 GCF_046535245.1 Paraburkholderia sp. SIMBA_030
GCATTATTGTGGCTATATATTAGTCAGCAGCGCTTTCAGCATAGTGTCAACGATCGTTTGCAGAGTAATGAGCAAGTAATCAGTCGATTAAACGAAATGGACGATCGTCTATTTGCCATGAGTCAGCAGATGCTGCCAGAGCCTAGAGTTAAGGCTAGTAGCCAAGCTCAGAATCAGTTGGACCTGTTGCGTATCCAAATCAAAGCTGCTGATAGACTGTTGGCGGATAGTAATGACAGTGCCG
>NZ_JAWRXB010001379.1:0-244 GCF_046535245.1 Paraburkholderia sp. SIMBA_030
TGTGATCGATCCTGCCGTCCGTCTCCGCGGCGCGTCCATCGAACAGCTATGTAGCAACCGGTTTTTGCAACGCGGCACATTCGATACACGCGGAGCGCGGCGCTGCAACCTGCACGGCTCCAGACAATCGCCACCTTGGCGGACTTCTTCAACAGTCTGGGAAACGGGCGGTCTCTTCCCGCACGCTTCCGCCACGCGCAAGGAACTCAATTCTCATGGCGAGTAAGTATTTATCTTCGACACC
>NZ_JAWRXB010001380.1:0-244 GCF_046535245.1 Paraburkholderia sp. SIMBA_030
CGGCGGCGCCGCGCAGGCGAAGGATGTGACGATCGCGCTTGAAGGCGGCTACGCGCCATGGAACATGACGCTGCCGGGCGGCAAGCTTGGCGGCTTCGAGCCCGAACTCGCCGCGAATCTGTGCGCACGCGCGCAGCTCAAGTGCAATCTCGTGGCGCAGGACTGGGACGGCATGATTCCGGGCCGCCAGGCCGGAAAGTTCGACGTCCTGATGGATGCGATTTCGATCACGCCCGGGCGCGAG
>NZ_JAWRXB010001381.1:0-244 GCF_046535245.1 Paraburkholderia sp. SIMBA_030
GAGGCCAAGGGCACGGGCCTGGGTCTTGCGATGGTCAAGAAGATCGTCGACGAACATGGCGCGCGCATCGACATTCGCAATCGCATGAAAGCGGGCGATGTGATCGAGGGCGCGCAGATTTCGATTCTCTTCCTTCAACTGGCAGACGACGCCGCGGCTCCCGAAGCGGGACCGCGTCCTGCGCACGGCGGTACGTCGCAGGGAAAGACAAAAGCAACAGTGCAGACAAAGGCAGCGTAAATGG
>NZ_JAWRXB010001382.1:0-244 GCF_046535245.1 Paraburkholderia sp. SIMBA_030
CCAACGACACGCCGTACGGGCTGCAAGCCTATATCTGTTCCGCCGATACGGCGCGCGCAAACGCGGTGGCCGCGCGCATCGAGGCCGGCCGTGTGCTCGTCAACACGCTCGCGCACGAACCGGCGGCGCCGTTCGGCGGCTTCAAGCAATCGGGCATCGGACGCGAATATGGCGTGGCCGGACTCGAAGCGTTTCTCGAACCGAAGGCGGTGATCGCAGCGTAATGCGCGTGCCGGGACGCTAT
>NZ_JAWRXB010000138.1:0-377 GCF_046535245.1 Paraburkholderia sp. SIMBA_030
TGCGCGCCAGCGCCCGGTGCGTAAGCCGGATCGATCGCGTCGATATCGAACGAGAGGAAGATATGATCCGCGCCCTGCGTGCGCGCGAGAATGCGTTCGACCGTGGCTGCGGGACCGAGCTTGAGTACCTCGCGCGCCGATAGATGCACGAGGTCGTTATCGTGCTTGAAGCGGCCGGAAGCCGGAAAATTGAAATGTCGCTCGCAAACCTGAATGCACTGGCGCGCGTCGATGCGATCGAGCTCCAGCGCGCGACGCATGCCGCTCGACTGGCTGTAACGGCCTTGCGCCTCGCTCGAATCCATGAGGTCCAGATGCGCGTCGAAGTGCACAATCGCGATCTTGCCCGGCAGTGCGTCGTGCACGCCCTTCGCAAC
>NZ_JAWRXB010001383.1:0-244 GCF_046535245.1 Paraburkholderia sp. SIMBA_030
GGATCGAACCGTCGCCGAAATATTCGTGATGACCGTCGAGTTCGAGGCGCACGGCGGGAAACACATACGGAATCGCCGCCGACGCCAGCAGATGCTCGGGCGTGAGCGCCACCATGCGCGCCGTGCGCTGGGCGCGCCGCCAGGCCTGAATCGGCTCGCTCGCCTGATAGAAGGTCAGGTGCCGCCCGGACGAATAGCTGAGCGCTGTCACCGCGAGCGCGTGCAGCAGGCGCTGATCGAGCAT
>NZ_JAWRXB010001384.1:0-244 GCF_046535245.1 Paraburkholderia sp. SIMBA_030
TATTTCTCCTGTTATGTAAGCCGAACAGGTCCATCGCTGAACCCATCGGCCAAGATCTGCTGGTTAGAGCTCGTCGTCGCTGAACGCGGCGTCGTCCTCTTCGATGGCTGCGGCACGGGCTGCGAGATCGAAACCGGGAGGGGAGTCCTTGAGGGACAGTCCCAGTTCCACGAGCTTTGCCTTGACCTCGTCAATGGACTTCGCACCGAAGTTACGGATGTCCATCAAGTCAGCCTCGGAGCGG
>NZ_JAWRXB010001385.1:0-244 GCF_046535245.1 Paraburkholderia sp. SIMBA_030
GGCGGCGGATCTGATCATCAAGTCGATGGAAACGTCGATTCTGCAAAAGCGCGTCACGTACGACTTCGCGCGTTTGATGGAAGGCGCGACGCAGGTGTCGTGCTCGGGCTTTGGGCAGGTGATGATCGAGAATATGTAGTCCGGCTTTCGGGGGCGTTTGGCAGCGTCCCGTCAGGTCGATAAAAACCCAGCTAATCCGAACGATTAGCTGGGTTTTTTATTGCATATACATTTTGATGGCCCG
>NZ_JAWRXB010001386.1:0-244 GCF_046535245.1 Paraburkholderia sp. SIMBA_030
GGATGCGCTCGCGATGCTCGACGGCAACCGCCCCGACCTCGTGCTGTCCGATCAGGGCATGCCGGGCATGGACGGATTCGAGTTCGTCGGCAAGCTGCGTGAGATGCCCGCCATGGAGTCGATCATCTGTATCGCGTTGAGCGGCTATGGCAACGAATCCGATATGCACGAGGCGCTGAGCGCCGGTTTCAACGCGCTGCTGAAGAAGCCCGTGCTGCTTGACGACCTGCTCGCTGTCGTGTCG
>NZ_JAWRXB010001387.1:0-244 GCF_046535245.1 Paraburkholderia sp. SIMBA_030
ATTGAATGTAAGGCACGATAAAAGTCGTCTGAGCCGTCGACGATAGTATTTTCAGTTAGGTTGTAGATAACGCGTGTCCAATTTCTCAGTTCAGTCTGATTTAATGACGAATCATGCTTTGACAGGTAAGAGTAAAACGCAAAAAATCTAATCTTGTCGACATAGCTTGTTTCATTCAATAGAACTTTTTTGAATGTCTCTTCTTCGGTATAGTATTTTTGATTAGGAAGATATGTTTTTATTT
>NZ_JAWRXB010001388.1:0-244 GCF_046535245.1 Paraburkholderia sp. SIMBA_030
GTTGATTGTTTTTGAGCTTATCCATACTAGACTGCTGCATCAATATGCCGCCATCGGTCTCAAAAAAGCAGCCTAGTGCGCGTAGATTAGGCGCGTAATGCTCGAACAAATGGATAGGCTCATTGACATGCAGATCGATGCTCTGGTTCTGTAATTCGGCAAAGCCATCATAGTGGTCATCTGGCTCGATAATGGTGATATCGAGCCCTGCTTGCTCATATGCGCCCGTAGTCACACCAGCGAT
>NZ_JAWRXB010001389.1:0-244 GCF_046535245.1 Paraburkholderia sp. SIMBA_030
CGCGAACCGACCTGCTGGTACTCGATCTGTAGACGGACCGCGCGGCGCGCGGCGGAAAACCACAATACTGGAGACGATCAATGGCGCATCATGCCGCACCACTAATCAATACTACTAAGTTTCCTATCGACCGATGGTGGGTCGCCGCGCTGTCATCCGAACTGACGGACAAACCTGTCGCGCGCACATTGCTCGGCCGCCCGGTCGTGCTGTTCCGTCTGCTGTCCGGGGAAGTCGGTGCGCT
>NZ_JAWRXB010001390.1:0-244 GCF_046535245.1 Paraburkholderia sp. SIMBA_030
GGGCTCGCGCCGCAGGACAAGTCGATCGCCGACTACCTGCGCAAGACCGGCCGGCCGATCTTCCTGGTCGTCAACAAGGCCGAGGGGATGAAGTACACGGCGGTCGCGACGGACTTCTACGAGCTCGGCCTCGGCGATCCGCGCGCGATCTCGGCCGCGCACGGCGACGGCGTGACCGACATGATCAACGAGGCGCTGGAAGTCGCGTACGCGGGCCAGCCCGAGGAAGCGGACGACGACGATC
>NZ_JAWRXB010001391.1:0-244 GCF_046535245.1 Paraburkholderia sp. SIMBA_030
GGAACATTCGTTCCGGTTGGCATTTCCCCAGTAGGAACATTCGTTCCGGTTGGGAATGTTAGTGAGTAGCTTGAACTGATGCCCTGCGTGCCCGCTCGACGCCCACGCCGTTCCTCAAGAATCCATCCGGCGTCTTTCAGCCATGAAAGGTTCTTCCGAACTGCCCGGTCGCTGATTCCCAAGCGTTCAGCGAGGGTAGCTTGACTGGGATATGCGTTCTTTCCCGTCTCACTGTCCGCATAGG
>NZ_JAWRXB010001392.1:0-244 GCF_046535245.1 Paraburkholderia sp. SIMBA_030
GTCGTCGATCCATGCGTGCGTCTCGTCGAGAATTTCGTTCGAGAGCGCGGGATCGTCGATCAGGCGCGCAAGAATCACGGCGCCCACCATCGCCGACCAGCTGCCGATGGCCGCGCGCCGCACGTGTGCCGCCGTGGAAGCGTCTCCACTCGCCGCCTTCGCGGCACTCAATCGCTCGATCTGCTTCTTGAGGCCCGCCGCCATCACGGCGCGCGCTTCGGGCGTTTGACGCACCGTTTCCGCG
>NZ_JAWRXB010000139.1:0-377 GCF_046535245.1 Paraburkholderia sp. SIMBA_030
CGATCAGCTCGCGGCCAGACTGGTCCCAGACGCGGGAACCGGCACCACGCACAGGGATGAAAGCGGCAGGCGCGTAGTTAGGAACCATTACCTGGTCGAAATCGGCGCGTTGTACCGCAGCGTGCTCAACGGACATCGGAGTCTCCTGAAGAGGAACACTCGCCTGAAACTGGCGAGCGATGGGGGGATTGTAAGGACTGATGGGCGCCTGTCCTTGCGGCCAAGCGACAACTTGTTACAGCGCAAAACCCTGTTTTACCCAGGCTTTCGGCAATGCGACAAACACTGTCGCAATCGCGCAGTGTAACGGGAGTGGGTGGCTGGGTGAACGGGTGTTCACACCGGGATTGGATGCTGCCAGCACCGACCCATTCGTG
>NZ_JAWRXB010001393.1:0-244 GCF_046535245.1 Paraburkholderia sp. SIMBA_030
GTCCGAATACTGAATTCACGAAGAGGCCGGTATATTCCGGCCTCTTTTTGTTTTAAAACATAGGAGACGGCTTACATCCGGATAAGCGGCCTTGAAGCGCCGTGAACCGGTCACATGTGAAAAACGACATTGCAATCTGCATGCGAGGCGCCGGGATCGTCATCCAAGCAGTATTGTTGGGCGCAGGCTCCGGACAGGAACGTGCGCCGTTAACTGTGTTTATTTTCAAGTCCATTGGATTAAG
>NZ_JAWRXB010001394.1:0-244 GCF_046535245.1 Paraburkholderia sp. SIMBA_030
TAAAAATGCGCATCTCCAATACCGTGCTGAAGTTCGGCGACCAGTTCACCGCCATGCCTGTATTCGCCACCGACGACAGCCGACTGCTGCCGGAAGTTGCCGAAGGCGGCCTGATCACCAGCAACGAGATCAGCGGCCTGACCCTGAACGCCGGTCACTTCACCGCGATGAATGCCCAGGCTCAGACCTACCACGACAGCCTGAATCTGAGCGAAGCCAACATCTTCGGTGGCACCTACGCCTT
>NZ_JAWRXB010001395.1:0-244 GCF_046535245.1 Paraburkholderia sp. SIMBA_030
TGGTCGAAACCAACGCGCGCCGCATTTCGCGTCTGCGCGTGCAGGACGACGGCTCGCTCACCGATCGCGAGATCTACGGGCCGCCCGATCTCGGCGGCTTTCCCGACGGCTTCGCGTTCGACGCGCACGGCAATCTCTGGATCACGCTGATCCTCAACGAGAAGCTCATTGCGCTCACGCCCGAAGGCGAAGTGCTCACGCTGCTCGACGACGGCAATCCCGAGGCTTTCGCGCGCTACGAAAC
>NZ_JAWRXB010001396.1:0-244 GCF_046535245.1 Paraburkholderia sp. SIMBA_030
CATACGCGCCCTTGTGGGGCACGCGCCGAAGAAGACCTGCCGCTTCAAGCCGGAGCAGCGCATCACGGACGGGGGTCCGGGAGACTCCGGCAGCCTCAGCGATCGCATTTTCGGTGAAGAAGGCGTCCTGATCCCAAGGATGTGAGGAGATTTCCCTGCGCAGCCAGAGGTATGCGATCTCCGGAGACGTGGGAGTGGGGTCTTGGAAGGTGCTCACCGTTGCGTCGGCCGCCCTGCCAAGTTG
>NZ_JAWRXB010001397.1:0-244 GCF_046535245.1 Paraburkholderia sp. SIMBA_030
CAGCCACGCTCGCTCCAGATAGGACAGTATGACTATCACTCTAGCAGATGCTTTCGTAGAAGCATTGGACGCACGAACGACAAAGTCTGCATCTGGCCATGCGGAGACAAACAGTTCGCGCAGCCAGAAATCATTACTCGCGACTCGATATGGTCTCCACGGTGACGTCCGCGCGACCTACCGCTACCCCAAGAAAGATTCTTTAGGCCGGTCGAATCCGCGTATGCTGCAACGTCTCCTGCCT
>NZ_JAWRXB010001398.1:0-244 GCF_046535245.1 Paraburkholderia sp. SIMBA_030
GCCGACATCGGTCCGCTACGGCTGATCGCACTCGATTCGATGGTGCCGGGTCAAAGCGCAGGTACGCTGTGCGACGCGCGGCTTTCGTGGCTCGCCGCGCAACTCGATGCGGCGAACGGCAAGCCGACGGTGGTCGCGCTGCATCATCCGCCGTTTGCGTGCGGCATCGGACATATGGATGCGCTGCGGCTCGATCCGCTTGCCGCCGACAAGCTCGCCGCATTGATCGCGCGTTATCCGAACG
>NZ_JAWRXB010001399.1:0-244 GCF_046535245.1 Paraburkholderia sp. SIMBA_030
CGTCGTCGGCGCCACGTTCGGCGAGCCAGTAAAGAAACTGATTCGTGAGCTCCGACGTGGAAGGCGAGCGAAAGCCGATCGAGCAGGTCATGCACTCGCCTTCGGCCACGCCGTCGTGCGCGATGTGCGGCGGCAGATAGAGCATGTCGCCAGGCTCCAGCACCCATTCTTCCTCGGGTTCGAAATTCGCGAGAATTTTCAGGGGCATGCCTTCCTGCAGCGACAGGTCGCGCTGCGCGCCGAT
>NZ_JAWRXB010001400.1:0-244 GCF_046535245.1 Paraburkholderia sp. SIMBA_030
GGTTGACGCAGTGACTATTGCTGAATATGTATAAGCCACATGAGCCACATAATTCATTTACGCTCTTACTGTTTGCCCGCAACAGACTAGTCTTATTTATATGATACTTTTAAATGAGTTTTTAAAGTCATTTATATCAATCAACATTCGATCAAACACTAACAGCAACTAACCGCCTTGATAAAATCATTTATGACGAAATTTTTACCGAAAAAGACACTACTATTGGCAGGCGCAGGTCATG
>NZ_JAWRXB010001401.1:0-244 GCF_046535245.1 Paraburkholderia sp. SIMBA_030
TTTTTCGCCGCCACCGGATTGCTTGTTGACCGTCGCCCAGGCACGAGACTCGGCTTCGTCCTTGGAAACGCCTTTGTGCGCGTAGCTTTCTTCGATGTGTGCTGCCTTGCGCTTTTGCTCGTCGGTGTATTTGTCTTTGTCTCCACGTGGCATGGCCGTTACTCCTGAAGGGCTCTAGGTGAACAGTTGAGCGCCTGCCCCTCGGCGGAGTGCCGACTAATGGGCCCGGACTTGTCGCCAACGG
>NZ_JAWRXB010001402.1:0-244 GCF_046535245.1 Paraburkholderia sp. SIMBA_030
GGCGACCATCGACCTCGAACACGACCGCGCCGACATCGAGCGCGGCCACAAGGTCGCGTGCCCGCTGCGCGTGCTGTGGGGCGAGCATGGCGTGATCGAGCAGTGCTTCGATCCGCTCGCCGAATGGCGCAAGGTGGCGCGCGACGTGAGCGGCCGCGCGCTCGCCTGCGGCCATTACATTCCCGAGGAAGCGAGCGCGGAACTGACCGCCGAGATCCTGTCGTTCTTCGAGGCGACCGAGCGG
>NZ_JAWRXB010001403.1:0-244 GCF_046535245.1 Paraburkholderia sp. SIMBA_030
GAGCCTCGGTCTCGGGCCGATCGCCAGTTTTGCGAAGCAAGCCGAAGTCAGCGACCCGACCGTGTTTCGCTTCGTCGTGCGGATCGGCTTTCCGAACTACTCGTCGTTCCAGCAGGCGTTGCACGACGAGATCGACACCGCGATGAATTCGCCGCTCGCGCGGATGGATGCGTTCCACTCGGAATCGGGAATGCGCGACAGTCATTCGGCGATCTTCCAGCGGCTCTCGCAAGCGCTCGCCACG
>NZ_JAWRXB010001404.1:0-244 GCF_046535245.1 Paraburkholderia sp. SIMBA_030
GCGACGAACAGGTTGGCCGCACCGCAGACCAGGAAGAAGCAGATCCAGGCCAGGTTCAGGCGGGCCCAGATGGCATCGGGCAGGGTCAGGGCGTGGCCCATGATGCGCTTGATCAGCACTCGGTCGCCGATGAAGTGGCTGCCGGCGAAGGCCAGGGCGAACAGCCAGTTGACCACCGGCGCTTTCCATTTGAGGAAGGTTTCGCTGTGGAAGGTCAGGGTCAGGCCGCCGAACACCAGGCAGG
>NZ_JAWRXB010001405.1:0-244 GCF_046535245.1 Paraburkholderia sp. SIMBA_030
CAAAAACGCCTCCGCCGAAGCATAGTCCCGCACCTTGCAACCCAGGGAGCGAACGAGACTGCACGTTGCGACGCGGACATTTTCGTCGTCGTCGACAATGGAAACAATCATGGGGGTTTGCAAGCGAATAGTCCTCGTCCAAAACGGCAATTCGGGCGGGGCGTAAAAGGGCTGACCGCTCACGTTCGTTATCTTAGACAGGTGTGCGATCCAATAACACTATATTTCGATCTGGTGCAACTAT
>NZ_JAWRXB010001406.1:0-244 GCF_046535245.1 Paraburkholderia sp. SIMBA_030
GGCTTAATGAATCGACGCATTGATCCGATTTGAGCGAAACTCAGAAATCGGCGCGTGCGACCCACTTTCTGGAGACGGAGGAGACATGATCAACCTGCCCGGCGTGCAATTCATGCTCGGTGAAGACATCGAGATGCTGCGCGACGCCGTCGCGACGTTTGCCGCGAAGGAAATCACGCCGCGCGCGGCGGAGGTCGACCGCCCCGACCAGTTTCCCATGGATCTGTGGAAGAAGTTCGGCGAT
>NZ_JAWRXB010001407.1:0-244 GCF_046535245.1 Paraburkholderia sp. SIMBA_030
GTCGAGATCGTCGGGGCGCAGGCGCGTCGTCGGATCGGCCTGCAAGATCACCTGCCACAGACGGCTCGATCGGTTGAACTGCGAAACGTAGAGCGAACCGAACATGGTCTGCATCGCGCTATAGACGTCTTCCACCGGCACCCCAAGTGTTTCGGCGCGCTCGCGGTCCACGTCGACGAGCAGTTGCTGCGAATTCGGATTGAAGGCGGTCGTCACGCGCGCAAGCTCGGGCCGCTGCCGCGCC
>NZ_JAWRXB010001408.1:0-244 GCF_046535245.1 Paraburkholderia sp. SIMBA_030
AGGTGTTTCGGAAGGCTAAACCGGTAGACGAGAGCGCACGAGAAGACTCCTTTATCTCCTACCTAGAAGGCGTTGCGCCGACTCAAGAGCGCGAGCTCGTCGACTATGACCGGAATGCGTTCGCCAGTCTCGAGTTGCCAGACTTCGCGGTAACCGGAGACCTCTCAATACAGGAAGGTTCACGCAAGCTTCATGTGCAAACACTCGACAAAGGGCCGCTTGAAACTGCCTTGGGTGTCGACTT
>NZ_JAWRXB010001409.1:0-244 GCF_046535245.1 Paraburkholderia sp. SIMBA_030
CATAGCCCAGCTCTTTCGGAAGACGTTCACGCCGTATCCGCTCAATATTTTGTTTAAACGCCGTGGTCAGCGGCACCGCCATCGGGATTTTCACCACATCAATGGGGTAACGGTTTTTCCCAGCCACACGCTGCATGACATGCCACCGGCCATTTTTCAGTTGCTGAATAAACGCGCCGGGAATACGACGGTTACCCACCACAAGCACGCTGCCGCCACCTTTCAGGGATGAACGCTGCCCCTT
>NZ_JAWRXB010000140.1:0-375 GCF_046535245.1 Paraburkholderia sp. SIMBA_030
CTTATATTTATCAAAGCGGTAGCTGGCTGCCAATAGGTTTAGGGCAAATTGACCAAAATGGCTTTCTTCTAGCGCATCACCTAGTGCAACGGTAATAGACGATACACGCTTTTGCGTGCTGCTATAGATAGTCTTGGCAATTTTTTGCAATACGGTATTGCTGAATTTGTCCGTGTTACCGACACCAACCAATAACAGCTGTACAGGATTTTGTTTGGTGGTTTTTTTATCTCCTGCCAATGCATAATCAGCAACGGTCTCACAGGCTGTTCCCTTAAAATGAGAGACTTCAATCAATTGCTCAATACGAGCGGTATAGTCAGTCAACACAGAGTCGGCTAGGATGTTTTTCTTGTCATCAACCAAGACAACCAG
>NZ_JAWRXB010001410.1:0-244 GCF_046535245.1 Paraburkholderia sp. SIMBA_030
ACACCCAAATGAGATACGTCAAAGACGCCGCTGCCCAGCCAAGCGCCGGAGCGTAGGCCCATGCCCCGAACCTTCCGACGGCGAGGGCTACTGCAAGCCCGACGACAACCATCACCACCAAGCGCACCAACGATTTGTGGGCAAGCGCCCGGAACCTGCTCCTGATCATGGCCGTTCCTCCACGACGGCAGTTTCTGTGCGGCCTTCATGGACAGGGGTAGTCCCGGACAAAGTCTTGATAACG
>NZ_JAWRXB010001411.1:0-244 GCF_046535245.1 Paraburkholderia sp. SIMBA_030
GGGGGGGCCGATTGGTGCATCTATTGGGACAATTTATTTTGGAGTAGATAACAATTATGATGGACCAGGAGGACAAGGCTGGCCTGGATTTTTTAATGATGCAAATACAGATCAAAAAATGTTAGACGAAGAATTTAATCAAGCTGGTCCCTATAGATTTCATATAATGGGAGCACACGAACCTAAATAACTATACTTATGAAAAAAATAAAAAAAATATATTACTATTTTTTCTATAAAATAT
>NZ_JAWRXB010001412.1:0-244 GCF_046535245.1 Paraburkholderia sp. SIMBA_030
CTCTCGCTGATCTTGCGGATTGAGCAGATTTTTCTTTGGCGAAAAGAACGATGAAGATGATTGAAACTGATAGGAAGTTTTTTGGTTGATTCTTGTTTTGAGTATCAAATAATATGACCATCAGACGCTTGTTTCTCGCGCTTTGTTTTCCGGGTGAATTCGGCGGGTGTGATTCCCGTATAGCGTTTAAATTCCCGGCTTAGATGGGATTGGTCTGTATACCCCAGTTCATGGGCTAAACCTG
>NZ_JAWRXB010001413.1:0-244 GCF_046535245.1 Paraburkholderia sp. SIMBA_030
CTGGGACGGGTCGCTGGCGATACCTGACGCCATCCACACCAAGTCCTCCGAAGATGCTCTAGATGAAACCCAGGATGGACTGGTGACTTCGGTGCGTTGGAGCTTGGCGGATGACCTGTCACTGATCACCGGGGCCCGGGTCATCGACTGGAGACGAGACGAGGTTTCCACCTCCCTGTCATCCGGCGACACCAGCCGCACCTCGCGGAGCGAAACTGGGGTCGTCACCCCTTACATCGGGCTG
>NZ_JAWRXB010001414.1:0-244 GCF_046535245.1 Paraburkholderia sp. SIMBA_030
GGATGCGAACGCCGAACTTCTCCTCAGCGTTGACCACGATGGTCATCATGGAGATGGAGTCGATGTCCAGGTCCTCGGTGAAGGACTTGTCCAGCTCCACGGCTTCGGGTGCAAGGCCGGTCTCTTCGTTAACGATATCAGCCAGGCCGGCCAGGATTTCTTCGTTGCTAGCCATTGTTGGCTCCTTTTCTTGTTTGTACCGGCTGACGCCGGAAAGGGGGCAAACCGCGGTTACGGTTTGGGT
>NZ_JAWRXB010001415.1:0-243 GCF_046535245.1 Paraburkholderia sp. SIMBA_030
ACGCCGATGATAGTGCGGATTCCCGTGTGAAAGTAGGTAATCGTCAGGCTCCCCAGCAGCACCAGAAACCCCACCCCGAAAAGGTGGGGTTTCTGCGTTTACGGCGCCGAAAACTGGCGTGCCCTGACGAGGCACATGAACACAGCGGTTCGGTTCCTGCCCAGGCGTAAGCGCCCGGCAATGTCGCCTTGAACCGGCGGGTTATGAAAGCGACGATCGTGTCCACCTATTTTTTTAATGGAC
>NZ_JAWRXB010001416.1:0-243 GCF_046535245.1 Paraburkholderia sp. SIMBA_030
GCCGCTAGAAATTGATTTAGGATTGCCGAGCGTGTGTAAGACGTGCGGCAGTGAGTTGGATAAGGAGAGTGACAAATGAGTGAAGTAACGGGGATTTATTACACGACCAAAGATATAGAAAATATCTTCATGTGGTCAAACATGACACTGCATCGAAAACGCAGTGATGGATCGTTTCCTGAGCCTGATATTGCAGGACGACCAAATAAGTGGCTAAAATCGAAAATTAATGATATGTTTGGC
>NZ_JAWRXB010001417.1:0-243 GCF_046535245.1 Paraburkholderia sp. SIMBA_030
CTGTCGAGCCATAGCCGTTTGAACGGCAGCAAGTCGTATCGCGTGCCAGGGTTGTTCGACAACGAAGCCGTGGAGGTCGTGCGCCCTTTCACCGAATGGAAGTCGCGTCTGATGCCGTCTCTGTTCGATGCCGCGCAACAGGCGGTCGAGCATGGCACGCCGATGCTGCGCGCGATGCTGCTGGAGTTTCCCGACGATTCGGCCCGCGATCAACTGGATCGTCAGTATCTGCCCGGCGATGCG
>NZ_JAWRXB010001418.1:0-243 GCF_046535245.1 Paraburkholderia sp. SIMBA_030
CAATGAGCAACTTGGCGTAACTATCGTCATCGTGACCCATGAGATGAGTGTGATTCGTAGACTTTGTGATCGCGCAGCGTTATTGCATCAAGGACAACTATTAGAAGTTGCGGATGTGCGAGACGGTCTGATTCAAGCAACCACCCCGATTGGCAAAGGCCTAGTCGTCGAGGACTAATGAGGCAGGAGAAATAGATATGTTAACTGGTACTGAATTATCCGCCTCTATAGATAAGCTACTTG
>NZ_JAWRXB010000141.1:0-375 GCF_046535245.1 Paraburkholderia sp. SIMBA_030
GCCGCAGGATTGGGGCAACACCGACGACGGCGGTTCGCCGCTTTCTGCCCGCGTGGACCGCGCAGCGGGTGAACTCGTCCAGCTGCTGAGCGGCCCGCAGCCGGGCCGCAAGAACGCCACGCTGGACTCGCTTCCTTTTGAGCAGCTGCTTGCCGGGATCTCCGGCGGCGGCAGGTAAGCCCTTCGTCTGCAGTTAGGCCCTGGGTAACTAGTCGTCCATGAGCTCCACGAATTCGCGCGCTTGCTTGATGTTGATGTCCGAGTGGCGCGTCAGGGCAAGGGCCGCACCTTCGGTATCCCCGCTCTTGGCCAGGGTTCGGATCCTGCCGTAGATCTCGTCATTGAGCATGTTGCTGCTGACTTCACGCGTGACAT
>NZ_JAWRXB010001419.1:0-243 GCF_046535245.1 Paraburkholderia sp. SIMBA_030
GTGAATGATGAGCATCCACTGGTTTTGGTCAGTTTGGTAAGAGCTGGTCTGCCGATTGGCGTGTTATTGCAACGTGCGCTGTCGGATACAGACAGTAGCTATCACCTGCCAAGTGTACATTATGGCATCAGTATCATTCGCGATCGTGGTCTTGATCCAGTGGCCCTGCAAATGCTACTGGAGGCTTATCCAAACAGTCCGATTGTATTCGTCGATGGCTGGACAGGTAAAGGTGCCATCTAT
>NZ_JAWRXB010001420.1:0-243 GCF_046535245.1 Paraburkholderia sp. SIMBA_030
GAACACTGCGATTACGTTGGCGACGTGCTGGCCCAGATGGCTGAGTTGGGCCGATTTTACGAAATCCCGTCCCCCTGGATTTGAAAGGCGCCAGCCTGACTCGTTGGGTTCTCCTCCCTGCGAGTCATATAGCCAGCGAACCAATACGTCGCCCGCTGTCCAATCAAGAGATCCGCGAAGTCTGGATTCTGCCATTTCCTCCACGAGAACGCCCCTGTTCACACAAGCCATCAAGTGAAGGGG
>NZ_JAWRXB010001421.1:0-243 GCF_046535245.1 Paraburkholderia sp. SIMBA_030
GCTCCACCGCTTGTGCGGGCCCCCGTCAATTCATTTGAGTTTTAACCTTGCGGCCGTACTCCCCAGGCGGTCTACTTATTGCGTTAGCTGCGTCACTAAGTCCTCAAGGGACCCAACGACTAGTAGACATCGTTTACGGCGTGGACTACCAGGGTATCTAATCCTGTTTGCTACCCACGCTTTCGAGCCTCAGTGTCAGTATGATGCCAGGAAGCTGCCTTCGCCATCGGTATTCCTTCAGAT
>NZ_JAWRXB010001422.1:0-243 GCF_046535245.1 Paraburkholderia sp. SIMBA_030
CGGCGAACCCTCGAGTCGCGATACGTCCGTCGATAAATCTATTTTTTTAGACTAAATAAAGTGAAGGGAAAATGCAAGACGGGAAAGTCCACAATTTTCAGCCCGTCATCGCCGTCGCATCGCCAGAAATCGGTCGATGTGTATAATTAAAAAGACGAACGGCACGCGCGATCGCTGAGATCGACGCGCCGCGCGTCGGCCAACCAGGAGGACAAGATGGCGATCATTGGCGTGATGGGCTCG
>NZ_JAWRXB010001423.1:0-243 GCF_046535245.1 Paraburkholderia sp. SIMBA_030
ATCGGTCACTTTGACACCGAAATCGACACTCAGTTTATGCGTGACAATTGGCGCTGGGTTGAGATCAAGCCACAAGTGCATCAAATCTTCCGCTCAGACGATGAGAACGATTATTTGATCTTGCTTGCTGAAGGTCGCCTAGTAAACCTAGGTAACGCAACTGGTCACCCATCACGCGTTATGGACGGCTCATTTGCCAACCAAGTATTGGCTCAAATGTATCTGTTCGAAGAAAAATTCGCT
>NZ_JAWRXB010000021.1:0-182971 GCF_046535245.1 Paraburkholderia sp. SIMBA_030
GCCCGCAACCATCGCGAGGGCGAACAGCCAGTCGGTCATGCCGAGGCGCTTCAGGAACGGCCGCTCGTCGAACTGCGTCGAAGACGGTAAGGCTTGCGAACGTAACGTGTGCTCGGAGGCGGGTACGCCGGAATCCGGGGATGATTGCGTCAGTTCCATGGCTCTTACCCTTGCGAAGATCGCGTCGATGGGTGCGCAGCACTGTTCACCATGACGTTACGGGTGCCCGATACCCTTGTTGACCGGCAACGACGGCCTGATCACTAATTGCTTGTCGTCTCGTTCGCCGTCCCGGGCTCCCCCGGCGGAAACGCCTCCAGGTAAGCCGCTACTGCACGCATATCCTGCTCCGACATGTTGTTGCAGACCGCCTTCATGGCTTCGCTGCGGGGCCGGTCTTCGGTGCGCTGGAAGATCCGTAGTTGTTTCAAGGTGTAGTCCGCATGCTGACCGGCGAGGCGCGGAAATTGCCCCGCCCCCTCGCCGTGCTGACCGTGACATGAAATGCACGCCGCCACGCCCTTAGCCGGCAGGCCGGAGGTAAAAATCGCCCGTCCTTGATCGATCAGTGCGGGATCGCCCGGCTCACCCATGACCGTCTGATGACTTGAAAAATACGTAGCAAGCTCGTCGATTTGCGCTTCGCTCAAGTGAGTAAAGCCCCACATGAATCTTTTGGCGTTCGGATCGGATCGACTATGCGTCTTGAAGTCCGTTAATTGATTGATCAGGTACTCCTTCTGCTGACCCGCCAGTTTGGGAAAGGCGGGCGACACGGACACGCCGTTCACGCCATGACAATTCGAGCACACTTGCAGAGCAATTGTCTTTCCGGGGACAGACGGGTTATCGACTGCCCTGGACCGTTCCAGGTCGTGACAACCCGACCCGGCAAGCAACATCCCCAGGGAGATGAACTGCGCCAATTTGTTCATGTCACGAACCTCCAAACTGTGCTTACCGCCCTTTAAGGCAGCGCGACAAGGCGCAGCGCATTCAGTGCGTATTTCAACGCCCTCGTTTCCGCCGGTATTGCAAAAACGCAAAGCACCTTCCTTTTATTCCAGGGGCAAGTACGACTATCTCGAGTGGCAAACGCTGGCGTCGATATCACCAGTACGCGGCCCATAAGTAGACAAACAGCGTGTCGTTGTCCGACGCGTTGCGTCCGCTACCGTCGTAGTTGGATCGGGATCCAAGGTATTTGGTGAAATGCGTGTACTGCAGGCCGACCCGGATGTTCTGCACCGGAATCCAGAAGATCTCGGGTATCCATCCCTGCGTGGCAGGAGAAAAGTTCGCGCTGCTGGCGTAAGCCGCGCTATCGGTGCTGCCCGTCACATTGAAGAAAGCGAGGCTCACGCCGTACTTGGCCTGATAGATGTACGACATTTTCAGCAGCATCGATTTGAGATTTGCCGACTGACTGTCGCCCAACACGAAATTATTCGGATCACTGATATTCTCGTGAACGTAGCGTGCCTGTGCGGTAATCGTATGCGGTTCCAGCAGGTATTGATACTGCGCGTCCACGCCGATATCGCGATAGCGGGTCACACCCTGCGTGAATATCGGGAAAGCGTTTGGATCGTTGGGATAGACGTCGGCCAACAACCCGAACGTCCCCAGCATGATGTTATGCGGGCCCCATTCGCGAGTCAGCGCAAGGCGCCAATACGGGTTGTAGCCTTTCAGATAGGTCTGCGGGTGGGCCAGGTCTCCGGCCTTGCTGCCGTGGCTCAGAAACGACCAGATCCCGTCGGCGGTGCCATACGCGGTCAGTTCCGCGTATACCGTCTTGTTCCAGTACATGTAGCCGCCAATGCCGACGACCTGCTGCGCCAATGCGCCCTCGATCAGAGGCGTAAACTGCGGGGACCCAACCGCGCTCGTCGACGAAGAAAGGTAGGGATAGCTCCATGCAGGCGCCGTGTTAAAGACGTCCTGCATGGTCGGATTGTTGTGCAACGTTACGCCCAGTATGAAATCGCTCGCTTCGCCGATGATCCGTTCCACATAACGGACATCGGTGTTGTCCGATGCCCATTTACCGATCCACCGGCCGTCGCCATTCTGGTGATCGTAGTTCGTGTAGGTATATTGGGCGAACGCGCCGATCTTGTCGGTGATCTTCCCGGCGAGGAAAATGCTCGCCGCGTCCCAGGTCAGATTGCCGTCTTTGGGAGAAATCGGATTTCCGTTAACGTCGTTGTTGTGCCGTGTCTTGGTCACATCGACCGTTCCCATCACGGCTAGCGGAATGGTGCGTTCGCCGAGGGTATAACCATTTAACTTGAACATTCGCCCATAGGGCGTGAGTTCGGGAAATTGCCCACCGGCGTGACACGCCACGCAACTTTGCCCCGTCTGGCGCGCGAATATGGGCAACGCGTGCGCGGTGGAAGCCAGCAACAGACACAGCGCCGCGAGTGCGGCTGTCGAGCCGCGGCGAAGCAAACGATAAAGCGCATGATTGCCGATACAAGCCTTTGGCATGGCCGTCTCCCCTGCGCCGTATACCGGCCGCCTTACACCACGAGCAATAAAGACCTGGGACTGCATCAACGGCAGTTCACAGTTCTCACCGCTCGCCACACTTCCATTGTGCAAACAGGCGATGAAACCCGGCAGGGGTCAACGTCCTACACTTTGGGTAGGTGGGCGCTCCAGTCCATCGCGTTTCGACGGCCGCCCGTGGTTCTCGGGAAACTACGGCACGATCCACGCACCGTCGGCGACGAGCCGCATGCTGTCAGGCTCCGCAAAGCGGACGATATAGCCGCCTTTGGACGCGAACTGCTGCCCCGGCGCCAGCGTCAGGCGCGGGTAGTAGCCAGTCAGGATGCGGCGTTCAAGCATGTCCTGGATACGCTCGATCAGATATTCCCTTCCGAACGCATCGACCATATGACTGAGCGTCTCCGCAAGCAGGCCGCACGCAAGATAAGTGTCCGCCTGCACCTGCGGGGCGATCATTGGAATTTTGCGAATCGAGAACCAGCCGAACGCATAGTCGACGCGGACACGCCGTCCGTCCGGCAAGTCGAACGGATACGCGAGGCGCGTGACGCCGCGCCAGTTCGCCGGCAATGGCGTGTTATCCAGCCCGCCCAGCAGCCCCGACATGAACACCGTGTCCGACGGCGGCGATGAACGGCCGAGCACCGCGATGTCGGGCGGACGCAGCCACAGCACGAGCACATCCCCACGCGAAATGCCATGCATGGCGCGCACGACGCTGTCGCCTGGCGCAAGAACGCGGTTCGCCACCGCCATGCCGTGACCCTTCAGTGCGGCGGCAAGCGCTTGCGCACCCTGTTCGCCGTTGTCGCCCGCGCGATAGACCTGCCAGACCCTTGGCAGCGCTTGCGCCGGCTTGCTGCGAGCTTCATCGAGAATCCGGCTGGCAAGCAGATCCGACTCGAGCAGCACGCCCTTCGAGAAATACACGGAATAGAAATCGTGGTCGGTTTCGACCGGCACTTCCACATTGGGAAAGAGACACGGCACGGCCTCCTGCTCGCAGAACTCGTGGACCGGCGCCCAGTTCCTCCCTCCGAGTCCCGACAGCACCGCAAGCACCGGCTGCGCCGCCAGATAGCGCCGCAACTGTTCATGCCATGTCGCCGGCGGGCCGCTCAGCTCCCACACGTGCAGTTCCCAGCGGCGATTGACCATGAACATCATTTTGCGCGACGAGCGCAGCGGCGGCGTCGCGCCAAGCGGAAACACGTTCTTGTCATCGAAGTACTGCTTGAGCACATCGAGCATGCCACGCCGTTTCACCGGGTCCGCATCGGGTGTGATGATCGTCGCGAAGTGCAGCACCGTGTCCGTGACACCCGTCGGCACGCGTCGATCAAGGCGCTTCAGATAGCCGGTCAGCGCTGCCATGTCGGTGTCGTTCAGCGCGTACTGCGGCATCAGATTGCTGAGCGGCTTGCCTTCCGAATCGAGCCCTTCGCGTATCGCTCTTGCGATCTTCGCATCCGTGTAGGGCTCGCGATCGGTGCGCATGCCGGGAATGTAGGGTATGTCGAGATCTTCGAGGCTGTCCGCGCGAGGATGGGCCAGATACCGACCGGTGATCGGCGGGATGCGGGTCGTTCCCTCTCTGGAGCCGAGGCCGCTGCGCCGATGGCAATTCATGCAGGCCGCAGCGGCGCCGCGCAGGTTCACGCCGCCGTCGTGCATCGCTTCGAGCGGTTCGCCCGAACCCAGCACGCCTTTCTGGTAGATCGCTTCGCCCGTGCTCGCCGTCGTGACCGGCGGCGCTGCGGGAGCACAGTTCGCCTTGCCCACCGGCACCATCAGTCCGGCGAGCAACACGCATTGAACGAGCGTGCGCGCCACGATCGGCCGCGCCCGCGCGATGGCTTCCGGGCTGACCCAGGCGCGGTCCATGGCTACGGCGTCGGCCGGGTCATCGCGCGAAGCACCGGCGGCGAGGCGCCGGCTTCGACCGACACCGAATTGCGATGGCCCTGCGAGGCGGGCCTCGTGAACGTCGCATCGTCCAGCGGCGGATTCAGCGATATTTTCTCGATCGTCAGCTTGTCGCTCCTGCCGGAAGCCGCCGCGCCGCTTTCGATCGTGAACGGCACCTGCAATCCAGCGACATTCTTATAGTCGCTGTACTTCACTTCCACCGTGACCGGCCCGTGAGCGCCCCGCGCCTGGCGATCGTACTTCACGTCCAGAAAGCTTTGCGCGTCGACCCACACATGACGGGTCACACCGGAAGGCAGCTTCACGCCAAGGCGGTAGGCATCGTGTCCGTCGAGCTTATCGATACCGTCGAGCGTGATATCGATGCCCTTCGCCTGATGGTCGATCAGCATGCCGTCGATGACCTGCTCGTCATGCGCGGACTTCACCTCGTCCATCGTGTACGGCCGAAAATCCGCGTTGCCCATGACGCTCGGGCTTAGCTTCCAGCCCTGCCGGCCGTCGAATACCCGGACCGCCTTCTGGTTGAGCACGGAAATCTCGAAACGTGTCTTGTTCGGGCGCTTCAGCGCGAGCATGAACGGCAGATCCCGTGCCGGGGCGTTGGCACTATCCACGTGCCCGACCCAGACCATCGTCTGGATCTTCCGCCATGCGTCGAGGCCGCCCCTCGCGGCGATGTTTTTTTCGACGATCTGGTCCGCGCTCAGATCGTGCTCCGCCGGTATCTGCTCGCTCGCGTACACCGCCATCGTCAGGCAGCCGACGAGCATCCACAATACGATTCGTGTCATGGCCGTGAACCTCACACGGATGTTCGGCTAGTGGCTCGGCACTTTGGCCATGGCCAGTTGCGGTTTCGCAAACAGGGTGTCGTCCGTCGGCGGATTCACCGTGACATGCTCGATCGTCAACTTGTGCGGCTGTTTGCCACCAGTGACAACGGTTTCCAGCGTGTGCGGCACGACGAGCCCACTTTCTTTCCGGTAGTCGCGATAGAAAATGGCGACGTCGTGCATCTTGCCGTCGAGCTTGCGTGGTTCGCCGTCGATCTTCAGTTCCAGAAAGCTGCTTGCGTCGATCCAGATGCGGCGTGAGGCATTGTCTTTCGTGGTCACTTTCAGGACGTACGCGCGATGTCCTTCCACCTGTTCCATACCCAAAGCCTCGACCCGCGAGCCCTTGCTCGCATAATCGATCAGCGGTCCGTCCAGTTCGGCCGACATCGCAGCCGATTTGGCCTCCGCAGGCGTATAGGGCTCGACTTCATCGCGTCCGAGGAAAGGTCTCACTTTCCAGCCCTGTGCGCCGTCGTAGACCTGAAACGCCGTCTGATCGTTGAAGCGAACCTCGAAGCGGCTCTTGTGCGGCCGCTTCAACGTCATCACGAACGGCAGCCTGGTGTTCTTCTTGCCGCCGGCTTCGATCTGCCCCGACATCGTCATCGTATTGACCGCGTGCCACGCCTGAAGCCCGCCGCGTGCCGCGACGTTCCGCTCGACGATTTGCGCCGCGCTCAAATGACTCGCCGCCGCGGCCTGAGCCGTGCCTGCGGCCGAGGCCGCGAACGCAACCGGGCCGGATGCCAGAGCACCGGCCATAGAGGCTGCGGAGAGCGCCATCAAAAGAAACCGGGTCATGAGTCACCTCCTGCGTTTATGTAGCAGACCGCTGTGCCGCGATCATTCGACAATCAATCCGTCGATATGAAGCGAACCGACGAATACGTCGACCCGGTCCCCCGCCTTGATCGGATTGCCCTTGTTGGAAAACACCATCCAGTATTCCTGACCGACTTCCAGCGGGCCGGTCTGGCGCAGCTGGCCAATCTTGTCCATGACCGGAATCTCTAGCAACGCGTGGCTCGCTTCCCCGTACAGATAGGCGGTCGCGGTCTTCTCGCCGAGCAGATGCGCCGCCTGCGGATCCGTCACGCGATAGCTGAAGCGAATCAGATTGCCCGATGCGGTTCGGCGCACGCTCAGGTTGTCGACGCCCTTCACCAGCCCGTAGTAGTTCTTCGCGTGCTGCGACATGTTCACCGGCAAATACGACGAGTGCCTGAGCGTGGACGCGGCCGGCGGTTTGTGGGCCGCCGGTGCGCCCTGATCGGCCGCGACCGGTTGAAGAACCGCGGTCGCGGCCAGACAAACGCTGCTCGAGAGCAGTACCGCCGACGTCATCCAGGGAGATCGAAGTTTCATTGCAGCGTCTCCATCACGGTATGGGCGACAGTGTCACGTTCACCAGCCCCTGCAACAGGCCGAACAGACCGCCCGCCTGGCCCCCCAATGCGAGCGGATCGATCGTAGTGCTGCCGAACAGGCCCGGCTGCACGAACTCGACTGCTCCGATGTCGTATCCGGCACCTTGCGGCCTCGACGTGCCGAAGATGTCATGATTCGGCGCACTGGCTGACGTGCCGCGATTGATTGCCGGCGAGGCGGACGTGATCGAGTAGTTGCCCAGCAGTACGCCATAGCCGGTGCCGCCGGATGTGACGGACATGTTGAACAGCGAAAGTGGGCCGTACGACATGTTGATCCACTGGTTGCCTTCATCAGGCACCGCCGAGGGCAGCAGGCTGAACAACGGATTCGGCAGCACCGCGTCCGCGATGCCCGGTGGCACCGCAAAGCCGTTTCCGCCGCCCTCCGGCGGCACACGCGCACCGTTGCAGTACTGGCTTACCACCGCCGGACTGGAACCGATGTTGTTCGCGCCCGGGTAGTCGCCGGCGTCGGTCAGGATCGAGAACCGCGGGCTCATCGACAAGCCCGCCTGACGGCTGCTGGCCGAGGTGTCGCCGAACGCGCCGATGTCCCAATAGACGGCGTTCGAAGCGCAATAGCCCGTCGGGTGCCCGGCCTGATTCAACGTCGGGTTCAGCGCCACCGTATTCTGCAAGCCCGGTATGTTCGGGTTCAGCCCTGCGACCGTGATATAGAACGAACGGTTTTGCCAGAACATGTTGTTGGTCAGCACCGGGTTCGAGAACGTCTTGCAGTTGGGCTGGCCCACGGGGCACACCACATTCGGATTGGTGAACGCGGCCACCAGGTTCGACGTATGGCGCGCGGTTTCCAGTCCGGCCGGCTGATAGGTCGACGTCGTGATCGGGTTGCATGTCGTTTCCGATCCCACCGTCGTGCAGTTCGGCGGCCCGACGTTGGCTTGCGTGGCGGCATTCGTATTGAACAGCACGCCCGCGGATGCCGTCGCATCGTTGGAGACCACCGTGTTGTTGACGAAGCTCACGCGCACCGCATCCTGCAGCGAAACACCGCCTCCTGCCCAGCCGGCCACGTTGTTCGCAATGATGTTGTTGATCACGCGAACCTGGTACCACTTGCTCTGGTCGCTGGGGCTGCGTTGCACGTCGGTGCCGTTGATGTTCTGCAGCCGCAGGCCTCCGCCCTTGCCGCTTTCCGCCGTGTTGCCCATGATCAGATTGCCGTCGATTACGAGACCGGGGCCGACGCCATCCGAAAGCTGCGGTGCACAGTCCACGTCCACGGTCGCGTTCTCGCAGAACGTGCCGTCCGGAGGCACGCCCTGAGCGATCACGCCGCCGCCGTACGTAGGCAGCGTCGGGTTGTTGCTCTGGTTGAACAACACCCAGTTGTGCGAGATGTCGCCGTTATAGCTGAACCCGAAGTGAGCGACACCGCCGCCGTCACCGCTGCTCATGTTGCCGCAGACCCAGTTGTAGTTGAAATGGTAATTGTCCGCGCCCGTGCAGAAGGTCACGCCCCCAGCCGACGAAGGCGTGGTCGAGTTGATTTCATCGCCATACGATGCGTTCGACGTGACCGCATTGTGATGCACATTCACCTGGGTATTGAACGCAAAGGGCAGTTCGGTCACACCGTCACGACCGCCGATGGTGCCGTCCGGTGTTTCGACCTGGCCGATCGTGATGCCGCCCGTGAGCGTCCCCGCATTACTGAACACACGGTTGTTAGAGACTTCCATGTTGTGGTTCCAGCCGTGCAGGAAAATCCCGCCGCCGCCTTGCGAACTATTGGTGAAGGTCATGCCGTCGATGCGCGACGGATTGCACTTGAAGTTGCTCGGATAGTTGGTGCAATCCGGGGGGTTCGGCTGGAACAGGGTCGGGCCCGCGAGCGGCGCGCAGATGCCGTTCGCGGTGCAGTTCGGATCGGGTTGCAGCACGCCGCCCACCAACACATCCTTCACGCCTTTACCGAGGACCGTGATAGCCGCGCCTTCATAGGCGCCCATCAGCGTCGGTTCGATCAGCAGCTCGGAAATGTTGCCGTTGAGGCTGAAGTCCCAGCCCGCGGTCGGCTCGAGCGGTATCGCATCAACGTGGCGCCGCATCGTCGACGGACAGGAATACGTGCCCGTCGGATCGTACGGATTGCTCGGCGAGATCAGGCCGCCGTTCAGTGCCGCGCCAAAGAGACAACCAACCTGCCTGCGCCACGGGTCCATCTTGCCCGACGGATGAGTGTTCGCGTTGACGGTCACTGACGTCGCGCCGACACCTTGCAGCCGGACCGGTTTCCACATGAGCAGCATTTCGTTATAGGTTCCCGGACCGACGATGATCAGGTCGCCCGGGGTCGCCTTGTCGATCGCGGTCTGGATCGCGTTGCTCGTGGCGTTCTCGCCATTCACGTAAGTCGGCGCCTTGCCGCCGACCGTGACGGTGACTGTGTCGATCGAGCGCTTGCCGTTGCCGGCCGTGACCACGAGCTCGCCGCAGGACGTGGGCGTCAGCACGTTGCGTTGCTGGATCGTGCAACTCGACTGCGCCCCGATCAACGGCGGAACGATGACCTGAATCTGCGTATCGGACCAGGACCTCACGATGGCATTGACACCTCCGATCGTGACCGATCCAGTGCCTCGCGTCGCACCGAAGCCATAGTGGCGCGTGACGAACTTCTGGTTGAACGGCGCAGTGGTCGCAGCAGGCCCGTTGTACGCGTGGTTCGGCACCGGTTGGTTGCCAAGCGACTTGATCGTCAGCGTGTGACCGACCGCGCTGACCCACGGTCCTGCGCCGCCGCCGCTCGAATCGCCTGTGACGGTGGAGATCGCCGGGGTCGCATCCGGGTACGCGCAGTCAGGTGGATTGTAGCCATCCGCGAAGGCCTGGACCGGCACCACCGGCGTATCCATGTACTGGGTCTGTCCGGGCATGAACGGAATCTCGTAGCAGAACTGGCTGTACGCTGGATTGAACAGCGGATCCCGGATCGTTTGACCGGGATGCGCCGGATCGGGCATGTCCGGATCGTTCATGCAGGCGACCATCATCGTCGGCGCATAACCGGTCGGATTCGGCGGGTTGACCTCCCAGGTCGAATAGTTCAGTCCGTTGAAGATGCCCCACGAATCCGAATACGTGCGGGCGACTTCGTTGCCGGCAAAATCCTTCATCGAAATCGGCACGTTCGGCACCGCGAATTTTTCACCGAACTGCGGCGAATACGGGTCGAACTCCGACGAGAAGTCATCCAGCATGAAGCCCGTATAGTGCGCGGCGACATGCGTCGAGCTGAACAGCCAGAACTTCGCCAGCGCCGACATCTGGTTCGTGAGCGTCACTTCCTTGCGGTCGCACAGATGCCTCGATGCGCCCGCGAACGGCGCGACTTCCTTCGAACCCGGGAACAGGCTGATGTAGTCGGGCACGATGCGCAGCGCACCGACGCAAGGCCAGAAGGTTTCGACGCTGCCCGTGTCGCTTTCGTGCCGGGGCAAGGAGCCGAGATCCGAGGTCGAATTCTGCGCATTGTTCGGGTTATAGGTGGAATTCATCGCAGCCTGATCGGGCAGGATGAAGATGCTGCCCAGTCCGCCGAACTGCTGCGTCACCGGCGCAATGTAGTTGTCGCCGATCAGGATGTTCTTGTCTTCCTCCTTCACCAGTTCATAGCCCGGCGGCACGATCACTTCCACCACATACTTGCCGGCCGGCAGCATCTTTGTGCCGTCACCCGAAGGATTCGCCACACAGATCGTGCAGTTCGTCGCGCTCGGCTTGCCGGTGGTCGAACTCCGGGCCGTCACACTGGGGAATTGGTACATCCCGTCGTATGGCGCAGGCTGCAGCTGGTTGAACGCATGCATGCCGTCGTAGCACTTGAACTGCGAATGCGCGGGCAACGCACGATGCTGCGGGTCAAGCCACTGGGTCGTGTCCTTCAACGTGAAGAAGTACGGGTCGGTGGTTTCCTGTCCTGGACAGTTCATGTTCGGGACGCCGTCGGAACGGAAGCCCTGCGCCCAGTCGTCCCAGCTCGAGGTCTTCGTCGTATCCACCAGCGTCAGGCTCTGTGTCCCATCCGCAGCCGTGCCCTCCTGATACAGGTTCACCGTGACGTTCGGCACGTCCGGTGTCCAGCTCGTGTGGAGCAGCAGCGCGGGATCGTCGAACGGACGCGTCGACGCGTAGACGACTTCACCCTTGATGCCGCCGTTTTCGGTCGGGCCGAACGGCGCCTTGCCGAATTCGATGAAGGAGCTTTGGCCGGAGAATCCTTGCCAACCTTCTGTGGTCACCCACGGCGGATCGACTCTGCCCGTCGACGGGTTTGTGCCCGAACGGTCGGTGCAGTCCGCATCGTTGCAATACACCGCGCCTGGCACGCGCAGGTTCGTCGGCAGGTGCGCCGTCGCCGATTCCACCGTGTTGGCGAAGTTGGTGGCAATGTTCGAACTGCCCCCGCCTGGCGTACCGTCGGGCGGACCGCCCGCGTCGTAGACCACATGCACGCCGGTCTGCTTGAAGCGGGTTGTATCCGCTTCCGCGACGTACCAGTTGAAGAGCGGGAACACTTCGTTAAATCCGGCGTAGCCGTTCAGGTCGGTGTTGTTGAAGTTCGAATAGCTGCCGTCGCGGAAGCGGATATTGGTCGGCACCAGCGTCAGTCCGGGCTCGTTGGACTGCGACACGCCGTCCCCGTTGAGATCCATGAAGGTCCGGGTATAGAGATTCGTGTGCCATTGAAGCACCGGGATATCGCCGAGATTCTTGCTTTGCCCGCCCTTTAACAGAACCGCCGTCGCAAGGCCGTCGACGATCTGGTCGTTCCACTGATCGAAGACCGTGAGTCTGTACGTGCCGTCAGGCAGGCCGGGGAAACTGAACGTGCCGTCGGCGTTGCACTTCGTGAATGAGACATCTTCCCCGTCCGTATCGCCGATGCTCACGTAACACTGCGTGAAACTCAACGAATCGCGCGAGCCCGCGCCATACAGATTCTGGTTAGGTGGACGGCTGTAATGCAGGTTCGTGATCCGGCCGCTGACCGAGTTGTTGCAGGTGGCCGTGCCTGTGCACAGCAGAGGCAAGCGGGCATTGATGATTTTCGGATTGGCAAAGCCGACCGACACGTGAAAGCCCGCCGGTCCGAATTCCTGGAAGTATGCCGGCCCGGCTACCTTGATGAACGCGTCATGGGCCTTCTGTCCATCCAGCGTGTTCGTCTGCAGCCACTCTTCTCCCCTGCCGATCCTGTCGGCGCCCGGCGTGGCGACCACGCCGTACCGGCCGGGCATCAGGTTGGCGATGATGGCCTGGCCGACGAGCGGCGATAACGTCTTGCCATCCGACTCGTACTTCGGACACGTCGGAATCATGCCGAGCAGTCCGTCGTTCGACGTCGTCGAAATCGGGCACGCGTTGAATCCGGTGGACGGATCGATCGTCCCCTGCAACGAGTTGGACAACGGCATGTTGAACATGTCGTAGGTCATCTGCCCGGTTGGGTCACCGGTACCGCCCGCATCGTCGAAGAGCTTGATTTCGAAACCGCCGAGACCCGGCTCGTGGGCGGTGCCGAACGTATCCGTTCCGCCGCTGACGTCCACTTCACCATTGAGCGGCGTGTCGTCCTCGAACACGAACACCGAGATCTTCGCCGTCGCGAGCGGCGTTTCCTGCAGCAGCACGTTGACGCTGGACTGTGCGGGTGCGATCGGCGCACCGCCCATGCCGTGTCCACAGGTGCCCGAGCCCGGCGCAAAATCCGCCCCGCCCGGACCCGACGGGCAGTCCTTCGCAATGTCGAACTGCCGTTGCGCACCGTCCGGTTTATTCGGATCTACCGGCTGCGGTGCGCCCGCGCCGTTCGTGAACGTATTGCCGGCGTCGCCCGGCAGGATCGAGATGTAATAGTGCTTGGTCGGATCGAGCGCCACCTGGCGCGGGTCGACCGGCACCTGCTGCGTAGCGCCCGTACGGCACGCGCCGTTGCCGACGTCGCACACCGTCGGCACGTGCGTGTTAGTCGCCGGATCGAACACCGTCTGTCCTGACTCGCACGCGACAGTGCCGACGCAGCCCGCGGCAATCACCGGCATGTAGCTGGAATGGAAGCTCGTGCCGAGACTGGGAACCGGCAGCGGCGGACACGTGGCCGGGCGCGGCGTCGTGTTCACCTGGCATGCGGGATCGATCTGGAAGGTGCGGTCTTCCTCGATGATCCAGCGGTAGTCGGTCAGCTGAACCGGGGTCTTGCCCGGCGCCGTGCTCGGCGCATCCAGCACCTTGACGACCAGTCCGCTGCCGCCCTTGAACGTTACCGTCACGGTCGCGGCAGCACTCGACGTGTTCTGCGAATTCACTGCCTTGTAGTGGAACGTCACATTAGCCGTCGCATTGCCGACCGGCGGTGCCGCGGGTATGGCGGTAAACGATCCGTCCGGATTCAGCGTGACGGTCCCGCCGGTCACAGCGCCGGAAACAGCCGCGGTGAGCTGAAGCCCGGCCGGATCCTTAGCGTTGGCCAGCACGCCGGGCGCGCCGATCTGCAGCCGCGACGCGATGTTGCTGGTGTAACTGCCGTTGCCGGCCAGCGGCGCACCGGACAGACAGCCGGATCCGGCGGTACAGGCCGCCAGCGTCACCGTCGCCGTCAGCGCGGGATTGCCGTTCGCCTGATACACGAAGCTGTCGGAGGTCGTGCCGGCGTTCGGCACATAGGTGAACGTGCCGTCCTGGTTCAGCGTGAGCACGCCGCCGGTAGGCTGTGTCTTGACCTGCACGCCGTAAACATGGACATCGTTGGCAATCAGGCCTCTCGTCGGGTCCGACACGTTCACCGCGCTGCCCGCGACCAGGAAGTACTTGTCGGGATTGGCGATCGCATTCTGATTGGCGGCCGTCGCCGTCGGCAGCGCGCCGCTATTGACGCTGATGTAGCCCTGCATCCCGCCATCGCGCTGGTTGTTGGTGGACAAACTCAGTTCGCGGTCGAACACCGGAAGCGCCAATGCGCCTGCAGCCGGTGCGTTCAGCAATACGTCCTGGGTCTTGCCGGCCGCCAGAAACACTTCCGACTGCACCCGCGCATTGCCGGGCAACACATTGCCGTCCTCTGCAATCAGCGAGAAGCCGGAAACAGCAGGCGTGCCGGTTTGGGCACCCACCACCGACGGGACGTGCATCCGCAGACCTGCGTTCACGAAGCGCACGAGCAGCTGGCCAGTCGACGCAGGGGCGTTGGCGGAAAACGCCGATGCGTTGGCATTCGTCCGATCGAAGGCGACGCCGTTGATCAGGTAGTAACGCGGATCGTAGTTCACTGCCGGCGGATAGCAGGTGCCGAACGACGTCGACTTCGAATCGCCGCAACCGCCTGACAGACCCGACCACACTTTGGTTTCGCTGAAACCCGCCGTCATCACCGCCGCCGCGACAGCGGTGTTTTGCACGGGATCGATTTCGCTCAGCACGAGCGGCACGTCGGCGTCATAGCAGATATTCGGATACGCCTGATACGTCTGCGACGCCACTGGGCAGGTCACACTGCCGCCGACCGGCGTCTTCACCACCAGCACGCCGTACAGTCCCATCGGCCCCTGGATCGACGGATGCGTTCCCGACTCGATCAGATAGGTGCCGGGACTCAGGTTGTTCCAGGTGAGCGCCGTGGTCGTGCCGGTCGCCACCTCGGTCGCAAACGACTGGACGCGAGGCCCCTGCGCGGGCGGCGTAAATGTCGCGCCGCTCGAACTGCTGGCAATCGGCCAGGTCGTCGCGGTTTGCGTCGGATGCGGCGGACTCGGCAGGCTTGTCGCTGTCGTTCCCAAACCGCCGCCCAACTGCCCCACGACGACGAGCGAGGTCGGCACGGCGCTGGGCAAGGTATTGGTGAGATTGATCGTCAGCGGTCCTGGCGGCACGGTAATCACCACCGGCGACCAGTTCGCTCCGGCGCCTGGATTCGCCGCCGCACAGGTAGCCGGCGCCACCGCAGCCGGCGTACAGGTGTAGCCCCACATCGGCACAGCCTGCCCGTCGGGCATCGTGGCAGTCGTCGCTTTCGCTGTCAGATTGACAACCTGAGCGAAAGATACGCCACTGGCCGTCAGCAGAATGGACGCTGCAACCCCTGCCTTGAACACGTCGAAGAGGGTCGCCTTAAACTGGGTGGATCTCATCGCGCTTCTCCCCGCCTCTAATTGGATTCGTCAATCAGGAAAACCTGTGGATCGACGAGCATCATCATCATCATTCCGCCTGGGAAGATGTTGTTCGTAGTGATCTCGCGCTCGTTATGCGAGTGCCACATGAATGCAAAGCCTGCTTCGTTTGCCGGCGAATTCGCGATCGTCCCGCTCGGTGGCGTCGTCCCGGTGGGCGAGGTGGCGCGCATGGTCGCGTCCGGCCCGAGATAAGGACTGCCGCCATACCAGGCGCCGTTCGTCAGGAGGTGCGAGTCCGGCAGGGTGACCGGCCCGCCGCTGCCGACATTGCCGAACGGACGCGTTTCGAGCGCTTTGTTGTGATCGGCGCACCACTCGTAGTAGTTCGGCGCGTGCGGGTCTGCCGTGTAGTAGCCGTTCGCATCCGGAATGCAGACACTGCCGTCGCCGGGCTTGTGTCCATAGACATCCCAGTTCAGGCCCTTGCCGGTCCAGTAGAAAATCCCGTCCATCGCGAGGCCCGGCGTCGTAGTCGTCGTGAACAGCAACGGGCCGGCCGCCTTGGTCGCGTCCGTCCTGCTCAGCAGCAGGTTTCCATCGCGCGCCAGCACACGCACGTGATTGCCGTGCTCGTGGAACGGATGCTGCCAGCGGCCAGTACCGACGATCCGCAACAGCACCAGTTCACCGGGATGCATGTGTGGATTGCCGTTGTAGGGCTGGTGCGGATACTGCACCGCGTAGTTCGGGTCCATGTCGTCCGGCATCGAGCGGCCGTTTACCATGAAGTAGGCGGGGTGATACGGCTCCGTCTCGACAGTCATGCAGCCGTTTGGCAGCGTGCACGCGTTCGCAGCCTGCTGTTCCGCCTGCGTATGGATGCGCGGATCCATTTCGGAGAACTGGAACAGATACTCGCGGTCGTAACAGGCCGTGCTGTGGTTATAGGCCGCGGCAGCGTTGCGGAAGTCCGTCTGACCATCCGGCAGAGTCGCCGCAACCGCACGGCAGCCGGTCGGCACGGCAACGGTTCCGGGCGCCGAGGTCGGTAAAACGATGATCGCGCCGTACAGGCCCATTTCGATCTGCAGATCGCCCTGTGTGCCGCTGTAGTACGCATGCGTGCCAGCCGTTGCCGCGACGAAGCTATACGTGACCGTGCCGCCATGAGCGGCCTCGCGTGTCAGCAATCCCGGCACACCGGTGAGCGCGGCAGGACAGGTCCCATCGGGGTTCAACGCCGCGGCACAGACCTGGAATCCGGGAAAGAGGATCGAGGTATTGCCTGCCGCCGCCGGCAGGTTATTGGTGAGCGTTACCGTGACGACGTCGCCCTGTTTGACGATCAGTGTCGGACCGGGAATCTGCATGCTCGGACAGTTCGCGCCCGCGATCGTGGACGGCGAAAAGCCGGCCGGCGCCGTGCGGCATCCGTAGCCCCACGAATAAACGCTCGTGCCGTCGGGTTGGCTGATGCGATTCGCCTCGGCGCTCAGATCGAAGCGCGTCCCCGTGATGCCTGGCGCTGCCGCTTGCGCGTGCATGCACACGAGCGCGGCGAGCGTCGCCGCGCCGACCCGCGCAAGCCGTCCAAGATGCGCGAGCACCGCGATCCATGTGTTGTGTTTGATGTATCCCACGGCTCTTCTCCTAGGTGCAGGACTTCGTGGTCGGGTCCACCGCGTGGCAGATGTGGACCTCGGTCATCAAGCCGCCAAAGTTTTCTGCGTCATTCGACAGGTGATCGAGATTTGGCGTGTACAGGTAATAGACCGCCCCCGCCGCATACTTCGTCGTGTCGCTGGCGTCGAGGATGACGTCGATGGACTCGCCGCCGCCCAGCGTGATCGAGTTCGTTTTGTAGGTCAGGTCGTTGCCGGCCATGTCGCGCAGCAAGCGGGCATTGATACCGACCACGTGCATCGGGATCCCGAGCGACGCCAGCGTCTGAAACTCGCTGACGTCGAGGTCCGAAATTCTGAGCAGTGCCTTGCCGCCGGCCGGGATGTTGATCAGCGTGGGCAGCGGTTGCGAAAAATGTTGCGTGCCGTCTGCCACCACCGTCTGGATCGGCCCCTGATTCACCGTGTCCGGATAGCTGCGCCCGTTCAGCAGGAAGTACTTGTCCTTCATGTCGGTGAACGGCTCCGGATTGAACGTCATGCCCACGAAGTGGAAGTTCGGATCGAAGCCGTGTATCTGAATCGGGTATTCGACGTCGTAGGCGGTCGAGCCGTCGCCGTCGTTGTACGCGTACAGCGTCGGCGTGCCGCTCTTGTTGTTGACGTGGAGCACGCTGTTCTGCGGCGGCAGAGGCGTCGTGCACAGAATGTCGTTGCCGCACGCCGTGCGCAGATCCCGCTGCTGCGCGACCAGCGAGTTGTACAGCGACTGCCCGCCGGGCACGCGGTTCTGGCGCGGCCGCACGAAGATCTGGCCGACCATACCCATCTGCAGGTGTTCCGGCGGCGTGATGTGGCAGTGCCAGAAGTAGGTGCCCGCATCCGGTGCGAGGTAGTAGTACGTGAAGCTCGCGCCGATGTTGATCGCGACCGATGCGTCCGGCACGCCGTCATAGAACGACGACGCGTTCGGATAGCCGTGGAAGTGCACCGTGTGCTGCTCGAACAGGTCGGGCCGCATGATCATCCCGACGTTGGTCAGCGTCAGGAAAAACTCGTCGTCCTCGTCGATCGCCATTGTCGGCGCCGGCATGCTGCCGTTCATCACGCCGATGTCCATGATCTGCCGTGGATCGACGTGGCCGGTCAACTGACCCGGAGGCACGGATTCCGGATCGGGGACCAGACCGACCGCACCGTTGAAGGTCACGTCCACTCTCGGATCGCCGACGGTGTTGAACACCGACGCGAACTGCGTGCCGGGAAGGCCGGCCTGGATATCGGCGAGCCCGGACAGAGGACCGAAGGAAAACAGATACGTCTGCGTGCCGTCCGCCATCGTCGCGTAACCGTCGCCGCCCGAGATCTGCTGGCACTTGATTGCGCCGTTGACGACGCCTGTCGACGCGGAAGTCTGTCCGGTGTAGGACGGCCCGGTGTAGGCGGGCTCCCCTGTACCGCGCGGCAGCGCCGTCGGATGCGCCGGCGTGGTTGGCGGGCATTGCACCCGGAACGATTGCGCGAATGAAGGAATCGCGAACATCAGTAACAGCAGTGTTGCAACACTGCTGAGATATGTGCGGGTACTGAACATATGACCTCCAGCCCAGGGGTCAGCCAGCGCGATGCGCGCTGGACGTCATGCTCTACTGCGAATGCGGGCTGGTTACGCATCTACATCAGCCCGTATCTGGATTCTGAATAAGAGCGACGTAGTCCGGGATGGGTCACCCCCCTACACTTGCGGTAGGGCAAACCCAGCGACGGTACTCAAGTCGATTCGAAACGCTATTTTTTCGGGAAAGACAGCGATCGAGCGCCAGGCGCAGCGCAGCTTTCCACTCTGCTCACATTGCGGGTCTTTACCCATGCCTTTCGGCGGGGGATTCCTACTTCCCTTCATGTCTATCGAGGCAAGAATGTGAAAACAGTCCCCGACTGTCGGGCACTGGAACGTGCCTGGGTTACAACGGGTTGAGGACACGAAGCGGTCCGCACCGTCGACCCACTGCTCTTGAGATTTCCGGCCTCCCCATTGAATTGCTGAAGGATCACATCATGAACAAGCTAACTGTCGTCATTCTCGCGAGTTGCGTCACGCTCGCCACCGCTGGCGCCTTCGCTGCCGATAGTGCGTCCGACGATTCGATGTCAAAAGACGCAATGAGCCAGGAGACCACGGCAACGGCAACGACAACGGAGCACGATGCGGCGAGCATGGACAGCATGGCGAAAGACGCGATGAAGGAAGACGCGATGAGCCATGACAGCATGGCCAAAGATGAAACCAAGAACGACGAGGTGAAGCAGTAGTTCACCTGGCGAGCGCGCGCTGAGCTGACATGGAAGCGCACGCTCCGCCCGCCGGCAAACGCCTTATGGCTAATGCGACGCTGTTGCCTCGCGCGGATCGGAGAGATCGGTAATCGCCAGATCGCTGAATGTCGCCTTGCCGCCCTCGGCGAAAACCGAAACCCGATTATCGTTCGCGGCCGGAAAAACGAGATCCGTGATCACGGTACGGCCGTGATCGGCAAACACTTCCACGGAATTCCTGTCGACCACCACGGCAAGGTGCAACTCGCCGTTCACGAGCGGCATATTGACGATGTGCTGTTTGCTGAAGGCATTCGAGAAACCGGTTTCGCCTGACTTCGAACGGTCGAGCGTCAATGTCCGGTTGACGGTGTCGTAGAAGATGCGGGTGCCGACGTCGCCATTCGCCGAACCTCGCACGATGAGACCGGCACGTTGGGCCGAGTGCGGACTGATCGTCACGTCGATGTTCTGCACGACGCCTCGGGTGAGCCGGCCGAGTTCCTGCACGCGCGAGGACACACTGAGTTCTCTTATGCGCGTGGCCGCCCCCTCGCTGACAAGCGACGCATATTGCTCCACCGGTTCGAACATCAGTTGCGGCACGCCGTCTACAGTCTTCAGCGCGAGCTCGCGAGGGAGCGCCGTGGCGCCCTTCCACGGTGTGGTGGGGATGCGTTCGGCGTAGTCCCAGTTGCTCATCCAGCCGATCGTGACCGCCTTGCCGCCGGGCGCATTGGCGAACGTTCCGGCTGCGTAGTAATCGGCGCCGTGATCGAGCCACTGGTATCGCGAAGGATCCGAACCCGGCGGCGCCGCGTTCTCCCGCGTGAACGTCCTGCCGTCGAAGTTGCCGACGAAATACATCGCGCCGGACCCGCCCGCGATCGACCACGGATTGACGTTGACGATCATCACCCACTTCTGCCGGCGACTGTCTCCATCGAGCGGCAACGGGAACAGATCGGGCATCTCCCAGAGTGTCCCTTGATGAGGAATGCCGGGCAGACTGAAGTCGCTGAGGAAGTCCCAGTCGATGAGATTGTTCGAGCGGTACATCTTGACCACGTGTGCGTCGGCCACGACGGTAGTCATCAGCCAGTAACCGCCCGGCGCGTACCAGGAAACCTTCGGATCACGAAAGTTTTGCGATTCCGGGTTGAGCGTCAGCACCGGATTGTGCGCGTATTTGCGCCACGTCTGGCCGTCGTCCGTGCTGTAGGCGAGCGATTGCGCCTGAGTGCCCGGTTGATGTCCGGACCCGGCCTTGTATACGCTGGTGTAGAGCGCGATTAGCGGCGACGAATTCGCCGGACCCAATCCGGACGTGTTGTGTGCATCCACGACAATGGAACCGGAGAAGATCTCCCCGGTTTCATCGACATGCATGGCGACAGGCTGCTCGCTCCAGTGAAGAAGATCGCGGCTGGTGGCATGTCCCCACGACATGTTGCCCCATGAATTTCCATCCGGATTGTATTGATAGAACAGGTGATAAAGGCCCTTGTGAAAGACGAGTCCATTGGGGTCGTTCATCCAGTTGCGTTGCGGCGTGTAGTGCAGCGCCGATCGCCATTGCGATGTGCATGCAGCGTCTTCGCCCAACGGTGCGGATGGCGCAGCGCACGCTGTGGAAGAAACGGTCAGTAGTGCAAATAGCCAGGCCGCCAGCGCGCGCGGTTTGGAAATGAAGGGATGTTGCGGGTCGTACATGGATTGCCTTTTTCCTACCTGCGCACGCGCGTGAACGGGGATACCGTCACGCCGCGCGAGCGCAGTCGATGAATGCTCATCGGGTCGACGAACGATCAGGCGGAGAGCCTGAGAATGACGGTGCCTCTGCGTCTGCTGCCCACGGTCAAGCCACGGCGCGAAGTCTCGCGCATGGCGCGATTGACGGTGTTCACGTGCAGGCCGAGGAAGTCCGCCAGCATCCGTTGCGGGGGCAAGGTATCGCCAGGCTTGAGGCGACCGGATCCAATTGCCGTTTCAATCGCCTCCACCACCGCGCGATACGCGGGTCCGTTGTATGAAGACAAATCTGGAATCCAGGCTTTCATCGCTGCGTTCTCGTTGCTGGCGTTTGCCGTTCGGACACGGCGACGATCGGGCGCTCGTCCAGTGCCGTGCCATGGGGAACGGGCGAACAGGCGAATGGCCGGAACGGGCAACGAACAGACTCGCCACCCGCCCGGCCTTCGTCAGACTGCTTGACTGAACGGGATCTTATTGAGCGCTGTTCCCGCCTGAATTGCCCGGGCTGGCGTCGGCGTTAGCCGGAATGTCGCCGTAGCCGCCCAGACCGCCCTTGCCGTAGCTGCGGTCGAGGTCGGTCGAATCGCCGTGAATATTGAGCTTCACGGTCGGCGACAAGGTACCGCCACGGCGCGGACCGACGGCGTCGATGAACGATTCGACGAGGCCGCCCGGCATCACGTAGTGCGAGTACGACTGGAATGCCCGCGGATTCTGATTCGGGTCGAGCGCGTACGGCGCACCGATCGGCTGATCGAAATCGGTCGGATTGCCGAGCACCAGGCCGCTGCCCTTGTTCAGCGGCAGGAAGTCGCTGCGGATGCCGTTGCCGACGAAACCGTACACGCCGTCAGGACCGTCGACACCCGCTGCATAGGTCGGCCGGTGGCTGATCGTGAACAGGTAGTACTTGCCGTCCTTGATGTAGATCTGCGGGCGCTCGGTCTGATCGTTGACGCAGTTGGCCGAGAGCAGCGGCGGCAGGAACTTCCACTGCGTGAGCTGCGGGTTGGTGGCCACCGCGAGACCGACGTTCGCCTTCTGATAGGTCGCGCCGGAATTCATCACCGTATTGAGGTCTTCCTTGTACGGATCGTTGGCCGCATAACCCAGGTCGGCATCGGTACAGGTGCGGGCGCCGCGCGGGCCCGCCGTGTTGCCTTCGAACACCATGAACGTCTTGCCCGGATTGGCCGGATCGACGAACACGAACGGATCGCGGAACGAGTAGTAGGTGTTCTGATCGCGCGACTGGTACAGCTTGCCGTCCGGTTCGAGCAGCGCGTCATGCTTGTCGAATCCGTCGAACCACACGTGCGTGTCGTCGGCGTGAATATGCCCGTCCGTGCGCGTGATGATCGCGATCGGCGGCGTGATGTCCTGGCCGCCCTCAGCCGTGCGGTTGAACGACAGCGCGGTGTAGTAGAGGCTGAGATTGTTGCCGTTCAGCATCCGCGCGGAGCCCGACCATTCCGCGTTCTGCGTCATCGGCGCAGTGCCGAAGACCTTGACGCTCGCGCCGTCCGGGAACAGGTGCCCACCGTAGGTCCAGCCGCCGTTCGCCGGACGCAGCGCGGCCGGAATCCCCGCCCGCCGGTAGAAGAAACCGATGCGAGCGTGCACGTGACGATCGTCGAACGAGTAGCCCGCGTGCGGATCGGCCGTCAGCGAGAAGATGACTTCCCAGCCCTTGTAGCTCAGGTTGTTCGCCTTGACGTCGGAAAGCGGCCACGTATCCCACACCCAGACGTTCGAGTTGATCAGCGGGAAGTCCGACGGAATGTCCGGCATGGTCAGCGACGCCGGCAGCGAATTCTTGTCCGCAGCCGTCGCGGTGTGCGATTGCGCCTTGATCTGGCGGACGTCCGCACGCGTCCAGCGCATCGTGAAGCTGCTCTCGGGGTCGTAAGCCTGCTGCGAGTGCGGGGTCGGCGCCGGGGACCCGGCAACCGTTTGAGCCAGCGCGGGCACCGCCGTGACCGCAAGCAGGGAACCGGAAACCAGGCCGGCGCGCAAGCGGGTGCGGGCTGAAGCCGCAGGTGAGAGTCGTAGAGATACCATTTTTGGCCGCGTCCTTATGAGTAGGTGAGAATGTGTAATATTTCGCAACATCCACAACAAAACCGGTTTGGATACTAAGCCAAACCGATTTGGACGTCAAACGTTTGCGCGACACATGTACCATGCGGTGTGTTTTGTCATGAAACGGTTGCCAGGATTTGCTGGCAGCCGGAAACGGGGAGTTCACGAGGGTGCAACGGTGAAGGTGAATTTAAAAACGCTATCCAGCTCGCTCGGTCTTTCGCGAACGACCGTGAGCCGGGCGCTAAACGGTTACGACGATGTCAGCGAAGCGACCCGTGAACGGGTCAGAAAAGCCGCCGAAGAACTGGGCTACCACGCGGACCCGACGGCGCGCCGCCTCGCGACCGGCCGTGCGGAGGCCGTGGGCATCGTCTATCCGTTCGGGGCGGGTGATCTGGGCGACCCACGCTTTGGCGAAGTCGTCGCGGGCATCACGGAGAGTCTTGGCGCGAAGGGGCTCGACCTCTTCATCGTTTCGGCGCGGCCGAATGCGGAACTCGATACGTACCGGCGCCTCGTCGATGGCAAGCTGGTGGACGGCCTGATCGTGGCGCGTACGCTGATGGACGATCCGCGTATCCGTTTTCTTCAGGAGCAGAATTTCCCGTTTATCGCGTACGGCCGCACCAACAGTCCCGTGCCATACGGATGGTTCGACTTCGACAATGAAGCCGGCGCCCGTGCGGCGGCTCAACGCCTGATTGATTTCGGGCACCGCAGAATCGCCATGGTGAGCGCGCCGCAAACGATCAGCTTTGCGGCGCAACGGCGCGCGGGGTTTCTGAGCGCATTGCGGGAGGCGAATATCGAGCCGGAGGCATCGCTGATCGTCGAGTGCTCGTTTGACCGGACAGGAGGCTACGAAGCGACGCGCGCATTGTTGAACCGCGCCGATCGGCCGTCAGCCGTGCTGATCGACAACAACATTGCGGGTACGGGCGCGTTCCGCGCCATCGCCGACAGCGGCAAGAAGATCGGCACGGACATCTCGTTGATTGTCTACGACGGCGTGCCGCCTGACGTTGCGTTCCCGTACACGGTGACCTCCGTCGTGCAGCCTACCGGGCATGCGTCGGGCACGGCCATCGCCGAGCTGATCATGGACACCATCGCCGACAGCGCGCATTGCGGGCACCGGTTAGCGCAACCCTCTATCGAGCCGGGCGATACAGACGGCCCGCCCCGCTGACAGCGCTCAAAGGTTCTCTTTCGCGACCAGCTGCAACGGCGTTTCAATGAAGCGCGACAACTCGCTCTGCTTTTTCCCTTCTGCGATGGCCTTGAGCGCCACGTCGATGCCGAACACGGCCTGCCTGTCGGCGAACTGGTTCATGGTCGCGAGCACCCGGCCGTCGGCGAGCAGCGGTTTGACGGCATCGCTATTGTTGTAGCCGGTGACGTACACACTGCCGGTTCGCCCTTCGTCGCGCACTGCCTCGACCGCGCCCAACGCCATATTGTCGTTGCCGCACAACAGCGCACGGATTCGCGGATGGTCGCTCAACATCCTGGCCGCAACGGCTTTGCCTTTTTCGTATTCCCAGTCACCGGATCGTATGGCGACGATTTTCATGCCCGCCGCGCTCATTGCATCCTTGCAGCCGGCCGTGCGTTGCTGCGCGTTGCGGTCGACGGAAATACCTTCGACGATCCCGACTTCGTCGCCCGTTTTGAGTCTGCGCGCCAGATAGTTACCCACCTCCATCGCACCCTTCCGGTTGTTCGGACCCACGAACGGTACGGAGATGCCCGCGGTATCCTGGGCGGCTTCATCGAGCGGGTTGTCGATGGCGACCACGATGATGCCGGCTTTGATTCCCTTCGCGATGACGGGTGTCAGCGCTTTGGAATCAGTCGGTGCGATAACGATCGCATTCATCCCGGCATTGACCATTTCATCGACGATGCGAATCTGGGCGGACGTATCGGTTTCCGCTGCCGTTCCCCGAATCGTCAGATCGAACTGCGACGCGAAGTGCTTGTGGTAGTTCTGCGCGGCGCTCGCCATGGCCGCCGCGTACGAGTCGGCGAGAAATTTCAACACGAGTGCGACCTTCGATTTTCCGCCCTGCATCGTATCGGCACGTGCCGCGCCTGTCAGGCCCGCCGCCGCAAGCGCGCCGGCAACGAGCACGCGGCGGCGCATCCTCTGTGTCATTCGCTTTCTCCCCTCCTGACCCTGGCTGACGGACAATCGCCGCGCCTTCACATAAAAACGCTTCGTTATTGTACTGATTCGACTGAAGGAGCCATGCAGCATTAGCGCATTTAGATCGAAGCCGTCAGCGCGGACAAACCGGAGGCGATCTCATCGAACAACGGCCTGCTGCCCACGTCCTCGCTCATGCAATCCGCCTTCAGCTTATCGAGCTTCGCCACGATGCCCTGCTGTTCCTCCGGCAGATCGCATCGATCGATCAATTCCTCGAGCAGACAACCAAACGCCCGAACTTCGAGCTGCTGAAGCGCAGGCCCAAGCGCCGGGTCGTCGGGCGCATAGAAAGCTGCCGCGCCGAAATCGCCCAGCAATGCGCGGCCTTGCCCACAGTGCAGAATATTGTGGGCGTACAGGTCGCCATGCATGACGCCTTGCAGATGCAAATGGCAAGCTGCCGAAGCAATGCCATGTGCAATGCGTAACGCAGAAGTCAGGTCGAAACGGGCGTCCGGCCCGTAGACGTCGCGCGTGCACGACGCGAGGCTCGGCGGCCCGGCAAGGTTTCTGAATTCCGGATCGATCAGTTCCATGACAAGCCCGTGCGCGCCCGTCGGATGGTCCTTCACCTTGCCCATCACTGGAATCAGATTCGGATGATCGCCGGCACGGATGCAAGCTGCCATCTCGCAGTCCGGCAAACCGTCGCTGGTTACCGCGCCTTTGAACAGCTTGACTGCAATGGGTTGAGACGCGTTCCCAGTAGTCCGAATGAACGCCGCGCGGTAAATGACGCCGGACGCACCCTCGCCCAGCTGATCCTCGAGTTTCAATGTGTCCCAGCGAATCCCGGCGATCGGCGTGTCGGTCAGCGCTGCGGTCTCCAGCGCAGCGCTAAACGGATTGCCGGCATACGCAAGCCAGCAAAGCCGCGGCAGACGCAACAACCACGCGGGCAGGCCGCTTAGCTTGTTGGCCGCGAGACGCAGGAGTTCGAGCCGCGAGCAGGCGGCCAACGTCTCGGGTAACGTCTGCAAGCGGTTACCGGCGAGCATCAGCTTCTGTAGCTGCGTGCAGTTGCCAATTTCGGCAGGCAGCGCTTCAATCTCGTTGTCGGTCAGGATCAGCCAACGCAGTTGAGCGGGAAGCGATCTGCCCGACACCTCGCGTATGCGGTTTGCCTTGAAGCCGATCATACTCAATTGCGAGCATTGCCCCAGAACCTCCGGCAATTCGGTGAACCGGTTGTCAGAGGCGAAGATGATGCGCAGCTTGCTCAGCCGCGCCAAATCCGCGGGCAGCGTCGAGAGCGCATTGCCGGACAGGTCGAGGATTTCCAGCGTGTCGGACAGATCGAAAATCTCGCGTGGAAATTCGCTCAGCCCGCAGGCCAGTTTAAGTCGGCGAGTCCCCGTCAGTTGTCCGGCCCGCAGTTGTTCAAGTGTGTTTGTCACAGTCGTAGAGAAGATATCCGGGTTGCCGGTGAGCGTCGTGCCCAAGGTATCGATTCTAATCTGCGGCGCGCACAGTCATGGATTGACGAGTATCGCATCCACCCGGACACGCGCTGAAGACAGACGCGAGGCATTGAATAGCAAGTTCCGAAGCGCCCTCAGACAATCTGTGGTTTAAATTAGCGATTATCGGCACTATTTCATAGCGGGTTCGCGAACCCGCGTTGGCGGCCCGCCATCTGCGCCGCCGACTAGCTCAGGAGTCAAGCGAAATGACCTACGCGTACAAGATGATGGATTCTCCCGTCGGCAAGCTGAAGCTCGTTGCACACGGCGACCGGTTGACCGCGATTCTGTGGGAGAACGACAAGCCGAACCGCGTGCGTCTACACGCGATGGTCGAAGCGAATGATCGGCCGATCCTCGTCGAAACCGAGCGGCAACTGAACGAATATTTTGCCGGCACGAGGAACCGGTTCGACCTGGCACTCGATTTTGAAGGAACCGGCTTCCAGAAGAAGGTTTGGGAGGCGTTGTTGACGATTCCGTTCGGCGAAACGCGCAGCTATAAGGAAATCGCCGTGCAAATCGGCGACGTCAAAGCCGTGCGGGCAGTGGGTGCGGCAAACGGCAAAAATCCACTCTCGATCGTCGCGCCCTGTCATCGCGTGATCGGTGCTTCCGGAGATCTGACGGGCTTCGCCGGTGGGTTGGCGAACAAACAGTTTCTGCTGTCACTCGAATCCGGACAGACTTCGCTGGACATGAATGTTGCCGTTGAAAACGAGGAGGCGCCGGCGCAACCCGCAAGGCAATCGCCACGCTCGGAGAAGCAGCCGTCGCTGTTCGGCAGCGGCGGGTAGGCAACGCGTTTGCGGCCACAGAACGCACGTGTATAAAGCATGGTTCACAATGAGCGCATTCCGCCTTGTCCCCCGGGGACCACCACGCTCACAATGAAACTTTCCTTACCTATCGAGAGGAGCTTGCTGCGATGTCTGCCTATGAAGCCAAAGTGCCGCGCGTACTGTTGACGAACGACGACGGTATCGACGCGCCCGGTCTCGCCGTGCTCGAAGCCGTCGCCGCCGAACTCGCACACGAAGTCTGGGTGGTCGCGCCCGAGCATGATCAGAGCGGCACGTCGAATTCGATCAGCCTGCATTCGCCGCTGCGGGTCAGCCGCCAGGGCGAGCGGCGTTTCGGCGTCGTGGGCACGCCCGGCGACTGTGTCGTGATGGGCGTGCGTCATCTGATGCGTGACGCGCCGCCGACGCTCGTTCTCTCCGGCGTCAATCGCGGTGGCAATCTCGGCGTGGAGACGCTGTTCTCCGGCACGGTGGGCGCGGCAATGACGGGCCTGTTACTGGGCCTGCCGTCGTTTGCCTTGAGCCAGACTTTCAGCGATCGCGACAACGTGCGCTGGGACACCGCACGTGCGCTGGCACCGGATGTGATCCGTCGGTTGCTCGCGATCGAACATGAAGTGCCGACCTGCCTGAACATCAATTTCCCCGATGTCGACGCGGCGGCGGCCGGCCCGCTCACGCCGACGAAGCAAGGCGTCGGACTCGTCGAAGATATCGAGGTGCTGCCGCAGGTCGATCCGCGCGGCATGGCCTACCATTGGTTGCGTTTCCAACGCGGCGCGCGCACGAACGACCCCGATAGCGAAACGGCTGTGGTGGCCTCGGGCCGCGTGTCGGTGACGCCGCTTTCCTTCGATCGCACGGATGAGCGCACTTTCGCGAAGCTCGCTGCATCGCTGTTGTGATGGTCGGCCCGAATGCCATGCTCAAGCTCCGCGCGTAAAAATCGCCTATGCTTGCTACGAAGCACGATTGCCTGCGATGAGTGATTGCATCGCGATCTGCTTTCACGGCTGGCGCCGAAAGTTGGCGATATGCCACCCGCTTACGACAAACCGAATTGAACTCGATCCACGGTGGAGTCCGACATGGCGATACTCATTCTGGGATTGTTGCTCTTTCTTGGCGTGCATTCGGTACGCATCTTCGCCGAAGACTGGCGCAGCGCGCAGATCGCACGCGTCGGCGAGAAGCGCTGGAAGGCGATCTACTCGATCGTTTCGGGCATCGGGCTGGTGCTGATCGTCTGGGGCTATGGATTGGCGCGCGCGCATCCCGTACCGATATGGACGCCGCCGATATGGGCACGGCACGTTGCAATACCGTTGGTCGCCGTCGCGTTTATCCTGCTGCCTGCCGCGCACGTCCCGAACAACCACTTCAAAACGCTGCTCGGTCATCCGATGGTTCTGGGTGTGCTGCTGTGGGCCTTCGCACATTTGCTGGCAACCGGTACGCTGTCGGCAGTGGTGCTGTTCGGCGCATTCCTGCTCTGGGCAATCTTCGATTTCCTCGCCGCGCGGCGACGCGACCTGCGGGCAGGGACGACGTATCCGCCGGCAAACGTGGCACGCGACGGCATCGTGATCGTCTCCGGACTTGTTGCATGGGCGTTGTTTGCGTTTGTGCTTCACGGGTGGTTGTTCGGCGTGCGGCCGATGGGGTAGGCAACGCCGTCATCATGCGCCTCATGGCTCCTTCAGGGCAAGGTCATCGCCAGCGCAACGATCGCGCAGCACATCGCTCAGCCTATTCAGGAGCGCCGCAGGCGCATGCCGGGGCATGATAGCGGCCGTTGTTTTCGACTACTCCGCCCTGGCCATACATATTGTGCGGTCGGGCCCAATCGACCAGAGAGTGAAACGGACCGTTCTCGTTGCGGCCCTTCGGCATCACGTCCAGAAACCCGTAAATCCCAAGGAACTGCTCGCCGCCGCGGCCGAACGTCGAATAGGTCAGGAATATCTCACCAGCCGCATTCTTGAAGAAGACGCTATCGCCGGAGAGATCCTGCAGTCCTGCAGCCCAGTCCGGTGCCTGCTGAAAGTTATAGAGCGCTCTGCCTGAAGCGACCTGCCCGGCTGTGAAAGACACGTTGAAATCGTAGTTGAAGTCACTGCGCGAGGAAGACACCCACCGGAAGCGCCATCCCATACGCTTGCGCACTACCTCTATTTCAGCGATTGGCGCCCGCGCCACGGCGACATAGCTCACGTCATTGTTCTCGAGGTGCGGCAGCAGCGGATCGATGTGGTCCACCTCGAGCGAACATCCGACGCACTGGTGCTCGACGCCGGGACCCAACATGAAGTGCTTGATGAAGAGCTGGCTGCGTCCGTCGAACAGATCCGAAAGCGTAATCTGTCCGTCGGGCCCATCGAATACGTACTCCTTTTCAATTTTCATCCATGGCAGTTCGCGCCGCTCGGCGGCCAGCGCGTCCTTGCGATGCGTCAGTTCCTTTTCCTTGACGAGGAATGCGATCCGCGCCTTCATCCATTCGTCAGGTGACACGACACTGTGCGTATCCATGTTCCAATCCTTTGCAAAGTAAGCGCGGGTTAGGACCAGCCGGGCAGAAACTCATGCGTTTGCGGCTTGTCTCGCCGGAAACGGATCCCGCCACGCGTCGATTGCGCTGAGTTGCTCGTGCCAGCGCTGCACCTCCGGAAATTTTTCCAGAGGCATCGCCGCCCGTTTCGCGTAGGGAAGGGTCACGGCGACGGAAAAGTCGGCGATCGTGAGGTCATCGCCGACCAGCCACTTGCGGCCCCGGAGATGCTGATTGAGTACGCCGGCAAACTTTTGGAACATGCCCTGCGCTTCTGCCACCACCGACGGGTCGGGGTCGCCGAGTCCGAACTGCGGTTTGATAAGGTGTTCGAAGTAAAGCGACCCGCCATGCCGATAAAAATGCTGGCTATTCCAGCTGAGCCAACGCACGACATCAGTCTGGCGCGCGTCCCCTGGCCAAAGACTGGAGCCTGAGCGCTGCGCCAGATGGCAGATGATCGCGTCGGCCTCCCAGATGCTTTTGTCGCCATCCACGAGGCACGGCACCTTGCCGTTGGGGTTGATCGCCAGATAGGCCGGCGCGGTATGTTCGCCTTTCTTCAGATCGACAAAGACATACTCCACCGGTACGCCGAGATATTTGGCGACAGTGCATGCTTTTCGGGGAGCCAGGGTTTCAGCGTAATAAAGCTTCATCATCGACCTCGACATGAGTTGCGTCTGATTTGAAGATCAAGTCTTGCGGCCTGGCGTAGCGGACCGCAGGACGTGTCGCCGGGACACGCTCTTATGCGCTTGCGTCACCGGCCTCGTTCACTTCGGCAAGGAACGCTTCGAGCTTGTCGAACGCGCCGTTCCAGCCGACGTAGTGGTTGTCGCGCGCGACCTCGTCGAAGAACTGGGCATGGGTGAAATTGAGCTCGGTCCCTTCCGCGACAGGACGCAGCCTGATCGTCACGAGGGACCGGCGCTCGGGCATGGTGACCCACTCCCAGGTGAAGACGAGCTTCCGGTCCACTTCCACTTCCTTGTACTCTCCGCGGCAATCGTGCGTTTCGCCGTCCAGCGTCTGAAACACGACGCGAAAGCGCCCGCCGACGCGCGGGTCGCTTTCGGCGCTGAGCACCGGCCCACCGTCAGGCCCCCACCACCGCGCCATCAGTTCGGGCTGGGTCCACGCTGCGTAGATCTTTGCCGGCGACGCCTTGATGCGCCGGATAATGGTCAGGCTCGGCTGCTCTTTGATCATTCCTCGTCCTCCTCCACAAAGTCGGTGAGCCGATCGAGGCTGGCGGACCAGAAACGCTCGTAGCGCTTTAGCCAGGCCATCGCTTCTTCCATTGGGCCTGCGATCAATTCCACAGAAACGGTTCGTCCACGCTTGGTGCGCGACACCAGACCCGCGTCGCTCAGCACGTCGAGGTGCTTCATGACCGCGGGGAGTTTGAGCGGCAGCGGACGAGCGATCTCCGTGATCGACATGCCGGGCTCTTGCTCCAGACGCGCGAGAATCGCCCTCCGTGTGGGGTCCACAAGAGCCGAAAACGTACGATCGAGTTGATTGACAGGAGACTTCACCATATGGTGAACTATAGACGATGATTGCGCGCTGTCAAGGCATTCGCGCTCACGCCGCTAGCGTGATTTGCCCCGGGCACTCTTTCTGGCGCTCCCGGCGCGAGGCGCGTCTTTACTTGCCAAGACGCCGCCGTTCATCTGCTCCATCCACGACAAGGCGTCGACGTACGACAGGAACTGCTGGAGATAACCTGGCGACAGTTCACGCATCAGCGAGAGCGACCGGTGCACCAGGCTACTCGAGTTGAGCGGCCCCGCATTCCCGGGCACTTGCTCCAGCGATTGCCGCACCTGCCGCTCCGCCCTGACCTTGGACGAGACTTCCCTGAAGTAATCGAGCATCTCCAGTTCCGGGTACGAGGCGGACCGGGGCATGGCCGGGGCAACGTGACCCGCTGCGGACCCGCCGCCATCCGCCGGCGCATGGCTGGCGATGTAGTCGATCAGTCCGGCAAGCGCTCCGCGAGCGGGCTCGCCTGGCGATGCGACGCGGCCGGCATCGCGAGTCTTGAATGCGGCGCGCTCGAGATCGTCGGCATACGCCTCGATCAGTTTGGACAGCCTGGCATCCAGGATACGTCGCGCCTCGCCACTGTGGCGGGCCGCCCGCCGGTCCAGTGCCTCGATGAAATGAAAGCGCATGGGATCCAGGCGATCGGCGCCCTGCTCGCGCCATGCGTCGAGCTTCGCCCGGGCGGCGCTTGTCGCAGCCCGTCCACCACTACCCACGGAGCTTCACCGTCGCGGTCGACGGCCTCGGGACAGGTGCTATTTCAACACGCCGGTTCCTGGCCCGTCCCTCGTCGTTGGCATTCGAACTCACGGGCTGCCCGGAACCGAACGCGGCCGCAAACAGCGAGGAGGCGGGGACGCCTGCATCGATCAACGCACGGGTCACGGTCAACGCGCGCTGGGCCGACAGCTCCCAGTTGTCGGCAAAGCGATGGTTGCCGTCCCGCACTTGCCGGTCGTCGGTAAAGCCGCTCACCATCAGGATTTCGTCGCGGGCCTTGAGATAACTGGACAGAGGCCCGGCCAGGCTCTTCAGTAGTTCCCGGCCTTCGGGCTGCAATTGATCGGAGTTCAGCGCGAACAACACGCTGCCGTTGATGCCGATGCGCCCGTTGACCAGCGTCACCCGGCCCGCCGCCAGCGGCCCTGCCAGTGCCTGCTCCAGGGTCTTGCGGCGCTGCGTTTCCAGCTGCCGCTGCTTGACCTCTTGCGCAAGCCTTGTCGAGAGTTCCAGCTGTACGCCGATGACACCCACCAGGATCAGCATGAAGGCGCCCAGCAGCACCGACATCAGGTCGCCGAAGACGGGCCATATCGGCGCGGTCGTCTGCGCGCCGCCGTCGATTTCTTCGCTCATGCCGCTTCGGCTCCGGCGGACGCCCGCTGGCCGGCGAGCTGTTGCAGGTCTTCGACGATCTGCTTCTGCGACATCATGCTCAGGTCGATGACTTCCCGAGCCTGCGCCACATAGTAGGCAAGCTGTTCGTCACTGCGCGCAAGCGACTTGTCCAGCGCGGCTTCGATACGCTGCAGGTGAGCCACCAGTTTGTCGTTCGACTCGCCGAACAACTGCACGGCCACGCCAAATGCTTCACCCAGGCTCGCCACCTCGACCGCGCTGCCGGTGACCTGAGCAGCGACGGCGCCCAGCTTCGCGGTCTCGAGCTCGACCTTGTCGGTGAACCGCGTGCCGACACGATCCAGCAGATCCGCCGACGTCGCGACCAGCGCATCGACGGCTGAGCGCTGCTCAGTGGAGGCATGGTTCACGGCATCGAGCAGGGTTTCCAGCGTTGCCAGCAGGCGGCTGCGCTCCTCCAGCATCGCGGTGTCGCGGACCATGCTGTCGGAGAGCTTCTGGCGCAGTTCGGCGACGACTTCGGCCGCGGCCTTAGGGGCTTCCGACGCGGCTTGCACGAGCCGGGAGATCTCGGCGATCGTATCGCTGGCGTGCGCCTGCATCTGGGCCGATATATCGCGTGCGGTTTGCGCCAGCGTGTCGCAGATTTCCTGCTGGCGGCTTGCAGTGCGCGTGCCGGCCTGCTCCCACTCGCGACTCAACGTAGCAGCCATTGCACCGAGCGTCCCGGTCCACGCCGCCAGCCGTTGCTGGTCGCGCGAAGCCAATTCCGCCTGCAGGTCTTCATGCGACTGGCCCACAGTGCGCAGCAGCGACGCCGAGTGCTGCTCGAAGGTTGCTGCGGCGGCCGCCAAGGCTTGCTGGTTGTGGCTTGCCAGCTTCTCGCCGACGCGCTCTTGCCGCGTCAGCGCCTGGTTCCACGCCTCCGACACATTGCCCGCGGTGGCTTCCAGGCGCACGGAGACGCTGTCCAGCAGGCCGGCCGAGCGTTGCTCGAAGGTTTCGGTGAAGCGATCCAGCGAGGTGCGCAGGTCCTGAACAAGCGCCTCGCTCGATCGCTGGTGCCCCGCCAATGCCTGGTTCCAGATATCCGCGACGGTCGTGGTGGTCGCCTCGAAACCGCTCGACAGCCCATCCAGGTGCCGCTGCACCGCGTGCGTGACGGTGTCGTGCAACGAGGCCGTCTCACGCGCGAGACCCGCCATCGTGGCTTCCACGACCGGCTGCAGCGCCGCGCCGGCGACCCGGGCAGTTTCGGCGACGCTCTCATTCAACGAACGCTCCACCGAAGCAGCGAGGCGGGTGTAAGCGGCCTCTGTCCTGCCGTGGAAGGCGTCCTGGCTGGCGATCTGCCGCTCGTTCAAGGCCTGGCTCTGTTGTTCGATAGCCGCCATCATCGTCTGCAGCCGGTCGACCAGCGTGGGCATCATGTCGGCCTGCCGCTGCAGAAGCTTGAAGCTTTCCTCGCGCTGATGGGTCTGCGAGTAGATGCGCAAGGTCGTCGCGATCTTCACGTCGAGCATCTGCGCTGCCTGGATCCGCTCGCGCCGGCACAACGCGGAAAGCAGCCCGAGCATGGCGGATGTGGCCACGCCCGCAATCGAGGTGCCGAACGCAAATCCCAGCCCCTTGATCGGCGCGGCCAGCGAATCCCGGATAGCCTGCAAGTCCGTCGCGCTTTCCAGCGCCATGCCGGTGCCCCTCAGGGTCGCCACCATGCCGAGCAGCGTGCCCAGCATGCCCAGCAACACCAGCAAGCCGACTAGATACGGCGTCAGCGCCGGGCCGGCCAAGGCCACGCGTTCACCCTCGATGCGCAGGCGCACCGCATTGCGCAGGCTCGGATGCAACGGGTCGAGCCAGGCGCCCAAGCTGGGCGGTGGTTCGGTCAGCCCCGTAACGATACGCGCCAGGGCGGAAGTGGCCTGGCTGTAGCGTCGCAGTTCGAGCGCGCCCGCCAGATAGCAGGCGCCAACTAACAGAGTGACAGCCAGCGCCAGCGGGTTCGAGCCGACGTAGCCGACGCCGATCCAGCACACAGCAGCCAGACCAACAACAAAAACAACAAGATTCAAAAGATTTCTGGACATAGCGTCCCAGTTAGCTAGTGCGAAGGGCCGCGAGCAACCCTTCGACCGGTTGAAAACGAACTTCCAATTCGGCGAGCAACACGCTCTGCATATCCTTGCGGAACACGTCCAGCCATGCATTGGGCGTGACCGTTGCGGCGTACCCGGAGGCTTGAGCGTCGGCCGGCGTCTCCAGCCCGGCCTGGCGCAAACGCTCGAAATGCCCGCCGAGCAAGCCGGGCACGGCGCCCAGCAGACTCTGCTCGCGCGCGCTCAGCGCGCGCTCCATGACGGCATCCACTGCCGCGAGCCGGGCCATGCCGGGCGTCCTGGTCGCGAGCATTCCCCGTAGACGGCCGCGCAGGTTGCCGATGCCCGTCTCCATCGCCTGCTGCATGGAGACATAGCGGTGACGAAAAACCGCGTAATCGACGGCCGCATCCACAAGGGCGTCCTGCAGGGGCGCTTGCGCGGACCCGCGCCGCTTGGCGGCGGCGAACGCGCTGTCGCCGGCGATGGCATTCGCCAACGAGGTGCGCACACGGGCGCACTCGTTCTCTTCGGCGTGGCTTTTGGCTCGCGCGCCGGAGGCTGCGGCAGGCGGATTGCCGTTCAGCGCCGTGGACAGCGCGATCGCGTCGGTCCAGCCGAGCCATTGGCTCAGCCGGTCCGAGAGCGATTGTCCGGATCCGGGAACATCGATGTCCGTCAGGCGCGCAAGTAAGCGAATGAGCGTCGGGCCGCTGAAAGCTGTGCGCTGGGGGGCTTGCACCATACCACCAGAATCAAAAAAGTCAGCAGTTTACACGCCGGCGGGCGATGGCTGCTGACTCTTGATGAGTGGGGGCCGGTAAGCGCGGATTTACAGCGTGGCCGATAGGACCGGCGCAAGCACACCGGAAGCGGCCTCGATGCGCGTACCAATAAGCGCGCTCGCATACGACGCCGACGGCACCCTCACTCTTCCATGGCTTCTCGAACAAACTAAACGCCGCTCCCCCCCACCGTTTTGACGCTCTTCCACTGCCCCTGCTGGACTTGGAACAGCGTGTAGGGCGGCTTGATAAGGTCGCCATAAGGATCAAACGTGATCTTGCCCGTCACGCCCGTCACGTTGACCTTCGCGAGACTATCGACAATCTTTGCGCGATCGAGCGAATCGGCACCGTGAATCGCCTTGATCATGGCGAGCGCGGCGTCATACGCAAACGGCGCATACAGTTCGACATCCTGGTTAAAGCGCGCCTTGTAACGCTTGCCGAACTCCTGCGCGGCAGGCAGTTTATCCAGCGCCGGCCCCGGCTCCAGATCCTGCGTACCGTCCCCTGCCGTGCCGGAAATCTGCAGGAAAGCATTGCTCTTTAACGCACCCGCGCCGAACAACTGTGCTTGCATGCCGAGCGAACGCATCTGCTTGACGAGCATCGCGCCCTGTTCATCCAGACCGCCGAAGAAAATCAGATCGACGTTCTTGCTCTTGAGCGTCGTCAGGATGGCGCGAAAATCGACGGCTTTGTCGTTGGTGAATTCGCGACCCACGATGTTGCCGTTCGCTTCCTTGGCGCCTTTTTCGAACGCATCCGCGAGTCCTTGCCCGAATGCCGTACGATCGTCGATGATGCCGATGCGCTTCGCCTTCATCTGCTCGACCACAAAATGTCCCGCGACGATGCCGCCGATGCCGTCGTGCCCCATCGTGCGAAACACGTTCTTGTAGCCCTGCTTGGTCAGTTGCGGATTGGTCGAACCCGGCGTAATCATCGCGACGTTCGCCTGATGGTAGACCGTCGAGGCCGGAATGCTGCATCCCGAATTGTAGTGGCCGATCACGCCGACCACGCCGTCATCGACCAGTTTCTGCGCGACCTGAATCGCCACGCGCGGATCCGCCTGGTCATCCTGAACGTCGAGCACGAACTTGACCGGCTTGCCGCCGACCGTGGGATGCCTGGCATTCTCTTCATCGAGCGCCAGTTGCGCGCCGTACTGCAAATCTTTGCCGACGCGAGCAACCGGGCCGGTCAACGGTCCGACAAATCCAATCTTGACGACTTCAGGATCGGCGGCCCACGAAAACGGCGTGTGCGTGCCGAGTGCGAAGACGGCCAGACTCAAAAGCCAATAGCGGCGATTCATGATGCGCTCCTTGCGAGAAGTCAACGTCGCGCGTTGTGTTGATCGACCGGTCCGATGCGCGACGCGTCGAAACCGTCCTGCGATGCCTGCGATAAAACTTGAACCTGTGCTGCGAAAACCGCAGCAAAATCTAAAAACGCGTGGCCGCGTACGGCGCGAGATCGAGCGGCGGCGCACGCCGCGCGATCAGGTCGGCGACGATACGCCCGCTCACTCCGGCTAGCGTCAACCCAAGATGCTGGTGGCCGAATGCGTAAATCACGCGTTCGCTTGCGCGCGAGCGTCCAAGCACCGGCACACCGTCCGGCAAGGTCGGGCGAAAGCCGAGCCAACTGTTATCGGGCTTATCGAGCGCGGGCAATGCGCGCTTCGACGAGAACGTCAGCAGGTCGAGCAACGAGCGATTACGCGTCTCGCTGAAGCCGCCGAGTTCGACCGTCCCCGCGACACGAATCCCGTCGCTCATCGGCGTCATGTAAAAGCCACGCTCGGCCCAGCCGACCGGCCGTGAGATCAGTTGCTGCGCACCCGGATAGCGCACGTGATAACCGCGCTCGGTATCGAGCGGCACCGCATCGCCGCATTGTTTGGCGAACTGCGCGGAACGCGCGCCGGTCGCGATCACGACGTGACTGAAACGTCGCGCGACACCGTCGACCGTCAGGCTCGCGCCATCGGCAGACGGCTGCACTGCGCTGACCGCCGAGCACTGCATCTGCAACCCTTGCGCGGCGAGCCGTTCATAAAGCGCCTGCAAGAAGGCATGCGGATCGGAAAAATGCCAGCTATCGCGGAACAGCACGCCGCGCTCGAAAATGGGCGCCAGCGAAGGTTCGAGCGCGCGAATGTCGTCGCCGGCAAGCACGTCGAACGCGACGCCGAGTTTCTGGCGCAGATCGAGTGCGGCTCGCGCGGCGTCGAACGAAGCGGCATTCGAATACAGATAAAGACACTCGCGCGGCCGTACGAAACGCGCCAGTTCCGCATCCGCCAGCAGCGGCGCGTAACCGTCCTGCGCATGAGCGAGCAGCGCGGCGAGTGCATGGGCGCTCGCTGCATAACGGCGCGGCAGCGAACTCATCATGAAGCGCACGAGCCACGGCGCCAGCTGCGGCAGATACTGCCAACGCAACCTGAACGGACTGTCGTTCGCCAACAGGAAGCGCGGCAAATCGCGGAACACGGACGGGTTGTTCACCGGAATACACGCGTAGTGCGCGAACGTCCCGGCATTGCCGAACGACGCGCCCTGCCCCACGCCGCACGGATCGAACAGCGTGACGCGATGGCCGTCGCGCATCAGCGACGCAGCGCTCGCGAGGCCGATGAATCCCGCTCCGACGATAGCGATGTCCGGCATTACTTGTGCCCTTCCAGCGTTGGTGCGCCGATCCGCGCGAGATATCCGGTGGCGGCGCCGCGTTTCGGGGTGGCCTCAGGCGCGGCGGACTGCGGAAAGCTCATCGAAACACTCCTGCTGACAGATCGTGGACGCTGCCCGGCCGGCGCTTCACAGCACGCTCAGCACACGCCACCGGACAAACTCTGGCATCTAGAATCACACAATATTTTTTTGTGTGCAATTAAAACGCGTCTTGTGTGGTCCTGGCACTTTCCCTGGATGGGCATTGGCGCAGTACTTGCGGCGTGTCCCGGGTTGGCCGCCATCTACCGGGAACCCCGCTGGCTGAGGCTTACAGTCGGGCTTGTGTGGTATAGAATCGGCACACATCCGCAAAACTGCGGACAAAGACGATTTTGTATGGAGACAATCTGACTTATGGCTTCTGGCAAAGACGCGGCGCAACGCGCCAACGGTGCGCCGACGCGGGCGAAGCGCTCCACGTATGTCGAGGTGTCCAGTTCGATCGAGAACGAGATTCGCAGCGGCGTTTATCCGCCCGGCAGCCGTCTGCCGCCACAGCGGCAACTCGCGACTGAGCTGGGCATCAACGTATCGACGGTGTCGCGCGCGTACAAGGAATTGCAGTTGCGCGGGCTGGTCATCGGCAGCAAACGGCGCGGCTCGCTCGTCACGGGCGGCGCCATGCCGAGTGTCGAGCCCACGCACGCGGCGAGCAACGCGGCGATCGATTTGACCGTCAACCGGCCGGCCACCGGCGAATTCCTCACCTGCCTCGCGCGCACGCTCGCGGACTTGCCGCAGGACCCGCGCTACCCGCAACTGCAGGAATACCAGCCGCCACAGGGGCCATCATGGGCGCGTGCCGCCGGCGCGCGCTGGATCGCCGCGCCGGGCTTTGCGCCGGCGGCCGATCACGTGGTCGTGACAAGCGGTGCGCAGCACGGCCTGTATGCGGTGTTGAACAGCCTGATCGGCACGGACGGCGTGATCCTCGCCGATCAACTCACCTACTACGGGCTGAAAGCGCTCGCGCCGGTTTTCCAGTTCGAAATCGTCGGCATTCCGAGCGACCGCGACGGTCTGCTGACCGACGCGGTCGAAGCCGCATGCCGGCGTATGCCGGTGAAGGCTATCTTCACGGTGCCGAATCTGCAGAACCCGACTGTCACGACGATGAGTCTCGAACGCCGCATGGCGCTCGCCGACATTGCTCGCCGGCACGGCGTGACAATCATCGAGGACGACGTCTATGGGCCGCTGGTGTCGCAGCGCTTGCCGACGATCGCGAGCCTTTGTCCGGAACTGACGTTTCACATCGGTGCCACCTCGAAGATCCTCGCGCCCGGGTTGCGGCTCGGCTATCTGCTCAGTCCGCCGGACAGTTCCGCGCTCTGCGCGGAGGCAGTGCGCACCACCGCATGGATGCCCGCGCCGATGTCCATGCTGATCGCGTCGATCTGGATCGAGGACGGCACCGCGCGCCACATCATGGACGCGCAGCTCGCCGAAATTCGCGCGCGCCAGGATCTCGCGCGGGAGCTGCTGCCGCAGGAGTGGGTGCAGACCGATCCGGCGTGCATGTTCGTGTGGCTCAAGTTGCCGCCGCCCTGGCGTGCGGATGATTTCGCCGCGAATGCAAAGGCGCGCGGCGTGGTGGTGATGCCGTCGTCGGCGTTTGCCGTCGACCGGTCTGAAATCGAGCACGGCGTGCGGATCAACCTCGCATGCGCGGCGAGCCGCGATCAACTGGTGAGCGCGCTACGTCTCTTGACGGGGACACTCAAAGACCGCCCGCGAGCGCTGTTCGGGACGATCTGATCCCGGCGAACCGCTGACTAAACCGATATGGCGAAGGGCGGCTACATGCTGCCGTTCTCGACGGTGCGGCCTTCTGCACGCCAGCGAAGCATGCCGCCGGCCAGGTTGGCGACGGCTTCGAATCCTGCCTGCCGCAGGATTGCGGTAGCTTGCGCTGAACGTCCGCCAGCCCGGCAGACAGTCACGATCGGGCGCTCCCGCGCGAACTCGCCGGCGCGCCCGGCCAGTTCGCCAAGTGAAATGAGCCGGGCTTCAGGAATATGCCCTAGCGGCCCGTCGAACTCGGCGGGCTCGCGCACGTCGACGATCTGGACCGAACCGGGATTTTCCTCGAGCCACTGCGGATCGATTTCCCAGATGCCCGCGAAGGTGTAGGTCAACGGCGCCCAGCCGGGTTCGGCCATTTGCGTGGGATCGTTCATGGCGACACCGCATTTCAGATTCGCCGGCACGGCTACGTCGATTTGCCTCGGATGCGGCAAGCACAGATTCGTCATATAGACGGCGAAATCCTCCTCGCAGAGTGCACCGCCCAGACGCGGATTGAAGCGCCGCTCCTCGCCCGCACTCGTGACGGTCAGACCGCGATAATCGTGGGCCGGATAAAGCAGGCACGTGTCGGGCAGCGTGAAAATCTGCTGGTGGATAGCCTGGAACATCGAGCGCGCGTCGCCGTGCTGGAAATCCGTGCGGCCCGTTCCGCGGATCAACAGACAATCGCCGGTAAACGCCATGCTCTCGTCGTCGAGCACGAGGCTGATGCATCCATTGGTATGACCAGGTGTTGCTCGCACGGTCAGGTACCGTGCGCCGAATCCGCATCGGTCGCCGTGACTCAGGTAGCGGTCTGCGCCCTCTGCGCCGCTCGCGGCCGATATCGCAATCTGGCTGCCCGCGCGGCGCTTGTGCATCCACGCACCGGTCACGTGATCGGCGTGGACGTGGGTGTCGATCGTATAAAGCAGACGCAATCGAAGCTCGTCGATCAGTGCCGTATCCCGGCGTACCTGCTCGAATACCGGATCGATCAGCACGGCTTCTCCCGTCGTGCTATCGGCGAGAAGATACGTGTAGGTGGAAGATTGCTGGTCGAATAATTGCCGGAAAATCAGCACGATTGCGCTCCGTCGCCCGCGCCTGCGAGCCATTTGAGGACGGCGGTAGACAGAACCGGCGCCGCCAAACCGCCCTGCAAGCAGCAGGACTAGCAGGATTCGCGGCGGGCGCCGGCCTCGAATCGCCCGGCACTCGCCGCCCCGTTCAGCCAGGCCGCTACCGCGGTTGTTGCACGTACCGCAGATACGGCTTCAGGGTTTTGAAGCCCTGTGGATATTTCTTCTTTGCGTCATCGTCCGAAACGGATGTCGGAATGATGACGTCTTCGCCCGGTTTCCAGTTTACCGGCGTCGCCACCGTGTGCTTCGCGTTGAGCTGCAGCGAGTCGAGCAGACGCAGCACCTCGTCGAAATTGCGGCCCGCGCTCATCGGATACACGAGCATCGCCTTGACCTTCTTGTCGGGTCCGATGAGGAACACGGAGCGCACCGTCGCGTTGTCCACCGCGGTGCGCGCGCCGCCGCTCGCGTTCGGGTGAATCATGTCGTAGAGCTTCGCGACGCTCAGATCCCCGTCACCGATCAACGGGTAGTTGATTGCGTGCCCCTGCGTTTCTTCGATGTCCTTCACCCATTTCTGGTGATCGCTGACGGGATCCACGCTGAGGCCGATCACTTTGGTGTTGCGCTTGTCGAACTCCGGCTTGAGTCCCGCCATGTATCCCAGCTCGGTGGTGCAAACGGGCGTGAAATCCTTGGGATGCGAGAACAGGATCGCCCAATGGTCGCCGATCCATTCGTGAAAATGGATCGTCCCCTCGGTCGTTTCGGCGGTGAAATCGGGCGCTTCTTCTCCTAATCGAATCGACATATTTATCCTCCATGTGACGGTTGCGCCAAGGTGACATCGCCGCTGTCGGAGCGACGGCGCCTGGCTGCCTGGGTTGTAGTCAGATGATTCGTTTGATTTACGATCGACCGCCGGACTGCTCATCAGGCACTACGCGGGAGAATCATCCGCGAACGCAGCGGATTCAGCGCCTGGTTCCAAACGCCGTGATGCGGAAGGTCGCGTCTATAGCGTAGAACAAAATAAGACTTTCATAGCGGCTATCGTGCAATGCAGGACGAACCCGTCTGCCGTTGCGGCGACGGGATGCTGGCAACGGGGCCGATATTACCGAATCAGCGTCTTCAAGCTGGAGCGGGTTGATATCGGGTTGAAGTTCGCACAGTGCGATTGCCTTTACAGCAAGGAGGAATCCGCTGTTTCGCGCGTCCTCGCAAGCGTCAGCAAACCGATGGCCGCCGCGCCGACGAGCAGGACCGCGGGACTCAGCAGATTGCCGGTCTTTCCGATCAGCGCGGTCGCAATGTAAGGCGTCACGCCGCCGCCAAGAATAGCGCCGAAATTGAAGCTGAAGGCAACCGTAGACGCCGAATTCGTAGTACTCGATCGCGGTTCCGGCGGCCGCAGCGGTCGCGGCCTTGCGAGCGACGTGTTTGGTCGAAAATGAGGCGGGCGCGATGTCTGCGTCAAAAGTGGCGGTTGGGACGTGGGGCATTTGCGTTCCATTGTGAGGATGAAAGATGGACTACGTCCCGCCGCGATCGCGGGTGAAGCCGCTCTCGAAGCGACGACTCAGATCGCGATCACGCGCGGCACAGTTGCTCCAGTTGCGTGAAGCTACGCTGCTGGGACAGAAGGAGGCGCTGCGCCTCTACGAGATCGACCAGCTCGAAGCGCACGGTGTCGCCGGGTATCTGCTGGGCAAGACGTGGCAGGTCGACGGCGCATACGTGCGCGATCTTCGGATAGCCGCCGGTCGTCTGGCGGTCCGCCATCAGGACGATCGGCTGACCATCGGCGGGCACCTGTATCGCGCCGAAACCCACTGCTTCGGACGCCATTTCCCGAGGTTCGATGAGACCGAGTCCAGGGCCTTGCAGGCGATAGCCCATGCGGTCGGACTGCGCGGTGATCCGGTACGGTTCCCGCTCGAGCGCCCGCCTTGCGTCCGCCGTGAAATACCGCCATTCGCGCCCCGGCGTGATCCTGATCGGCGCGTCATTCGATAGCAGCACGTCTTCGGCGAAAACCGTTTCCGGGAAGAGCGAAACGCTACGGCACGTCGCGCTTTCCTGAGTGAACAGCATGTCGCCCTTCTTCAAAGGCCGGCCGGCGTGCCCGCCGTAACCGCCGCGTGCAAACGTGCTCGTGCTGCCCATGACCGGTTCGATCGAGAAGCCGCCGCGCACGGCGAGGTAGGTACGCAGCCCTGCATGGCGATCGCCAAACGATATCTCGCAGCCGGCCGGCACATTCAACGAGCAATTGCTGAAGAGCGGCTGTCCGTCGAGCTGGCAGTCGAGATTGCCGCCACAGAACGCAATCGTTGTCTTCTCGTGAAATCTGAGCGTCGGCCCCATTAGCGTAATTTCGAGCGTCGGCGTAACGGGCGCGTTGCCGACCAGTGCATTGGCCAGCCGATGCGCCCGTTCATCCATCACACCGTTGACCGGAATGCCAAGATGCTGATGGCCGACGCGGCCAAGATCCTGAAAAGTGCTCAACGCCCCCGGCTTGATGACCTCGATGCTCATCGCGCCTCCTCTGCACGCCCGCTCGCCGGCCCATACGCCTGGAACTGCGCCGGCGTGATCGGCATGAAGCGGATCCGGTCGCCCGCGTTCACAAGACACGGCGTATCGCGCGACGGATCGAACATCAGACAGGGCGTCCGGCCGATCAGATTCCAGCCGCCCGGCAGGGTCATCGGATAGATGACGGTTTGCCGGTTGGCGAGACCAATGGAACCGGGAGCGACCGCCATGCGAGGTGTCGCGCGCCGGGCCGGCGACAGGCGTTCGTCGAACATGCCGATGTACGGATGCCCAGGAGCAAAGCCGAGCAGCATCACGTCCACCAGCGAGCCACTGTGCAGCGCGATGATTTCGTCGGTGGCGAGACCGCACGAGCGCGCCACTTCTTCAAGATCCGGTCCGTGTTCCCCGCCATAGCACACGGGGATTTCCACGACGCGCGCCGACTCGGGCTGCGCTGCGGATACGCCTTCCAGCAGGTTGGCCACCACTTTCGCCAGCGCGTCGTAAGGCGCCTGCGTTTCATGCGAAAGCGGAACGCGCGACGGCGCATAGTGAATGCCGACAGTCGTCATCGCAGGTGCGATGTCGATCACAAAGGCGAGCTGCGCGGCCGCGACGCGCGCCGCCAAGCCCCGCGCCCGCCGATTCTGCTCGACGCGGTCGGCGCCTGCCACGTCGATGATCAGAAGGCTCTCGCCCGACGGAAAGAGCGACCATGAACACTCAGGAACAACTTCCGGCAGGAAAGGCTCGCTTTTCATGGGGCAGATCCAGCTTCAGGACAGAGTTCGGCGCAATCAGCGGCGCAACGGAACATCTGGAACGACCCGGAGGTCACGCCATGAAGGGCAGTCTAGGGATGACAAAAATAGTGCAAAAGCGATATATTTTGACCCTCATCAACAATAATTTCGATCAATAAACCCATGATGCGAGAGCTCAAAACCTTCCTGGCTGTCGTGCGTTACGGCACCTTTGCCAGTGCCGGCTCTCATATCGGGCTGACGCAGTCAGCCGTCTCCGCGCAAATTCAGCGACTGGAAGAAGACCTCGGATTTGCGCTCTTCGATCGCACGGGCCGATCCGCGACACTCAACGAGTCCGGCAAGCAAACGGTCAAACTGGCTGAAGACGTCCTGTCCGCTTATGCGCGGCTGGCGGAGAAAGGCGGCGATGCGGAACACTCCGGCATCTTGCGCATCGGCGCCATTGCATCGGCGCAGGCGTCGTTTCTCATCGGCGCGATTCAGCAATTCCGGCGGCATTCACCCGGATGGAGGATTCGCGTCGTCCCCGGTGTGTCGCTCAACCTGCTGACACAGGTCGACTCGGGCGAGGTGGATGTCGCGGTGATCATCAAACCGCCGTTCGCATTGCCCGCCGAGTTGCAGTGGCGCACCTTGATTACGGAGGCCTTTGCGCTGCTGGTTCCCCGCGAGCTTGCGGATCAGCCATGGCGCACGCTGCTGAAGACGGAACCGTTTGTCAGGTACGACCGGAATTCCTTCGGGGGCCGGCTTGTCGATCGTTTCCTGAGAAGGATTCGGGTCACGGTGCACGACGTGGTCGAACTAGATGAACTGCAGGGAATCGTGGGACTCGTCTCTCACGGCGTCGGCATTGCGCTGATTCCCGAGGCTGCCGCGCTCCACCTGCCTGACAACGTCGTCGCGCTGTCCTTGGGGGAAGACACGTTCAACCGTGAAATTGGACTTGTTCAGCGAGGCACACAACATCAGCAACCCGCGATCGCGCGGTTTTCGGCTTGCCTGTGTTCCGCGGTCGACGGAATCGGGCGCACCCGTTGAAGATGCGTCGTCGTGGCTGAGGGACGAATACGTACTACGCTAGCGATCCAGTCACCAACGGACTCATTGAGCCTGATCACGGAAGAGACGTTCCCTTGTCGGCCAAGCTCCCGTAAACTGCTCTCCCATACTCACTCCCCCTTCCTTCGAGGATTCAGGATGCGCCTCACCCTACGGCGAGCTTTCGCTTCTGTCATGTTGCTTGTCACTACTGTCGCTACTCAACAAGCTGTCCTCGCGCAGACACCTAAGACGGTGCAGTTGGAGGACCTCACCTGGACCGAGCTGCGCGATCAGATTCACGCGGGCAAGACCACCATCATCATTCCCATCGGCGGAACCGAGCAAAGCGGGCCGGACGTTGCGCTCGGCAAGCACAATGCGCGGGTGAAGGCGGTGTCCCAGCGCATTGCAGAGGGCCTGGGCAACGCGCTCGTCGCACCAGTCATTGCCTATGTGCCCGAGGGAGGCTACGCGCCGCCGACCTCGCACATGCGTTTTCCCGGCACGATCACGGTGCCCGACGACGTGTTTGAAAAGACCCTGGAATCCGCCGCCAACAGCTTCAAGATCCACGGCTTCAGGAACATCGTTTTTCTCGGTGATCACGGCGGCTATCAGAACGACATCAAGCGGGCGGTAGCCCAGCTCAACAAGGCATGGGCCGGCTCCGGCGCGCGAGCATTCGTGCCGCCCGAATATTACGGCGCCAGCTCCGACGGATACGCACAAATCCTGCGCCAGCACGGCTACCGCGACGACGAGATAGGGACTCACGCGGGACTCGCCGATACGTCGCTGTTGCTGGCGGTCGCGCCGCAGATGGTGCGGCTGGAGCACCTGCGAAGCGGCCCGAAACTCGGGGCCGCCGATGGTGTCTACGGGGGCGATCCGCGTCGCTCGAGCGTCGAACTCGGTCAGTTGGGCATCGAAGCGATCGTGTCGCAGACAATTGACGGCCTCAGGAAAGAAATCGCCGGCCGCTGACGGATTCGCCGGCGTCCAGGCTTTGTTTTCAACAACCTCCCTCGATAATGGAAGCCGACATGCATTCGTGTTCGCGTCGTTTGTCACGCCTTGCCTCGTCCATCGGCGCCGCGTTGGCCGGCCTATGCCTGGCCGGCGCTGTGTCCGCCGCACCGGCAGTTGCCACGGTAGCCGGCATGCCGCCCGTGGTGAATGCCGGCAACCTCTATAGCGAAGCAGGCACCGGCCACCTCAGTCCAGCGGTGTCGGGCGCCTTGCCACGGGTCTATGTGCCCAATCTGCGTTCGAACGATGTCTATGTGATCGATCCGTCGACGTTCAAGGTGGTCGATCGTTTCCACGTCGGCTTCAGCCCGCAGCACGTCGTCCCGGCGTGGGATCTGCAGACACTGTGGGTGGCCAACAATGCGGAAGGCCGGCCCGATGGCAGCCTGACGCCGATCGATCCTAAAACCGGAAAACCCGGCAAGGCGGTCATGGTCGACGATCCCTACAACATGTACTTCACGCCGGACGGCAAGGAAGCGATCGTGGTAGCGGAAGCGCACGCGCGGCTGGACTTTCGCGATCCGCATACGATGGCGCTGAAGTCCAGCCTTTCCGTACCGGAGTGCAAGGGTATCAATCACGCTGATTTTTCGATTGACGGCAAGTACGCGCTGTTTACCTGCGAATTCGGCGGGAAGCTGGCGAAGATCGATCTTGTCGACCGCAAGGTCGTGGGCTACCTTCAACTCGACAAAAAGGGCATGCCGCAGGATATTCGCGTCTCGCCGGACGGCAAGGTGTTCTATATCGCCGACATGATGGCCGACGGCGTATTCATGGTCGACGGCGATAGCTTCGCGAAGATCGGTTTCGTCAAGACCGGCGTCGGTACACACGGCCTGTACCCGAGCCGGGACGGCACCAGACTGTACGTCGCCAATCGGGGCTCCAATCTGATCCACGGACCGCGCCACGGCAAGGGAAGCGTGTCGGTCATCGACTTCACCACGCGCAAGGTCGTCGCGAACTGGCCGATTCCGGGCGGCGGCAGTCCCGATATGGGCAACGTCAGCGCGGATGGCAAGATGTTGTGGCTGTCCGGCCGGTTCGACGACGTGGTCTACGCGATCGACACGACCACCGGCGCGGTCAGGTCCATTCCGGTCGGCGCGGAACCGCACGGCCTCACCGTCTGGCCACAGCCCGGGCGCTATTCGCTGGGCCACACCGGCAACATGCGTTGACCCGTGACGCGTGACGACCGGTTGAGCCGCATACATTTTCATGCGCTGCGGCTCAACTTCGTCACGCTACCGGCGCTTCAGAAACGCTGATCCCCTTCAGTCCCCGGCGTGAACGAAACCCCACGCAACACCTCCGCAAAGGCCGCGCTGCGCAACGCCACGAATTTCTCGCGAGCCGCACCGGAAGCGCTCGTATTCGTGAGTATGTCGCGAATTGCAACCAGCTTATTCGGATCCGCACCCACATCGCCGTTACCGCTGACGGTCGACGTAATCGCCCAGATAGTGACCGTGCCGTCATCTTCGACACGGCCGGTCAGGTTCCGGAGGCCATCGGTTGCCGGTGCCCACGGCAATCCAGTCGCCGCATTGGAACCACTCGGATAGCCGGGCACCGTGTACTGCTGACCCAGGTTCAGACCCGCCTGAAGCGTGTACGCGAGCGTCCACTTTTTCGCGCCGGCGTTGTACACCCACTTCTGCAGACCGGCGCCTGTCTGCGCGCCAGCATGCGTGAAAAGGTCCGAGCCGCCGGTGTAGCCATCGCCTTCGTCGGCCACATAGAGCGTCGTGGCATTGGCGAACCAGAGACCAAATGGGTAGGAAAGCGAAGTCGCTTTTTTGTTGGGCGTCGACGGGAAGCCGGCCAGCACGCACATATTGTTCGGTAGTCCGCTGGTCTGCAGCGTGGCGGCGTCGTAAGCAAGCGGCTTGCTGGGCAAGGTCGCATTGGCGGACGGCACACCGACACCTGACGGGCATGCCGTTCCCGTGGTATCGACGAAGTACACCGTGTTCACACCGTTGCTGCCGCTGCCCTTCGTAAAGTAGAGGACGTTGTTGAATACCGTCATGCCGCGGAAGTTATCGTCCTTGCCGATCTTGTCCGCCGACGCGCCAAGTTCGGTAACCGAAAAACTGGCGACCGGCGCAGGCGTCCCCGGATCCTGCTGCGCCTCATGCTGTTTCGCCGGGTCGATCAATTGCGCGCCGGCACCGAGAATCACACCGACGGGTTGAGGGTTGGCACCGTTACCCGCGTTGCCGGCCGTGTAGAAAACATCCTGGCCATTGCGATTATTCAGGATCGCAGAGCGTCCATTGTTGCCGCTATACGCATTCGTCCCGGTAAAGCGGAAATGACCATTGCGGTCGACGCTTTGTTCCACACGTAGGGATAAGTGCCGTCGTTCGGCGCGCCAGTAGCCGCGCTACACCCTCCCTGAGTGCTCCCGCAATTCGGCGGCAGGATCGCACCCACCTGAACGTTGCTTGACACGTTGTCGTACACGCTTCGACTGACGACCAGCAAGCCCGGCTCGAAGCGGCCTTCGCCGTGGACTTCGGACTGCTGGGCATGCGCGCTCAAACTGGCGGCGCAGAGTACCAGTGCGACTGTCGGAGCTGGCCGCGCGAGCGACGAGCGGCGAATCATCTTGCGAACGGGAGTCTTTTTCATGAGTAGTTTCCGGACGTATAGGGGAATGCTTCGCAGACGGACTAGCTGTGCAGCCAGGTCACCGTAGCAGCGCTTGATGAAAGATTGGTTACCGCGACTTCAGTGCAAACCCGAATCGCCAAACCACAGCGTTATGCGAATTTTTTTGGCCAATGCACCAGCCCGCTCTTACGTTAGCGAATCGAAAGAACCGGTTCATCTCCACGACTCAATTCCGTTGCACAGTCATCTAGCACTACCAGATATTTCGTGACTACTTTCATAGGACAGGACATGAAGACGATCAGGAGATGGACGCGTGTACAGGGTGCCGTCGGCGCCGGCATTGTCGTGCTCGCCGGCCTGCATGCGCCAGGCGCAGCAGCGCGTGATGCGAACGAACATGATCACGACGCAGCAAAACACGTGCTGCTGATCAGCTTCGACGGGTTGCACGAGCAGGATGTCGCACGCTGTATCGGTTCGAACACGTGTCCCAATATCGCGTTGCTGGCGAAGTCCGGCACCACGTACACCAACGCCCACACGCCTGGCCTATCGGATTCGTTCCCGGGTCTCGCCGCATTAGTCACGGGCGGCTCGCCGAAGTCAGCGGGCCTGTTCTATGACGTGTCTTATGACCGCACGCTCTACGCCCCAACCGATACCCATTGCACCGGCAAGCAGGGCTGGAATGTCGTGTTCGACGAAACTACAGGCATCGATGGCGAGAACGGCGGTGCGCTGACGCATCTCGACGGCGGCGGCGCATTCAATCCGCAGGCCATCCCGAACGCGTTGATCAACGGCGTCTGTACGCCCGTGTATCCGCACAACTATGTGAAGACGAACACGATTTTCGAGGTGGTCAAGCAAAACGTTAAAAATGCTCGAACCGCCTGGGCGGACAAGCATGCGTGGGGCTACGACTGGCTCAACGGACCGTCGGGCAAAGGCGTCGACGATCTTTCCCGCACCGAGATCAACTCGATCGATCCGGCTACTCAAACTAACTACACCGATGTCTACACGCACACGGAACAGTTCGACGATCTGCATGTGCAGTCGCTGATCAACGAAATCGACGGCAAGGATTCGACCGGTAAATCCGGCGCCGACGTGCCTACCGTTTTCGGCACCAACTTCCAGACCTTGAGCGTCGCACAAAAAGCGCTGATGGCAAATGGTGGCGGCTATCTGGACGCCAGCTTTACGCCGGGCGCGCAGGTGACGGGGGCGATCGCTTACATCGACAACGCCTTGGGCCGTATCGTCTCCAAGCTCAAGCAGCGCAACCTTTACTCGTCGACCGCTATCATCGTCACAGCGAAGCATGGCCAGTCCCCGACGGATCATTCCAAGCTGGTGAAGAACGGCGACACGCTCACGAAGCTGCTTGAAGCAAACAATTATCTGGATCCGAACGGCAACTTTGGGCAATTCAACACGACCAGCGGCAATCTGAACGACGGGACGGGCCTCGTCAATACGGGCATGGCGCAGACCGACGACGTCGGCCTGATCTGGTTGCGCGATCAAAGTCAGTTGTCAGCGGTGGTGAAAACGCTGAAAGCCAACCTGAGCTGCAATGCGCCCGGCATTTGCGCGGATGGTTCGCAAGCGTACATTCTGTACGGCCCGCAGATCGCTGCCCGGTTCGGCGATCCCGCGAGCGGACGCACGCCCGATATCATCGTGCAGCCGAACCCGGGCGTGATCTATACGTCGAGTAAGACCAAGGACGAGGAACACGGCGGCAACGCGCCCGACGACAGCCATCTCGGTCTGGTGGTCTACATGCCCGGCGCCCATCACGCTGGACGGACCGTCGACGACCCGGTGCTGACGACGCAGGTCGCGCCGACGATCCTGCGCATGCTCGACATCGAACCCGAACTGCTGCATTCGGTGGCGATCGAGGGCACACGCACGCTGCCCGGCTTCGATCGCGGACACGATCACTTCTAAGCACGCAAAGCCGTCATCCGCGGCAGCGAGCGGCACACAACCGGCGCGGCGCGACTCCCGGGACGTTCAACCGTCTCAAGTCGCGCCGTGGCCGGTTTTCGTCGGCTGCCGGACGACGAGGACCGGGATCTGACTGTGCGTCAGGACCTTCTGGGTCTCGCTGCCGAGCAAAAATGCCCGCATGCCGCTTCGACCGTGGGACGCCATGACGATGAGATCACAGTGGCGTTGTTCTGCAACGCTGATAATCGCCTCGTACGGGTGTGCACGATTCATGGCAACCGTAGCGCACTCGACACCTGCTTGCGCGGCAGCTTGGGTGATGACCGCGAGGTAGTCATCCGCACGCTGGCGGGCAACCTGAATGACACGCTCCTCGTTGTCCGCGATCATCTCCGTGCCATACGCGAGGACGCGAAATTCCGGAATGACATGGAGCCCCGTGACTTTGGCTCCGCTTTCCACGGCGAGCTTCACCGTCATATTAACGGCGGCTTCAGAGAGCGCCGAGCCGTCGGTCGGTACCAGTAGATGCTTGAACATACGTTTCTCCCCGCAACCAGGCCCGGCCGCGGCGATATCCCGTTTGGAGCTTACCGCCTGAAGCCTGGCACACCTGAATCAAAGGCGACCTCTTCGAGTATAGTCACCCCGATGCGGTGCCGGGTGGCAACCTGTTTGCACGAACTCCGGCGGCGGCTGCACTGCGTATTGTCAGTACGAAAACCTCCCACACGGGCCATGACCGGCTCGCCGGTCATTTTAAGTATCGAAATACAGATAAAACTCCCACGGATGCGGACGCAGTTTGATCGTGTCGATCTCGCGTTTGCGTTTGTATTCGATCCAGGTCTGGATCACGTCTTCGGTAAAAACATCGCCTTTGCGCAGAAAGGCGTTATCGCCCTCCAGTGCGGCGAGGGCCGTATCGAGCGAGCCCGGAACCTGCCGGATATTGCTGGCTTCTTCTGGCGGAAGGTCGTAGATGTTCCGGTCGAGCGGATCGCCCGGATCGGTCCTGTTTTCAATTCCGTCGAGACCGGCCATCAGCATCGCCGCGAAAGCGAGGTACGCATTGGCCGACGGGTCCGGACAGCGGAACTCGACGCGCCTCGCATTCGGCGAATCCGAATACATCGGGATGCGCGCCGCGGCCGAACGGTTGCGCTGTGACATCGCCAGATTGACGGGCGCCTCGTACCCCGGGACCAGGCGCTTGTATGAATTAGTGGTGGGCGCGCAAAAAGCCATCAGCGCCGGCGCATGTTGCAGCAAGCCGCCGATGTACCAGCGGCACATGTCGGACGTCAACGCCCAACCGCTTGCGTCGTAAAACAGATTCTGTTCGTCTTTCCACAAGCTCTGGTGACAATGCATGCCGCTTGCATTGTCGGCAAACAGCGGCTTCGGCATGAAAGTTGCCACCTTCCCGTGGCGGCGTGCGACATTCTTGCAGACATACTTGTAGATCATCACGTTGTCGGCCATGCGCGTGAGCGTTGCAAAGCGCATGTCGATCTCGTTCTGGCCTGCCGTCGCTACCTCGTGGTGATGCACTTCAATCTGTACGCCGGCCTGCTGCAGCGTCAGCGCGATCTCCGAGCGGATCTCCTGCAGCGTGTCGTGAGGCGGCACCGGGAAATAACCTTCCTTGTAGCGCTGTTTGTAGCCGAGATTGCCGCCGCCGTACGCGCCCTCGTCGCGACCTGCGTTCCAGTCGCCTTCGGCCGAGTCGACATAGTAGAAGCCACAATGCTGGTCCTGGCCGAAGCGGATGGAGTCGAAGATAAAGAACTCCAGTTCGGGTCCGAAATAGCATGTCGTCGCAATTCCGGTCTGGCGCAGGTAGTTCTCCGCTTTTTTCGCCACATAGCGCGGATCGCGCGAATAGGGCTGCTGCAACACCGGATCGACGACATCACAGATGAGCGACAGAGTCGGCGTGTCGCAAACCGGATCGACGAAGGCAGTCGCCGGATCGGGTCTGAGCAGCATGTCCGATTCGTGGATCTCCTGAAAGCCGCGAATCGACGAGCCGTCGAAGCCGATCCCGGCGCCGAAGAGGTCCGGGTGAACTTCGGGAAGTGTGATCGAGAAGTGCTGCCAGAGTCCGGGTAAGTCGGTGAATTTCAGATCGACGATCTGGATATTTTTTTTCTGCAGCAGGTCGATCACATCGCTCGCGCCTGCTGGTCGAGTGACGCGGTAGCGACCTGCTTCGACGGACACCGCGAAAGGCGATTCAGAAGGACCTTGCGTAGTGGACATTGGCTTCCTCCTCTTCCGGCCCCCGCCTCTGATCCAACAACTTTAGTCTGTCCACGTACGAAAACAAGGCGCCCGCCGCCCTGGCTACCGGTCTTCCTCGAGCGCTTTCAGATAGGCGTCACCGGCGTCTTGAGCAGCAGCGCGCATGGCGTATGTTTCGTCCGAAACGAGCGAACGTTTGACCTTTTGTGACCCAAAGTCGACCAGCGTGATGACCCACACATAGGCGCCAGACTGCTCGGCCGTTTGCACGAAAGCGCGCACTTCATCGCTGTCGTTTGCCTTCGCTTTCATAGTGACCTCCAGAGATACAGTCGCGGAAAGAAAACGGTTCGCGTGCCGGATACCGGCCTGATTTATGGGAGTTTGGCAAGACTCGCGCTGAATTCGTTCTTCGTGAACGCACGAAGCGTTTGCGTGCGGACATTGCCTGCAGAACCGAGCGCGAAGCCGAATGACATGAAGCTTTGCTCATCCGGTGCTTCCACGATCGTGACAATGTCATATTCGCCTAACGTCCAATAGATCTGTTTCATTTCACAACCGAAACTCCTGGCCAGCTCCGCGGCTTGATCGGCCCGCTGTGGGCTGTTTTTGATGTTGCGTATTCCCTGATCAGTGAATTGTGCAAGAACCACATAAGTCGCCATGACGATTCCCCTTACGATTGGTGCGAGTCGGGATCCAGACGCGCAGACAGGCCGCGAACGCTACCGCGATCGCGTTGCTCGAAAGCGTTCCGCGCGTAACCTGATTTTAGGCAATGGAATCGCGAGCCACTGACTGTTTGGTGCCCCCATTGAGTCAGCGATCAGTCTGGACCGTAAGTCGTATCGAGTACGGCAAGGGTAGCCTGGCGAAGCTTCCGCGCGCGCTCAGTGGCGTTCGCCGCCTTCGCCCAACGTTCCATCGGCACTTCGAGGCTGATCGGCAGATCATCCGGCAGCGCACGCAGGATTCCGGCCAGATCGAGGTCGCCCTCGCCCGGAATCAGCCGCTCGCAACGCGCCTGATAGAGCAGCGTTTCGAGGTCCTTCGGACGCTCGGCGGGTGCGTCGCAGAACTGCAGGTAGCGGAAGTATTCGCGCGGCAACGCACGCAGTTCGTCGGTCGACGAACCCGCGCGATCGAAGTGGATCGGATCGACGAGCAGGGTAGCATTCGCCCTCCCCGCTGCCTTCACGATACGCGCGGCTTGCGTGATGTTGCTGACATCGGTCCATGGCATCGGTTCGATCGACGGCGTGAGTCCGAGGGGCGCGGCAAGCTCGCATAGCTTCGCCAGGTTATCGGCGGTACGCGCTTCGTCGGGATCGTTGCCCGCGACTAGCACGTAACGCGCGCCAAGCTCGGCCGCCGTTTCGAGCATCGGCTCGTAGGCCGCCACGTCGGTATCGGGCTTGAGGCGCAGGATCTCGGCATCGAGCACGCCAATACCGGTGTCCTTCAGACACGCCAGCGTCTCGCGTTTCAATCGCGTATCGCCAACGAAGTCGTAACGCACCTCTTGATCCGTAGCGGGCAGAAGCCGCAAACCGACGAAATCGTAGCCGGCGTCGGCAGCGCACTGGACCATCTGCGGCGGCGTCAATTCGATGACCGTCAATGCGGCAAGCGACAACGGGCGATTATGCTGTGACATGTCCTTCTCCCATCAGTGCACGTTGGCCTGGCGCTACCGTTAGCGAGCGGACATCGGTACACGGCCCGCCGCCTGTGGTGTCTTGCCGCCGGCGCAGACTGCACCGGGCCTTCATGGTCAGTCGTACCCACTGCGTACAGCGCCGACAATCTATTTGCAATCCTGATCGAGTCATTGCGCCAAGCCATCCGACTTCAGGCCGGCGGAGGACTTGCCACGCCTGTCTCGGTTTGCGTGTCACCCGCCGGGTAAACACCGAGCGGAATTTCATCCCACACGATATTGAAGACTATTCCACACACAACAGACTTGGATCAATATGGGTCCCAGCACCTCACCGACCGAGCGCTTTTGATCGGAACAAAGAAGCCGAAGAACGCCCGGCCTCAACAAATCAATATCGGAGACGACATGGAAGCCCAATCGCAAGGAGCATCCAGCCCGGACGACGTGCAACATCACCGCAAGCAGACCAAAAGGGCGACCGCGAGCGGCTGGATCGGCTCGGCGCTGGAGTACTACGATTTCTTCATCTATGCGCAGGCCGCGGCGCTGATCTTCCCGCAGCTGTTCTTTCCGTCAGGCAATCCGAAAGTGGCGATCATCGCGTCGCTGGCAACCTATGGCGTCGGTTACGTTGCACGGCCGATCGGCGCGTTCTTCCTTGGACACTGGGGCGACACGCACGGCCGCAAAACCGTGCTCCTCGTGTGCATGTTCCTGATGGGCGCATCGACGATGGCCGTCGGTCTCCTGCCGACGTATCAACAGATCGGCATGCTCGCCCCGACGCTTCTCGTCATCGTGCGTCTGATCCAGGGCTTCGCGGTGGCAGGAGAAATCTCCGGCGCGAGTTCGATGATTCTCGAACACGCGCCATTCGGCCGCCGCGGGTATTACGCGAGCTTCACACTGCAGGGCGTGCAGGCCGGGCAGATTCTCGCTGCGGCCGTCTTCCTGCCGCTCGCGTATTTCATGCCGGAAGACGCATTCAATTCGTGGGGCTGGCGCATTCCGTTCCTGCTCTCCGCTGGCGTACTGGTCGCGGGCTACATCATCCGCCGTGAAGTCGAGGAAACGCCCGCGTTTACCAAGGAAGCCGGCGCAGCCGAAGTGCCGAAGGCGCCGATCAGGGAAGCGTTCAAGTACGGTTGGAGGGACATGATCCGTGTCGTCTGCATGGCGCTGATGAACGTGATCCCCGTCGTCGCCACGATCTTCGGCGCGGCCTACGCGGTGCAGGCCGCATACGGTATCGGCTTTCACAAGAGCGTGTATCTGTGGATTCCAGTCGTTGGCAATATCGTCGCGGTGCTGGTGATTCCGTTCGTCGGCAATCTGTCGGACCGCATCGGCCGAAAACTGCCTGTCGCAGTCGGCGCGATCGGCTCGGGGCTGCTTTCGTTCGGCTATCTCTACGCGATCAGCATCCATAACGTGCCGCTCGCGTTCATCGTGTCGCTGCTGATGTGGGGAATCGTCTACCAGGGTTATAACGCGATCTTTCCGAGCTTCTACCCGGAACTCTTCCCGACGCGCTCGCGCGTTTCGGCGATGGCGATCGCGCAGAACGTCGGCACGCTCATCACCGCGCTGCTGCCGGCGCTGTTCGCGACTGTCGCGCCGCCGGGATCGGCCAACATTCCGCTCACCGTCGGCTCGATCACGCTGGGCGTGACGATCATCGCGGCACTCGCGGCATGGAGCGCACGCGAGACGTATCGCATCCCGATGAGCCGGCTCGGCGAGCCCGACGCCGTTCCTATCGACAAAGCCGAATATGACCGGTTGCGCGGACAAACCGTAGCGGACGAGAAGCTGGCGAGGGCGTCCGCCTGACCAACCTTCAAGGCGCGCTCGTCACGATGCCACCCAAAATCGCGCATCAATCACGCGTAGCGCGCAAGAAACATATCGGCGGCGGATTCCGCTACCTGCTTCTGTTCCTCTTTGCTGAGAGGCGGCTGCCCCATCGTCACCTGCGGCCAGAAAGCGAACGCTTTCACAAGGCCCTGCAACTGCTGCGAGGCGAACATCGGGTCCGCTGTCTTGAGACGGCCGTCGGCAGTGGCTGCACGTATCCACACGGTCAAGTCTTCTTCGCGCTCACCCATGCGGGCCACCATGTCGCGCGCGCGCTCCGGCGAATGAATGCCTGCCGCGATCGCAACGCGCGCGAGCGACAGGAATGCCTCGTCATTTAAAAGACTCAGCTTTTTCAACAGCAACTGGAGCAATTGCGAGCGCAACGGCTGAGAGCCGGAATAAGCGGGTGCCTCTGCCGTGTCACTCGCGTCCCACAACTGCCGCAGGATGGCAGCGAACAGTGCTTCCTTGCTTGGAAAATGATTGTAGACCGTACGCTTTGAGACGCTCGCGCGGGCTGCGATGCGGTCCATGCTGGTTGCGTCGAAGCCGGCGCCGAGAAATTCTTCGATGGCCGCGCTGATCACGGCGGCGCGCTTGCGGTCGGTCAGGCGTAGACGGGTATCACAGGTATTCATAGCCAAATTTTACACCGGGCAGTTTACTTTTCTTGGCAATAAACTACACTGCACAGTCTACTTTCTGCCTCGGGACGCCTTACATGACATCGTTCACCGGTTCTATCCGCCGCGCTTTGGGCCTGACAGCAGCGCGACGCGGGCGTGAATCATTCGACTCGTCGGCTCAGCATGACGGCGAGCGCTTTCGTAATGTCAAGCCGCGGCCCGTCGAAGGAATCGGCAAAATGTTGAGCATCGCGTGGAATGTGTTGCTCAACAAACCGGACGGCACTGCGCCGGCAAGCACCCTGCCCGTCGATGCGTTGACACGCGAACAGCTTGACGCGGCGCCTGAGCGCAGTCTGTATCGTCTCGGGCATTCGACCATGCTGCTCAAACTGCGCGGTCAGTTCTGGCTGACCGACCCGGTCTTCGCCGAACGTGCGTCGCCGTTCAAGCGGTTCGGTCCAAAACGCTTTCATGCCCCGCCCATTGCGCTCGCCGACTTGCCGCCACTGCGCGGCGTGATTCTGTCGCACGACCACTACGACCACCTGGACCGCGAGACGGTGCTCGCACTCGCCCGTAAAACGAGCGTGTTTCTGACGCCGCTGGGCGTCGGCGACCGGCTGATCGAGTGGGGTATCGACGCGTCGCAAGTGCTCCAATTCGACTGGTGGCAGGGTGTAGAGATCGACAGTGTGGCGTTCACCGCGACACCTGCCCAGCATTTCTCCGGCCGCAGTCTTTTCGACGGCAATAGCACCTTGTGGGCCTCGTGGGTCATCGTCGACGGCGATCTGCGCGTGTTCTTCAGCGGCGACACGGGCTACTTCGACGGTTTCAGGACGATCGGCGAGCGGCTCGGTCCATTCGACGTGGCGCTGCTCGAAACGGGCGCCTACGACGCCCAATGGCCGTACGTTCACATGCTGCCGGACGAAACCGTCCAGGCGCACCTCGATCTGCGCGGCCGCTGGTTGGCGCCGATTCACAACGGCACGTTCGATCTGGCGATGCATCACTGGCAGGAACCGTTCGAGCGCGTGATGGGGCTCGCCGCCGCGCGTGGCATTCCGCTCGCGACGCCGCGCATGGGCGAGCGGCTGGATCTGGCCGCACCGCACCGCGGTGAGCGGTGGTGGCGCGAGGTCGCCGAGGTCGCCGAGGTCGTGCAGGAGCCGAGGACATTGCGGCGCTGGTTTGCCTGCCGCCGTGCTGGGCAAGCAAATTCGCAGGGCTAATGCCGGTTTTCCCACACACCAGAAATTGACCCGCCGTCATACTGACCGTTCGGGTGTATGTTGGGAGATCGCCATGTCGGTATATCTCGATGAAGGATTCAGACCCTGTGTCACGGAATGCGCGACCGTCGCGTTTCGCGTGTGCTTCGACGATCGTGCCCAGATCTTCGAGGTGAGCGCTGAGGCACTGATCAGATATTGCGGGGCCGCGAGCGGGCGGCGAATGGACCTTCTGATCGCGTTCGAAGACGCGCAGCTTGAAATATTGAAGGTGGCGGAGCTCAAACAATCTTTGAAGCCAGCGGAGCCCATCAAGCTGGGTCTCGATGAATTCAGAATGGTCATGCACTAGCTGCTGGCGGAAACGGCACGGCCCAAGGCAACGACGGCGCGTGCCACCGAGGCAGCTAGCTTCCCGCAGATTCCGGCATCGCGACAAAACGCTCTCCGTGCGATTCGCGATGCGCGGATGTCAGGGCCATCTCTCCCGGTACGTCAATCCCAATGAGAAGACCGAGGGAATAGCGTGCGCGTGCACCCAATCTTTTGAAATCGGCGTCGATTTCAGGTAGCCCGATTCGTCGTAGTATCAGAGCCGCCAGTCGATCCTGAATCGACTTCGGGGCCGTGCGGCTCGCACAACTCACTCAAGGAGAAACGACGATGAAAGTCATGGTGATGGTGAAGGCTACAAGCCAGTCAGAGGCCGGCAAAATGCCCAGCACGGAACTGCTTACCGCAATGGGCAATTTCAATGAAGAACTCGTCAAGGCAGGCGTGATGCTCGCGGGTGAGGGCTTGCACCCGAGCGCGAGAGGCAAACGGGTGCGCTTCTCGGGCAGTCAGCGGACCGTGATCGACGGACCGTTCGCGGAAACCAAGGAACTCGTCGCCGGGTTCTGGCTGTGGCAAGTCAAGTCGATGGAGGAAGCCGTCGAATGGGTCAGGCGCTGCCCCAATCCCATGGAAGGAGAATCGGAGATCGAAATCCGCCCGCTGTTCGAGGCCGCCGATTTCGGCGCCGAATTCACGCCCGAACTGCAGGCCCAGGAAGAACGCCTGCGCGCCGCGGCCGAAGACGCAGCGAACAAGCCGCGCTGACGCGGGCACGCGGCCCCGCATCGCGAGCGGCGCACATCGTGTGAGGCGTAGCGCATCAGATTTCCACGCGTGCGCCCAACTCGATGACCCGATTGGCAGGCAGCTTCAAATAAGCCGCGACGTTGCCGACGTTGTGCAGCATGACCGCGAACAGCCGCTCGCGCCACATCGCCATGCCGCTGTCGCGCGTGGGCACCACGGTCGCCCGGCTGAGGAAATAAGACGTCTCCGCTGAGTCGAAGGTGAGACCCGACGCCTTCAGCGCGCGCGGCAGATCGACCTCATCCATGAAGCCATAGGTGATCGTGATCTGGTAGCAGTCTGAGTCGAGCGGGTGCACGGTCACTCGCTCGCTCGCCGGAACCCACGGTATCTCCTCATTATTCACCGTCACGAAAACCACGCGATCGTGCAGCACGCGGTTGTGCATCAGATTGTTTATCAGCGAGTGCGGCACGCCATCAGGATCAGCCGACAGGAAGATCGCCGTACCGCCGACCCGCATCGGCGAGCGGGCCAGCAGCTTCGCCAGGAATGGCTTGAGAGGCGTCGTCCCGGCCCTCACGCGCGCTTCGGCACGCATCATCTCCCAGCCGCGTCCCCATGTCGCCATGATCGTGTAGATGATCAGCCCGATCAGAAGCGGGAACCAGCCGCCCTGCTTCAGCTTCAGCAGATTCGCGGAGAAGAACGTCGCGTCGATGACGAAGAAAAATACCGTGGCGAAAACACACAGCAGCCAGTTGTAGTGCCACGCGTAGCGCACGACGAAGAACGTGAGAAGTGTTGTGATCAGCATCGTGCCGGTCACGGCAATACCGTATGCGGAGCCGAGCGCCGTCGATGAGCCGAAGCCGAGCACCGCAGCCACGACGGCAGCAAGTAATGTCCAGTTGATGCCGGGCACGTAGATCTGCCCCATTTCCCTTTCCGACGTATAAACGACGTTCATGCGCGGCAGGAAGCCGAGTTGCATCGCCTGCTTCGTCATCGAATACGTACCCGAGATGACAGCCTGGGACGCGATGACGGTCGCGATCGTCGACAACACGATCATCGGATACAGCGCCCATTGCGGAAACAGCCGGTAGAACGGATTCTGCAGCGCTCCCGGTTCGTCAAGCAGCAGCGCGCCCTGCCCCAGGTAGTTCAACGCGAGCGCCGGGAACACCAGGCCGAACCAGGTCAACCTGATCGGCTTCGCGCCGAAATGCCCCATGTCGGCATAGAGCGCCTCGGCGCCCGTCAACGACAACACCACCGCACCCAGCGCAACGAAGGCCAGCCACCGGTGCCGCAGACAGAATGCGAGCCCGGTGAAAGGATCGAGCGCAACCAGTATCGCGGGCGCCCTCGTCATATTGACCGCGCCCACCACGGCGAGCACGATGAACCAGAGCACCATCACAGGTCCGAAGATATTGCCGATGCCGGCTGTGCCGCGCTTCTGCATCACGAATAGCGTGACCAGCGCAACCAGCGTCACCGGTATCACGTACGTCTTCAGAAACGGCGCGGCGACCTCCAGACCTTCGACCGCGCTCAGCACCGAGATTGCCGGCGTGATCACACTGTCGCCGTAGAAGAGCGCTGCGCCCATGATGCCGACGCCCAGCAGCGTACGACGCAGCCGCGGCCGTGCCGTCACTGACGAAGCAGCGAGCGCCAGCAGCGCCATGATGCCGCCCTCGCCGTGATTGTTCGCGCGCAGAATCAGCGCGACATACTTGAGCGAGACGACGACAATCAGCGACCAGACGATCAACGACACAATGCCGACCACGTTCAGTGCATTCAGTGTGAGTCCATCGGCCGGATCGAACACCGTCTGCAGCGTGTAGAGCGGGCTGGTGCCGATGTCGCCATACACGACACCCAGCGCTGCAAGTGCGAGCGCTGGCATCGCCGGCCGGTGAGGCGCGGGCTCGCCGGGATGGCCAGCCTTGGCCCCGGCGGATACTGACTGGCTCATGTCTCGCTCCAGATTGGCGCTCCCGCGATCCACCGCACTCGATGTGCCGCTGCGCCGTGAGGAACAGATCGTCGCGTGTTCGCTCCGGATCGATCTGAAAGCACGATCAATGATCAGTTGATTGGCTTGCTGTCTTAGTTGTTCAAAGTATAGGGAAGCAACAGCCGAAAAGCAGGTTCGACGTGACAGCGACAAAAAGCGTGCCACGACGCCCCGTCGGCGTCGGAACGCCGCCGCATGCCGGTCGATTGCCGCTGTTCGGCCAATAAAGTCTGCCAGGCGGTTCGGATGTTGGCGGCGCGCCTAGAAGTTCGCGAAGAACGCCCGTGCGGCGACCATGCAGGACGACGCGACGAGTTCGCCATGATAGGCCTGAAGCACTGCGGAGGCGCCGCCGTCGGTGGCGCCTGCAGCAACGGCCTGGCTGGCGAGCGTCGATTTCGCGAGCGCAAAACCCCGCTTGATCGGGGCGTAAGCGTCGTTGGGTCCGGAGATCGGAGAGTCGACATCCAGCACGGACGTAAGCCCCGCCGGCACTTTGGCGTTCTGCCAGTAGGCCTGTTCGATCTGTGCGTTGAAGAAGAATACCGTGGGATCCGACTGGCCTCCGCAGAGCAGAACCGGCGAACGCGGAAGCCAGTTTCGCAAATCGTTCCGCTTGAATGCCTGACGCAAGGGGTGGGTCGGATTGGCTGCCGGCGCCAAGGCAACGGTTGCATTGGGGAAGGCGCCATCAGGATTGGCGGACGCGTCTTCGAGAAGACTCAGGCGATACTCGTTGCGCACGAGGTTTGCACTGCCGAACCCTGAAGCAAACAGCGGCGTCAGTGCGGCCGGCGCGAGGGGCGGCGAGGTCGGCGGCGTCATGGAAGCGAACTGCGGGGCGGGAGGAACGCTGCTAAAGAGTTGCGTCGCAGGCAGTTTCCCCTTCGCAAACAGGGTGTCGAGCGGCCTCACGTTGGGCAGCAGATTCTCGATGCCGGGCGCGTAGGCAGCTTCGTAAAAGTCGCCGGGCTTGCGATAGATGTTCTGGTACGCATGCTGGTAGCCCGTCACGATCAGCGTCGTGAACAGCGTCGAGCCCAGGTTCACCTCGCCTTCGATAAGCGCGTCGGCCGTGGCGGCGAGCGCGTAGGGCCCCGATCCCGGCGCGGCAGCTGTCACGGTGACGCCCGCGGCCTGCAGCGCACGATGCGTCGCCATTGCAACGAAGCCGCCTTGCGAGTAGCCGGTGACAAAGAGCTTGCCGTTTTCCCGCGTTTTTCGGCCCGACCTCTCAGGCCTTTCCGTCTTCGCTTCGCTCAAGGCGATGCGCGCCGCCCGAAGCGAGTCGATCATATCGGCCGCTTGCTGGTCGGCGTTCAGGTAGGGGTGGTACGGCAGATCGGAGCCGGCATAGCCGGCGTAGTTGCTCGCCACCACGATATAGCCTTGGGCTGCGTACATGGCAGCGACGCTGATGCCCTCCGACGCGCCGTCTCCGTTGGCAGGATCGCTTTGCGTCACGTCGGCGATATTGTAGTTGCGATAGGCGGTGGTGCCGTGCGCGTAGAGCATGAGCGGGCGCCCGCCGCTACAAGCCGGACGTCCGCCGGGAATCATCAGGGCGGCGCTGGCGGTGGTCGGTTTCCCTGCCGCGCCGATTGTGCGGTAGCGGAGATACACGATCTCCACGTTGCAGGCGGGGGCGCCGGCGACCTGGGCGAGTTGCTGGCCGGAGGCGGTCGAAGCCAGCAGCTTCGAGAATGCGGCTGCGCTCAGGCGTAGTGTGGTGCGTTGATCGAGGAGTTGGCCGCGGGAATGGCAATGTGCGGCATCGCATCTGGAGTCGTCTTGTCCGTAGACGGCGGCGCTCAACATGGAGCAGGTCAGGAATGCCAAGGCCGCGTTTCGCAAAGCTACAGGCATGCGAGGCTCCGTGTTGTTCGTGTGACAGCAGTTGGGGGCGCCTTCCAGAGTGAGATGAGTATAGGTAAAGAGGTCGTGCAGGGCTAGCGTCGTCTTCGGCGACTTTTGCAATGAAATGCTCCACGCCGCATGGCATTCTCCAACAGATCGCGAGACAACCGGAACCAGGTACCACATGAAATCCTACGACGACGACCTCGAACACTTCGAAGCACATGGCGCCGCGCCTCTACCTGTTTCAAGCGACCAGGGCGACGTAGAGCACGATGGGGCGCGCATCCGGTACGCGACGTACGGAGCCGGCTCTCCAGTGATTCTGCTGCATGGCGGCCTCGGCCATAGCGGCAACTGGGGCTACCAGGTGCCCGCGCTGGTCAGCTCGGGGCATCGCGTGGTGCTCGTCGATAGCCGCGGCCATGGCCGCAGTACGCGCGATTCACGGCCCTACATGTATGAGTTGATGGCGTCCGACGTTCTGGCCGTAATGGACACATTGCAGCTTGAACGAGCGGCCATCGTGGGCTGGAGCGACGGCGCATGCGTCGCCATGATCCTCGGCATGAAAGCGCCCGAGCGGGTGGCGGGCGTATTTTTCTTTGGCTGCAACATGGACCCCAGCGGCACCATGGAATTCACGCCGAGCCCGGTCATCGACCGGTGTTTCAGCCGGCATGCCAAAGACTATGCGCAACTGTCGGCCACGCCGGACGACTTTAACGCGTTTGTCGGCGCGGTCAGCGAGATGATGAAAACCGAACCCAATTATTCCGCGCGCGATCTGGCTGAGATTCGTGTGCCGATTGCGATCGTGCAAAGCGAGCATGACGAATTCATCAAACACGAACATGCCGACTATCTCGCCCGCAGCATTCCCGGCGCGGAATTGATTCTGCTTGCTGGCGTGAGCCACTTTGCGCCGCTACAAAGGCCGGATCAATTCAACAGCGTGATGCTGGCTTTCCTCAGCAAGGTTCTTGTCTAAGGAATGGCGCGCAGGATTGCGCTTCGTCTTGACGCCGCGATGGATCAGGTCACGCCAACCATCCTGAATTTCACGATGTGGCATGATGCCTTGCTCTGTAAAAAATCGTGGTGCAAGGCACAAATTCACCATTTCGCAATGTCGCCCCACGTTGCACATTGCAAAACGACACGCACATGTCGTTGTTTTTAAACAATATTTTTTGATCGAATGAACCGTCTAACAACGCCTTGCGACGCGAGCGGCTGACGTAGACTCTTTCACATGAGTTAGCGCTTCATGCGGTCGGGTTGAAACGGATAGGACCAAAACGCTGCTGAGTTTGTCCCCGCCGCCCGCAAGAAGCCGCCACGATATCGCGATTTTTAATGGCAATTGGGAGACTAAAAATGAAAGGCTTTCGTTTTGGTTCGACGCAGGGAGCGTTCTACATTTTGCCGGGACAGGATGGTTGGGAGGCAACCTTCGGCAACGAGACGCTCGGTGAGTTTTCCAGCCCGCAACGTGCGGCCGATGACCTCGCGCGCGGCTTGACCTGCCCGCATCTGTCCGAAGTCGACACGTCGACGCTCGAGATTCCGGAAAAAATCGGCGATTGGGAAATCGTTCACGTGTGATGGCGGCAGGCATGCCGGCCGTGCACGCCCAAGTAGCAGCGACGATGGCGCTCACGAGCGCCATCGTCGTGTTTACCGCGTTCAGTACTTTAGGCGACAGCGTCCACGATCTGGTTCAACGTCGAGCTCGGGCGCATAGCCTTGCTCGTCAGTTCAACGCTCGGACGATAGTAGCCGCCGATATCCACCGGCTTGCCTTGCACTGCGCCCAACTCGTCGAGAATCTTCGCTTCGTTGTCGGCCATCGCCTTCGCAACGCCGGCGAACTGCGCCTGCAGTGCCCCGTCTTCGGTTTGCGCGGCCAGTGCCTCAGCCCAGTACATCGCCAGGTAGAAGTGGCTGCCGCGATTGTCGATACCGCCGACCTTGCGCGCCGGCGACTTGTCGTTATCGAGGAACTTGCCGGTCGCCTGATCCAGCGTTTTGGCCAGGACCGCCGCCTTCGGATTGTGATAAGCATTGCTCAGGTGTTCGAGCGACGCAGCCAGTGCGAGGAATTCGCCGAGCGAATCCCAACGCAGGAAACCCTCTTCGACCAGTTGCTGAACGTGCTTCGGCGCCGAACCGCCGGCACCGGTTTCGAACATGCCGCCACCTGCCATCAGCGGAACGATCGACAGCATCTTCGCGCTGGTGCCCAGTTCCATGATCGGGAACAGGTCGGTCAGGTAGTCGCGCAGCACGTTGCCGGTGACCGAAATCGTGTCCTTGCCGGCGCGAATGCGCTCGAGCGAGAAACGGGTCGCTTCGACCGGCGTCATGATGCGGATATCCAGACCGCTGGTGTCGTGATTCTTCAGGTAGCGCTCGACCTTGCTGATGATCTGCGCGTCATGCGCGCGAGCCGCGTCCAGCCAGAAAATCGCGGGCGTGCCGGTAGCGCGTGCGCGGTTGACCGCGAGCTTGACCCAATCCTGGATCGGTGCGTCCTTGGCCTGGCACATGCGCCAGATGTCGCCGGCTTCGACCGGCTGCTCGAGCAGAACCTGACCCGCCGTATCGGTCACGCGAACCACACCGTTCGCTGGAATCTGGAACGTCTTGTCGTGTGAACCGTATTCTTCCGCTGCTTGCGCCATCAGGCCGACGTTGGGCACGGTGCCCATCGTGACCGGGTCGAACGCGCCGTGTTTCTTGCTGTCTTCGATCACAGCCTGGTAGACGCCCGCGTAGCAACGGTCCGGGATGACCGCTTTGGCGTCGTGCAGTGCGCCGTCCGCGCCCCACATCTTGCCCGACTCGCGAATCATGGCCGGCATCGACGCGTCGACGATCACGTCGCTCGGCACGTGCAGGCTCGTGATGCCCTTGTCGGAATTGACCATTGCCAGCGGCGGGCGCTGTTCGTACTGTGCCTTGATATCCGCCTCGATCGCTTCACGCGTTTCGGCCGGCAGAACTTTCAGGCGCGCGTACAGATCGCCGATGCCGTTGTTCGGATTGAAGCCCACTTGCGCCAATGCGTCCGCGTGCTTTGTCAGTACATCCTTGTAGAACACCGACACAACGTGACCGAAGATGATCGGATCCGACACCTTCATCATGGTGGCTTTCAGGTGCACCGAGAACAGCACGCCCTTGCTCTTCGCATCGGCGATCTCCGCTTCGATGAAGCTGCGCAACGCGTTCTTGCTGATCACCGAAGCGTCGATGATCTCGCCCGCCAGCACCGCCGTTTTTTCTTTCAGGACCGTCTTCGTGCCGTCAGTCGCCGTCAATTCGATCTTCACGCTGCCGGCCGCCGCGATCAGCGCGGATTTTTCGCTGCCGTAGAAATCGCCGCCGCTCATGTGCGCCACGTGCGACTTCGAGTCCGCGCTCCATGCGCCCATCTTGTGCGGATGCTTGCGTGCGTAGTTCTTGACCGACAACGGCGCGCGGCGATCCGAATTGCCTTCGCGCAGCACCGGGTTCACCGCGCTGCCCTTGATCTTGTCGTAGCGAGCCTTGACGTCTTTTTCAGCGTCGGTCTTCGCTTCGTCCGGATAGGCCGGCAGCTTGTAGCCCTGGTCGCGCAGTTCCGTGATCGCGGCCTTCAGCTGCGGCACCGACGCGCTGATGTTCGGCAGCTTGACGATGTTCGCTTCCGGGCGCGTGGTGAGCGCACCCAGTTCCGCCAGATCGTCGGAACCCTTTTGTTCCGCGGTCAGATAATCCGGAAATGCAGCGATGATCCGGCCGGCAAGCGAGATATCACGCGTTTCAACGATCACGTCGGACGAACGCGTGAAAGCCTTGACGATCGGGAGCAACGAGTAAGTCGCCAGTGCAGGCGCTTCGTCGGTAAGGGTATAGATGATCTTTGGCGTGGACATGTTTAATGCTTTGCTTGGTGAAATGAAAGACAGAGCGTTGGTAGCGCTGAGCCAGCGAGGTTGCGACGAACGGCGCAAATGCCGCGCGACCCGCGGCACTACTTTTTACGGCCCGCACGTGAGTATATGCGTGTTTTCCAGTACCCGCTGCTAGATAAACATATCCCAGAGACGCCCTAAATGCGGCCGAAGCCCGCCAGGCATGGGTTAGAGGCCATCACGCCAGGTCTTTCGTCAGATGTCTTATAGATGACTCGAACGTGGTTTCGCTGTCAATGCGAATCACTTGCATTGCAATTTGTAAGCGTTTGCCGCTGGTTGTTGGCTGTACAGCTGCGGCGGTAGTTTTTTCCTGGTTTGTTTGCCTGCGCGGCACACAGACACACACCACCGGAAGGGCAAAAAAACAACCTCGCTTCCCTTCGAGTATTCTCATCAGCAAAGCCCCCCGACAGGAGCACACGCACCACGGCGAAACCCCAAAAACCCAACCAGCAGGAGCATCCCAATTGGTAGAGTTTCCGTCTTCGGCGGTTTCAACCTGGGGCGCCGCAGTCGTATTCCTGAACGTCCTGTTGACACGCCTCGGCGTGCCGATCCCCGCGGTTCCAATGCTACTGTTCGCGGGCTCGGCAATCGCTGCCGGCTCGCTGTCTTTCTGGCCGGTCTTCGGCGCCGCCGTGCTCGGTGCGCTCATCGGCGATGGCGCGTGGTTCACGGCGGGCCGCATCTACGGCCGCAAACTGATCTTCGCGCTCAGCCGGCTGTCGCCCGCCATCGATTCGAAACTCGGCAAAGCACGCTCGCTATTCGAGCGCTTCGGCGTTCCGCTCGTGTCGATCTCGAAGTTCGTCCCCGGGCTCGGGCTCATCACCCCGCCATTGATGGGCACGACAGCCGTCGATGCACGCATCTACGCAGCGTGGGACATCGCCGGCGTGACGGCGTGGGCCACCTTCTGGCTGCTCGGCGGCGCCGCGGCAGAACGGCAGCTGCATATGCTGCTCGCGTTCGTCAGAGCACGCGGCGGCACGGTCATCGATATCCTGCTGGCAGCCGCATTGGTGTACCTGGCGTTTCGCCTGCTGCAACGGCGCCGCGAGCGTCGGCGGTTCGCACCCGCAGCACCGGATGCCGATCCGGAAGCCACACCCGCCGGATGGCGCCGCATCGCACCGCCCATGGTCCTGGATGCGCGTCCAGAGGCGCTGGCGCATGAAGCGCCGCGCCGCATCCCCGGCGCGCTGGCGCTCGATCCGCACTCGCCCGAACAGATCGACGGCGCGCTGCTCGTCCATGACACCGTCATTTACTGCATCTGCCCGGACAGCGCGACTGCCGTCGACGTCACGGAACGGATGCGCCGCAACGGCTACACGCGGATTCGCGCACTAAAAGGCGGCCTGGACGCGTGGCAACGGCGCGGCTTTCCCGTCGAGCCACTATCGCCGGTTGACGAACTGACGACCGGCACACGCGTCGCGAAACCACCCGGCGACACGCGCGACGCAGTCACGCTGCGCGGACTCGCGCCACGGCGCAACGAAGGCGCCTGAACACGCGACGCAACAACGCCGGGTGATCGAATCCGGCGCCACGACAAACACCGAACCCGGCCTGCCTGGGTTGATCCGGTCCTCTGGTAATGCACCCCCGCAGTGCGCGGAAAATCTCCGCGAACTTCCCTCCAGGCCCCGTCCCGCATGGGTGTCGCACCCGCTGTCATCATTGCGACACACGGCCCGCTCAGCATCGAATGCTCCGCGACAAACTTCGAGGGCACAGGCCATGCCGGAACTTTCGTACCCGCAACCCGATGCTGCAAGTGGAAAGGGGCGCAATCTCGGCCTCATCATTTTCCTGGTTGTGATCGCTGTGGGTGCCGTTTATTGCGCCACGCATTTGCTGGACGACTTGCAGTCGGTTCACGAAATCTCTGTCCTGCCTTATTTCCTGCTCGCCATCGCACTCCTGATCGCACTCGGTTTCGAGTTCGTCAACGGCTTTCATGACACCGCGAATGCAGTCGCCACTGTGATTTACACACACTCGCTCGCACCCAACATTGCGGTGGTCTGGTCAGGCGCATGGAATTTCCTCGGCGTGCTGACTTCAACCGGCGCGGTGGCGTTCGGCATCCTGCAACTGCTGCCGGTCGAGTTGATCTTGCAAGTGGGCAGCAGCGCCGGCTTTGCGATGGTCTTCGCGCTGCTGATCGCCGCGATCATCTGGAATCTCGGCACCTGGTATTTCGGACTGCCGTCGTCGAGCTCGCATACGCTGATCGGCTCGATTATCGGCGTCGGCCTGATGAATCAGATGCTGCATGGCGCGTCCGGCACCAGCGGCGTCGATTGGAACCAGGCGCTCGGCGTCGGCAAGTCGTTGCTGTTTTCGCCGCTGGTAGGCTTTCTGGCGTCCGGTTTGCTGCTGCTGATCCTGAAGGCCGTGGTGCGCATTCCGGCCTTGTATAACGAGCCGAAGGGCAAGGAACCGCCACCTTTCTGGATTCGCTGCCTGCTGATTCTGACCTGCACGGGCGTTTCGTTCGCGCACGGTTCGAACGACGGCCAGAAAGGCATGGGCCTCATCATGCTGATCCTGATCGGCACGGTGCCGACAGCGTATGCATTGAACAAGGCGGTTACGCCGGCCGAAACGCAAACCTTCCTCGCGGTCTCGCAGCAGGTCTCGGCGACGCTTGCCAAGTACACCAACGGCGCGCCGCCTTCCGCGAATCCGCGCGCCGATGTGGAAGCCTATGTCCGCACCCGCCAATTGACGCCCGCGACGTTGCCGGCCTTGCAGCAACTGGTCGGTCTGATTGGCCAGCAGGTCGGCGCATCGGGATCGATGGCGGCCGTGCCGCAAAGCCTCGTCGATAACGTGCGCAACAATATGTATGTCGCATCAGAAGCGATCCGTCTGATGGACAAGGCCAAACAACCCGCCTTCTCCGCGGACGACGCCAAGGCCATCGACAACTTCAAGGCGCAAACCGATCACGCCACGAAGTTCATCCCGACGTGGGTCAAGGTTGCGGTCGCCATCGCGCTGGGTCTGGGCACGATGGTGGGCTGGAAGCGCATCGTCGTGACGGTCGGCGAGAAGATCGGCAAGCAGCATCTGACCTACGGCCAGGGGGCATCGGCTGAAATGGTGGCCATGCTGACGATCGGCGCGGCCGACGCGTATGGCTTGCCGGTTTCGACAACGCACGTGTTGTCGTCGGGCGTGGCCGGAACCATGGCGGCCAACGGCTCCGGCTTGCAGTGGGCCACCGTGCGCAGCCTGATCCTCGCGTGGGTGCTGACGCTGCCGGTTTCTATCGCGCTGGCCGCGGGCTTGTACTGGTTGTTCCGCATGGTGTTCTAAACCGCCGGGGCCGGTCAGGCGACCGGCCCTCGGAAGCGCTGGCGAAAAATCGGCGCTTAGAAGCTTTTTCCGTTTTCGCCGTTCCGGCAATCAATACACGTCAATACACTTCCGGCACGATCATCGATTGCGGCACCGGCTGGCGAAGGTATTCGGCGTTATAGACCCGCGCAGGCAGTTCGATACTCGGGTGCTCGATCTCGTGATACGGCACCTGGCTCAGCAGATGATGAATGCAGTTCAGCCGTGCGCGCTTCTTGTCGACCGCCTGCACGACCCACCACGGCGCTTCGGGAATGTGCGAGCGTTGCAGCATGACTTCCTTGGCCTGCGTATAGGCTTCCCAGCGGCGCCGGCTTTCCAGATCCATCGGGCTCAGTTTCCACTGCTTGAGCGGATCGTGGATGCGGTTCTGGAAGCGGATTTCCTGCTCTTCGTCGGTGATCGAAAACCAGTATTTGAGTATCTGTACGCCGCTTCTCGCGAGCATCTTTTCGAACTCCGGCACCGAGCGGAAAAATTCCTCGTACTCTTCGTCGCTGCAAAAATTCATCACGCGCTCGACGCCCGCGCGGTTGTACCAGCTGCGATCGAACAGCACCATTTCGCCGCCTGCCGGCAGATGCGAGACGTAGCGCTGGAAATACCACTGCGTGCGTTCGCGGTTATTCGGCGCCGGCAGCGCCGCAACGCGGCACACGCGCGGGTTGAGCCGCTGCGTGATGCGTTTGATCGCGCCGCCCTTGCCGGCCGCATCGCGTCCTTCGAAAATCACCACGAGCCGATGACCGGTCTGTACGATCCAGTCCTGCAGCTTGACGAGCTCGCCCTGCAGCCGGAACAACTCGCGGAAGTACATCTTGCGCGCCTCGCGATGCTCCGGCGTGAAGCCGTCCGAGCCGTCGATAATGCGGTCGTCGACCTCCATTTCGAGCTCCTCGTCGTACGCATCGATGAGGTCTTCCTCGAAACGGCGCTGCCGCTCTGCCAGCAATTCGGCCTCGGGTCTCGAATCCAGCTCTTTCATCGCGGTTCTCCTGGCAACGGAAATGGGTAGGCGCGCGGCGCAAGCGCAGCGCGCACAAATGCGTCGATTATCGAAGCACGAGGTGTCAGCCGTGTTACTTGCCGGGCAACCGCGCGCTTGCACGACGTTTGCATGACGTTCGCAGCGGGTTTGCACGATCCGCGCGCACCGTCGGCCTGCACACCTGGCTGACAACCATGATAGCGAGTTTTGCGCGTCCGGCCCGGCGCTAGCGCAGCGGCTTTGCGAAGCTCAGTTCGTGACCGTCCGGATCGGTAATGTGAAAATATCGCTCGCCCCACGGCGCATCGGACGGTTCGAGCGACGGCTTCAGCCCTGCCGCCAGCGCTTTCCGATAGAGCGCGTCGACATCCGAGACATGGATGATGACGCGGCCCCACCAGTTGACCGGCGCACGCGCATCGACGATCAGATTCAGATACGACCCGCCGAACGCAAACGACGTAAATGCTTCCCGCGGACCGCCGAATTTTATCGGGAAACCGAGCGCTTCATAAAACCGCACCGCGCGCGGCATATCGCCGGTGGCGAGGGTGATGGCGCTGAGCGATTCGATGCGCGGTTCCGGCTGCACGGTCGCAGCGGTCGCTGCGACCGGGGTGGCGGGCGAATTCATGATGGCTGTCTCCTTGGCATGGCAAGCCCATGACGCACCGGGCGCCGGGATTCCCGCAGGCGCGGCGGTGCAGGCTGGCGCAGGAAAGTGTCTCACAGGCAGCGCCTACGCACCGTAGGGTTGCACCGCACTTGAAAACGCACGCGACGTCCCGCATCTGCGTTCCCGATCATCCGGAGCATCGCCATGGGAAGCCGCCCTAGCTTCATCGATGACCTGTCGCGCGCCGCGTCCGACGCCCCCGGGCCAGCCACACTCAATCCGTTATCCGACGACGCTCTGCTCGACGCCTATTCCCGCACCGTCATCGGCGCGCTGGAACGCGTCCAGCAAGCCGTCGCCTTCATTTCCGTCGAGCGCCGGCTGCCGGGCGAAGTGGGTAGCCGCAACACGCGCGGCGGCACCGGCTCCGGCTTCCTGTTCACGCCCGACGGCTACCTGCTCACCAACAGCCACGTCGTGCATGGCGCCACGCACATTCGCGTCACGCTCGCCGACGGCGCGCAATACGATGCCGATCTGGTCGGCGACGACCCGGGCAGCGATCTGGCCGTGCTGCGCATCGGCTCGCCCGAACCGTTGCCGCACGTCGAACTCGGCGAATCGTCGCGGCTCAAGGTCGGGCAGATTGCGATCGCGGTCGGCAATCCGCTCGGGCTCGCGCAAACCGTCACGACCGGCGTGGTGTCGGCGCTCGGCCGCTCGCTGCGCTCGAACTCGGGCCGCATGATCTACGACGTGATCCAGACCGATGCCGCGCTCAATCCGGGCAATTCGGGCGGTCCGCTGATCAATTCGGCGGGCCAGGTCATCGGCGTGAACACCGCGATCATCCCGGGCGCGCAGGCGATCTGCTTCGCCACCGCGATCGACACGGCCAAGTGGGTCATCATGCAGATCTTCGCGTACGGCCGCGTGCGGCGCGCGTACATCGGCGTGGCGGGTATCACGAGGCCGCTGTCGCGCCGCACGCAGCGCTACTTCGGCTTGACGTCCGGGAGCGGCGTACAGGTGATGGAAATCGTCAAAGGCAGCCCGGCCGCAATCGGCGGCCTGCGCACCGACGATACGATCGTCGCGATCGACGCACTCGCAGTGCAAGACGTCGATGGCCTGCAACGCACGCTCGATTCCTCGCGTATCGACAAACCCGTCGACATAACGGTTTTGCGCGGTGCGCAACGGCTCGATTTGACGTTGACGCCGGTCGAGCAGAGCAGCTGATTCACCACTTCCGCCGCAATAAAAAAGCCTCGCGCGAAATCAGCGCGAGGCTTTTCTGTTAAACACGGCACGTCTCCGCGACGCACCGTCCGGCTTGCATCGACCGCTTACTGGATCACCCGCGTCACGCCACGGCCACGCGGATCGGCAGCGGCTTCGGGCGTATCGCCGTTGACCTTGATCGCCTGGATGTCGCCGCTGAAATCCTGCCCCTTCAGCGTGTAGCCCTTGGCTTCGATCTGCTTGGCGAGTTCGCCGTCGATCGGCTTGTACGGCTCCCAGAAGATCGTATTCGGCGGCAACAGCTGATGATGGAAGCGCATCGCGCCAACCGCTTCAGCCAACGGCATGTTGAAGTCGTAAATATTGTTGATCACCTGGAAGATCGACGTGAAGATGCGCGAGCCGCCCGGCGTGCCGATCACGAGCGACACCTTGCCGTCTTTGGTCAGGATGGTCGGACTCATCGACGATAACGGGCGCTTCTTCGGTTCGATCGAATTCGCGTCGCTGCCCACTACGCCGAACATATTGGCAACGCCCGGCTTCGCGGAGAAGTCGTCCATCTCGTCGTTCAGCACGATGCCGGTACGGTCCGCCACCACGCCCGAGCCGAAATAGCCATTGATCGTGTACGTGTTCGACACCGCGTTACCCCACTTGTCGATCACCGAGAAGTGCGTGGTTTCCGCTTTCTCCGGCATCGACGTGCCGAGGCCCGGCTGCACGCTCTTCGTATCCGACGGCGTATTCGGATTGACTTCGGCGGCACGCTTGGCGATGTACGCGTCGTCGGTTAGTTGCGCGATCGGCACCTTGTAGAAGTCCGGGTCGCCGAGATACTGCGCGCGATCGGCGAACACGCGCTTTTCGATTTCCGCGATCAGATGCACGTATTGTGCGGAATTGAGCGCGACGTCCTTGAAGTCAGGCGCGATATCGGCTTTCATCTTCAGCAGTTGCACGAGACCGATACCGCCCGAGCTCGGCGGCGGCGCGGTGTAGACGCGATAACCGTTCCAGTCCGCCTGGATCGGCTGGCGCCACACGGCCTTGTACTGTTGCAGATCGGCCTTCGTAATCAGGCCGTGACCGCGCATTGAAGCCGCGATCAGATCAGCCGTCTTACCGCTATAAAAGTCTTTCGCGCCTTGATCCGAAATGCGCGTGAGCACCGCAGCGAGATCGGGTTGCTTGAAGTTGACGCCCTGCTTCAGATTGCCGAAGTAGGTGTCGAAGTTGGTCTTGCCGGCGAAGTCTTTCGCCGCCTCGTCGCGACGATCCTGCAATTGCTGGCTGACTTCAAAACCCTCGCGTGCATAGTGAATCGACGGCGCAAGCACCTGCTTCCACTTGAGCTTGCCGAAGCGGCGTTGCGCCTGCCACATGCCATCGACGGTGCCTGGCACGCCGACCGCGCGGTAGCCGAACAGGCTCATGCCCTTGATGACTTCGCCCTTGTCGTCGAGGTACATGTTCTTGGTGGCCGCCAGCGGCGCTCGCTCACGATAGTCGAGGAAGTACGGCTTGCCGTCGACATACAGCGTCATGAAACCGCCGCCGCCGATATTGCCTGCTTCCGGATACGTCACGGCAAGCGTGAAGGCAATCGCGACTGCCGCATCGACGGCATTGCCGCCTTCCTTGAAGATCTGCTCAGCGGCGTCGGCGCTGTACTTGTCGGCGACCGCAATGGCGGAAGCCGTGAGAACAGCCGGTTGAGGTTTCGCCGGCGGCTTCGCGACTGCAGGCGTGGCCTCGAGAAAACCGACGGAAACGGAGACGAGTGCAACCAGCGCGAATCCACTGGCAGATGATTTGGCGTTGCGGAACAACCTCATTGAATACCCCCCATGACGACTCTCTCATACGACGACGAAAAAAACTGTCTTGGGCTTATAACATGCGAACCGTCCCGTTGCGAAGCCGCGGCATCCGTAGTGCGCATGCTGCAGCACACAAAAAAGACGCGCAGAAAGGTCCGGTCGAAGCGCTCCGCAGCGGCATGAGCGGCGCAGCACACCGAGCGTTCAGGCGCGGCCCCGGTTGCCGCGCGCGATTTCATCGCCGGCGCCTTGCGGCAAACGCGCAGTCACCGGAATCGACATGAACGAGAACAGGCCGACCACGAGGAACGCCGGCCAGAAGTCGGAGAAGACGATGGTCGAATGACCCTGTACGTTGTGTGAGAGTTGCAGCACGAGACCCGCAATCGTCACGCCGAGCCCCAACGAAATCTGCTGGATCACGCTCGCGACACTCGTCGCGCGGCCGACATCGCGGCTCGGAATATCCGCATACGCCAAGGTGTTCAGCGACGTGAACTGCAACGACGGAAAGAAGCCGCCGAACAGCACGACACACCAGATCAGCCAATGCGGCGTGCCGGGAAAGAACAGTCCGTAGACCGCAATGGCGAGCCCGGCGCAGCCCGCGTTGAACATCAGCACCGTGCGGAAACCGAAGCGTTCAAGAATGCGCGACGCGGCCGCCTTCATGAAGATCGACCCGAACGCTGACGCGCAAGTGATCGACCCGGACTTGAACGCAGTCATGCCCAGCCCTTCCTGCAACGCAAGCGGCAACAGAAACGGCACCGCCCCGAGGCCGATACGAAACAGCGAACCGCCCACCACACTCGCGTGAAAACTTGGAATGCGCAGTAGCCGCAAATCGAGCACCGGCAATTCGACGCGGCTCGCATACAACGCGTAAATCAGCAGCAGCACCAGGCCGAGCCCGCCCATGCCAATCGAAACCGCGTTCGACACCAGCTCGCCGCCCACCAGCGACAAGCCCAGCATGAACAGCGACGCCCCGCTCGCGGACAGCACGAAGCCGGTCCAGTCGAGCCGCCCGGGATGCGCTTCGCGCACGTTCGCGATGTGCTTGTTCGCAAGCCAGATGCCGAGCAGGCCAATCGGAATGTTGATGAAGAAGATCAGACGCCAGTGCAGATACGTCGTGATGAAGCCGCCGAGCGGCGGCCCGACCACCGGCCCGAGCAGTGCGGGCACCGTCAGATAGTTGACCGCGCGAATGAAGTCCGACTTCGGCATCGAGCGGAAAATGATGATGCGACCGACCGGCACCATCATCGCGCCGCCGATGCCCTGCACGAAGCGGGCAAACACGAAGGTGCCGAGCGACGTGGAGGCCGCGCACATCAGCGAGCCGGCCATGAAGATGCCGATTGCCGTGCGAAACACCGTGCGGGACCCGAAGCGGTCCGCGACCCAGCCGCAGATTGGAATGAAGACGCCGAGGCCGATGACATAAGCCGTCACGGCGAGCTTGAGGGTGATGGGATCCTGGCCGAGATCGCGCGCCAGAACCGGCAGCGACGTCACGATGACCGTGCCGTCCACGTTTTCCATGAACATGGCACACGCGACGATCAACGGAACGATGAAAGTGCCTAAAGCGAGAGGCATTGGCATGACGACGGCGTGCTAAGCCGTCGGCGTAAAGCCGCGATTATCGCATCGCATCGACAACAGATGGTGTTGCAGCGGCCTGTTATTCAGGCCCGCCCCTTAACGCGGCGCGCTGACCAGCGGTTGCAGCTGCGGCAGAATCTCGGTGCTCGCGCGGGCGACGTCGTTCGGGAAGTCGATTTCGATCCACGGCGCGCCGGTCACGTCAGCCGTATCGAACACCTGGCTGTGTTCCAGCAGCAGGTCGCGCACGGCTTCTTCGTGAGGCATGTTGGCCCGGCCGCTATCGACATAACCGGCAACGATCTGCGCAAAGCGCCGGGCAGCTTCTTCGCGGAAGCGGAAGAACCCCACCGATTCGCCGATCGTGTCGTACTCGAGATTGACCGCGAGCTGTTTGCGCAATTCGACCGGCACGCCGTCTTTGAGGCACAGCTTGACGGGTTCGTCGCCGGCTTCGAATTCACGGTCGATCAGCAGACGGTTGACCGTCTCGCCCGCCACCAGCGCGCTGAGGATGCGCTCGTCGTACAGCACGTCGGCGTCCATCAGCAGCACGTCGCCGCCGCGCGTCAACGCCTCGGCCACCGTGTGCACCGTCAGCACGCTGCCCAGGTCGAAACGCGGATTCAGCACGGTTTCCACCCGATGCGGCCAGTCGATCCGCTGCAGTTCCGCTTGTACCGACTCCGGCTGGAAACCGAGCGCCAGCACGACATCCGTCACGCCGGCCGTTTCAAGCATTTGCAGATGCCGTTCGAGCAGGCTCATGCCGTCGAACTGCAACAGACACTTCGGGAACTGTGCCTGCGGCGGTTGCTGGAGACGCAGGCCGAGGCCCGCTGCGAGGATGATGGCACGCATGCGCGGTCCTTTGAAAAAGTACGGACTAGTCGGCAGCCGGCACGCGCGCCGTGGCGCGCCGCCGTTGCCAGCTTCGTTCGTTGAAGTGCAAAACCAGCAGACCCGGCAGGCCCAGCAGGATTTCGCGAGCGCGCTTGGCCAGCGACAACGCCAGCGCCGCATCCGGCGGCAAACCGGCCAGCGGCGCGAGCAGCAGATAACCGCCCTCCTGCACGCCGAGCGAGCCGGGAATCATGAACGCCGCGCCGCGGATCGCCTGCCCGAGGCTTTCCAGCAGCAACGCATCGAGCCAATCGACCGGATGGCCGAGAAAGCGCAGCGCGAGCCACACCTCGACCGTGCCGACGATCCAGCCCAGCAGGCTCAGCGCGAAACTGAGCGCGACGCGGCGGCGTTCGCGGTAGATCGCCTGCACGGCGGCGTCGACGGCTTCGGCGCGCGTCATGAGCGCTGACCAGTCGTGCTTGCCGAACATCCTCGAGACGACGCCCAGCAAACGGCCGAACAAGCCGCGCCGCTGCGCGTAGTAAAAGCCTGCGATCAGCGCGGCCAGCACGCCGGTGGCGAGCAGCGTTGCGGTTCGCAGATCGTGCAGCGCGCCGTGCGCGGCGTAGGTGCCGAACAGCAGCAGCCCGAGCAGCGCGAAAACGATTTGCGCGAGCGCCTGTGCAGTCGTGCTGACGGTGATCGCGGCAGCCGCATCTCGCATCCGCATGCCGCGCTGCGAAAGTTGCCGCACCATCACCACCGGACCGCCGATCTGGCCGGCCGGCAACAGGCTATTGACCGATTCGCCGATCCAGCGTGCGAACAGCGCGTCGCGCAGCGTCAGATTGCGATGCACGCCGTCGCGATGACGCTGGAACAGCACCGAAATCGCGCCGGCGTCGAGCACCAGCGGCACGAGGTGAAACGCCGCGACGAGCACGAGACCCCAGCCCGCCGCGAGCAGCGTCGAGGCGACCGAACCGAAACCCTGCCATGCGAGCAGGCCGACAAAGAGCGCCGTCCCGAACGACAGCAGAATCAGGGCCACGCGCGTCATGCGGGGTCCTTGCCGCGCCTGGTCATCTGACGGAAAACCTGACGGAAGCCGAAGTACGCGATCGCGTCCTTCATGTTCGAGATGAAACGGCGCCACGGCCGCATGTTCGGGTCGGTAACGTATTCGAACGTCAGCGACACGCGCATTTCGTTTGCGCCGGCCGGCGTGACTCGATGACGCAGCTTGTCGCCGTCGAAGAACACCAGACCGCCCGGCGGAATCTGCACTGAACCCGGCTGATCCGGCACATCCGGATTGCGCGTATGCAATTCGTAGTCGAGCCGGCACGACGATTCGTCGATCACGCCGAGCAGCAGCGTGTAGCGGCGGCCGTCATAGTACGAAGTGTCGTAATGCCAGCCGATGTGGTCGCCGGCGCGGGTGTAGTAGTACAGCGCGTATGCGTGCGGATCGTCCGCGGGCGACACTTGCAGCTTGTCGCCGCTCAGTTGCTCGAGCCAGCCGATCAACGCTTTCGAACGGTACAGCTCGGCGATGAATGGCGCGAGGCGGTCGATGGTATGACGGCTCACGCTGCCGCCCTGCTTGTGACCCGGCAGATAATTGCGGTTCACTTCGTCGAGGAGCTCGCGGGCGTTCTGGACGAGCTGGGCGGTGACTTCGGGCGCGAGGAAGTCTTCCAGATACAGGAACGCGTCCTGATCGGCGAAATCCTTGCGCAGACGCGGATTGTCGAACGTGCGCGTGCGGCTTGCGACCGCGCGGTCGGCATTGGGTGCAACGGCGGCCGGCGACGAACCGGGCAAACGTTCTGAAGATGGCGAGATCACGTCTTCTTCGGCGTGCATGCTCATTCGCTGGCCCACATTTGACGGGATTTAGAAGCCTCGGAAGCGCTGGCGGCCGTCGCCGCCGAACGAGCGGCCCGGCGCGCGGTGCGCCGGAAGTCGACAATCACCCAGATCGCAAAGAGCGGCGCGCCGATCGACGCTGCCACGATAAATGGCGTCACGACACTCGTCAGCGTGACGATCGGCAGCAGATACAGCACGTCTTCGGTTTCGAAACCGCCGACCGATGCCTGCCGGGTGCCCGCTTTGCCCGCCATTTCCTCGCTGCGCATGCGCAGGAAGAAAATCAACGCGACCGCGACGCCGGCCACGGCGCCCAGCAGACCGGGCGCTACAGCCGGCTCGTCGGCGCGCGCTGCTTCGACACCCACGCCCATGCCGACAAACAACATGACAGTCACGACGGCATCGCATGCGAGGTCGTAAAAATGACCGATCCGGCTCGACTTGCCGCCAACGCGCGCGAGTTCGCCGTCCGTGTGATCGACGAAGTTCGACAGTACGATCAGGAAAGCCCCCGCATTGGCCCATGCAAAGCCGCCGTGAGCCAGACACAGCGTGCCGGCGACGCCGATCAGCAAGCGTAGTGTGGTGAGGTGATTCGGCGTGACCCATGTGTTCACGAGCGGGGTCACGAGCCGGCGAGCGAGCCGCGCGTCCCACATTCTGGGCTGCGGCACGTCGATAGGAGTTTTTTGTTGCGAATTCATAATCCGGAAATATATATGGGATTTTGAAAGCTTGCTTTCGCCATGCAAGCTTCCCGGAGACCCATTCGTGACCGCAATCTGGCTGCGGCAAAGCAAGATTTGCCGAATCGAGATAAAGTGCGAGTCCAGTTGCGCCTGTAACGCCGGATTTTTCGATGCGCAACGTCCTTCGGGTCCCGACCAATAGCCGCCCGTTGCGAACTCACTACATCGAATACGGGTCGCCATTCACGCTTATGAAACGCTTCTTTTCCTCTGTACTCCTTGCGCTGTCTGCTGCGGCGCTGCCGCTCACCGGCCATGCCGCCGCACTCGATGCACCGTTGACGTGCAATGAGAGCGGCCACCAGTTCATCGCCGACCTCGCTCAGCTGCAGATGATCGATCCGAAGCCAATGCGGGTGGAGAGCAATTCGATCAACGCATTCTCGCCGGCCCAGGGCGCTGAGCTGACCGCATTCGGCTTTCACGTATTCGCAGTGGTCGGCTACGAGAAAGACGACCCGATGTTTCGCGTCGGAGATGGCGAACCGGTCGCCCAATCCGCTTACGGCGTGGTGGTATTCGGCGGCGAGTCCAAGGTGCAGAGCGCGATTGCCGGTGCCGGCAGCACAGCCATCGTGCATCGCGTGGCGCCGCTCGTGACGGCGATTTTCTGCAAGCGGAGCTGAGGAGCGGCCGTCAGATACCCCACCGACGCGCCGGATTAGCCCGGCCGGCGAAACTCGTTTTCGACCCACGCAGCGGCGCTCGCCTTGCTGAGCTTGAAATTCGGCGCGACCTGTACTTGCGCGAGCTGTTCGCCGAAGGCGTCGAGCGCGGTCAACAGCGCGTACGGCTCGTCTTCATCGGGGACGATATCCAGCGTGATGTCGAGTTCGTCTTCGCCGTTGGCCACTCGCACCTCTTTATGTAACTGCGCGCGCAATTGCTGCTCATGGCGGCGCAGCACTTCCGACGCGGTTTTCACGAGCGTGTTGAACGCCGACGTGTCGAGCGGCTTCGGATCTTTCTTGTTGCGGCCCATGGTCCATGGGCCGACGAGCGCCGGTTCCGGCTCGCCGTCCTTGATCATTTCGACGGCCCAGCCGTCGTCGTCCTCGTTTTTGATGACGCGCGCGGTCCAGCCATCGTCGCGCCACAGACGCGCTTCGTGCTGGGTTTCGGGCATTTCAGACGAGCCTTCCGTCGTGGAATCGGCAGCGGTGTCGGACGAAGGAAGGGGTGTATCGGTCATTGCAGGTTCACTCACGGTCGCGGGGCTCAAACACATCTCAAGCACGTGATTCTACCCGCCCCGCACGCGCCGAACGCGGCGCTATGACGAACGGACAAGTCCGGAAGAGAACACCGTTAATCGAAACAATCTATTTCGCCTCTTTGTTGGAACTTATAAATCAATTATAAAAAGACGAAAAAAAACGCGGCTCGAAAGCCGCGCATGGAAAGATGAAAAAGACACCCTTGGTCAAAGGGTAAGTGAATTGTAGAACCAGATTTCACAGAGAAAGACCACATGAACTGGAAGAGTCCGTTGCAGAAAGGCGGGTGAATCGTACATTGCGAAATATTACGCCCCAATCCATGCAGGACAAAGCGCAGCAAGGCCGTCGCGATCGAGCAACATCAGAAAGATTGACAGGCAACTCGCGAATAGCGGCTCAAACATATTTTTTCTTTATTTACCTGTACTTACACAATTCAAATTCGCTATTCCGTATTCGCCAATACATTTTTGCGCCATATGCGATAAAAGAAATGAATGACAGGAATACACTTCGCAGCGGATCGCCTGGCTGCCGGCGGGATCGGCGGTGAGCACTGAAATGCGATTCTCTAATGCACTGTCTCGGAGTTACTAAACATGAAAAAAACCCTCATCGTCGCGGGCATCATGGGCGCGTTTGCTGTCACCGCTCAAGCGCAAAGCAGCGTCACGTTATACGGCACGCTGGACGCCGGTCTCGTCTACTCGAACAACCAGGGCGGCCACAGCAACTGGCAGCAAGGCAGTGGTTCGGTGTCGAATACCTACTTCGGCCTGCGCGGCAGTGAAGACCTCGGTGGCGGTCTGCATGCGATCTTCACGTTGGAAAACGGTTTCAATCTGAACAACGGCCAGTACTCGGAAAGCAGCACGATGTTCAATCGCCAGGCTTTCGTCGGTTTGAAGAGCGACCAGTACGGCGCGCTGACGCTCGGCCGTCAGTATGACTCCGTGGTCGACTTCCTGGCGCCGCTGTCGGAGGCGGGCGCGGGCTACGGCAACAATCTGGCCGCTCACCCGTTCGATAACGACAATCTCGACAACTCGTTCTCGATCAAGAACGCCGTGAAGTACACGAGCGCGAATTACGCCGGCCTCAAGTTCGGCGGCCTGTACGGCTTCAGCAACTCCGCCGGCCAGTTCTCGGACAACCGCGCATGGAGCGCCGGTGCTTCGTATGACAACGGCCCGTTGAGCGTTGCTGCTGCTTACCTGCAACTGAACAACTCGGGCAGTTCCAACCTGAGCGGCGCCGTGTCGCAAGGCAACGGCACCGCGGCTGTCGCGGCCAACCTGCAACGCACGTTCGGCGCGGGCATCAACTACACGTATGGCCCGGCAACCGCCGGCTTCGTGTACACGCATACGCAACTGGACGGCATCACCGGCGTGGACGTCGGCGGCACGACGCTGCCTGGCGTCGCGGGCACAAACCTGCACCTGGACAACTACGAGCTGAACGGCCGCTATGCATTGACACCCGCTCTGAGCCTCGCGGCTTCGTACACGTTCACCGACGGCAAGATGTCGGGTTCGAACGGCTCGGGTGATCCGAAGTGGCACACGGTGTCGCTGCAAGGCGACTACTCGCTGAGCAAGCGTACCGACGTGTACCTGGAAGGCGTGTACCAGCACGCATCGGGCCAACTCGGCAACTTCGGCTCGAACGTCGCGGCAATCAACACGCTCGCGCCGTCGTCGACCGGCAACCAGGTTGCTGCGGCTGTCGGCTTGCGTCACCGTTTCTAAGTTTTTCAGGCAGTACGTGCAGGCCGGATGTACCGATCCGGTTTGCAGCCCAACCCGCGCGCGACGCGATCACGTGCGGGTTTTTTCTTGGAGCCCAGGTGTCGACACGTTACGTTTTGACACGTAGTGGTAGCTGCAGCGCAAGCGCGTGGTGGTTATACTGGGCGCGGCTGCCTTCCTCGCTGCGACGTCGTTGCGGCTGAACGGCGGCTTCGCCGCGAAGCATGGCGTTACGGTGAATCTCGTCGCGCTTCGCCCGCGCCCCAAGTTCCCGTGCACGACCGGGGACGCCGACGACCGGACCATGAAAAAACACCTCCTGCTTGCTCCCGTTGTTGTTCTACTCGCCGCCTGCGGTTCTTCCGGCGGCCCCGCGCAAGATGCGTCCCAGCCGATGGTGTATGTGTCTTCGCCGCGTGCGCCTGCCGATATCGCCGATTGCCTCCATCACCGCTTGTCGCGCGTGCGCGTGTCGCGTGCCGGCGGCGCGACTGAAATCGCGGTCGGCTCGGATTCGAACCACTCATATTTCGTCACGCTGACGCCGTTGAACGCCGGCTCGGTCATCAAGGTGATGCGCCCGGCGAATGCACCGGACGATCCACCGGAAGCGGAAATGCGCTTCGATATTGCGCGTTGCGCGACTTGAGATTTTTGCCGCGCTGTTTTGTAGCGCTGTTCGTCGTGCCCCGCTCGCGTCGGCGCGTGATTTTTCGAAGTCGCGCTTTGGCTATTTTTTTACGCGCGCATCTGCGAGCATAGCCGCCCTTTGTCTTTCATGCGGCGCGTTGCGTCGCGAGTTTCGATGGCATCCAATAAAGCACATCACGCGACGGGTTTTGCGGCCGGCGTCATCGCGGCGGCTATCGTTGCGCGCACGGGCGGCGGCAGGTCGTTTCATATCGGCGTGCTGTTGAGTTTCGTTGCCGGCGTGGCCGGGAGCACGGCGCCGGACTGGCTCGAAGTGGCCTGGTGGTCGCGGGCGCGGCGGCTGTGGATCACGCATCGCACGCTGACGCATTGGGGCGTTGGCTGGCTGGCGTTGCTGGCTTTTTCCTATCACTGGCTCGGGCATTCGGTGTATGCCGCGCCGGCGTTTGGGTTTGCCTGCGGTGGGTTGATGCATTTGCTTGCTGATTGGCCGAATCCGCTCGGCGTGCCGTGGGTCGCTGGGCGTCATTCGTTGAATTTGTGGAACAGTGGGCACTGCGATTTAATTGTTGTCGCCGCTTCGTGGGTTGCCGCCTGGTTTGTCGGCGAGCATGTCTGGTTGCATGGTTTTTCGCTGCTGCGGCATTTGAAAATGGGATAAGCGGTTGTTGATTTGCCTACGGCGTTCGTGTGCCTACAGTGTTGGCACACAGCAGGGAAAGACCAACGCCGCGGGCACACAGAAGAGTCGCGCCGCCAAAGGCAAAAAAACCGGAATCTCCGTTGTGGACTTGTCCACAGAAATTGTTCGCAAGCCTGTGGATATCCTGCGCACGAGTCACGCAAGTGATTGACCTCATTCAGATTCCATCCTCTGCTCGCAGCGAGTCTGCAGGTCGAAATCGTGGTGAGTCCGCCGCTCGAACCGCAGCGCAACTATCGATCAAATCGAGCGGAGCGACAACGTCTTATGGAATGACCAACGTCTTCACGAGTGTTAGTCTGACTTTGTGACGCAGTAAGATTAGCCGCCGTCAAAAGCGTTCGAGCGCCTGCTTCATTCGCTGCACGCCGGTTTCAATATCGGCCACGCCAGGCGCCGCGAATGACAGCCGCAGCGCTGCCGCATCGATATTGTCTTTATAGAACGCGACGCCCGGCACGAACATAACGTTGCGCTCGATACAGGCACACAGATAATCGGACGCATCCTGCCCGCCCGCCAGGCGCGCCCACACGAACATGCCGCCATCCGGACGATGAAACGCGATGCCGCCGGGCAGGTGCGTGCCGAGCGCGTCGCACAGCGTGCGGCACTTGACGGCGTATGCGTCGACGATCCGCGGCAGATGGCACTCCAGCGCGCCGCTCGCGAGGTATTCAGCGGCGATCGCCTGGGTCCACGGCGAACTGCACAGGTCGACGGTCTGCTTCGCGACCACGCAGCGGCGCAGGATTTCCGCATGCGCGACCATCCAGCCCACCCGCAAACCGGGCGCGACGATCTTCGACAAACTCGAAAAATGCACCACCCAGTCGCGCGAGCCCGGCACCTGTTCGGAGAGCGCGAGCAGCGACGGCAACGCCGTGCCGCTGAAACGCAGGTCGCCATAGGGATCGTCTTCAACGATCACGAAGCAGTGGCGTGCCGCCAGTTCCAACAACGCCTTGCGCCGTTCCAGCGACAAGGTCGCGCCGGTCGGATTGGCAAATGTGGGCACGGTGTACAACAGCTTTGGCGGCCGGGCCAGGGTGCCCGCTTCGAGCAACGCAGCGAGAGCCGCGACGTCAAGTCCGTCCTGATCGACCGGCACGGTCACCACGTCGGCCTGTTGCAGCTTGAGCGCCTGCAAGGTCGCCGGATAAGCCGGTTGTTCGACCAGCACGACATCGCCCGGCGCGACCATCACGCGCAGCAGCAGATCGAAGCCTTGTTGCGAACCCGTCGTCACGAGCAATTCCTGCGGCGTGCAGGCCGTGCCGCGACGTGTCATCAATTGCGCGAGCTGGTCCTTGAGGATGGCGAGGCCATCGGTCGGGCCGTATTGCAGGCAAAGCGTGGTCTGCTGCGACGCACGCGCCGCGGCGGCGTCGAGCCCGTCGTGGTCGAACAGATCGCTTGCCGGATAGGCGCCGGCAAACGAAATCATGCCGGGTTGCGCCAGGTACTTGAACAGCTCGCGGATCGGCGAACCGGTCGGCGCTTCGAATGCGGGGTTGAACGTGAACATGTGACGGGCCGTTTCTCTGTCGATGGAGGATCGGCGTCGATTGTGGCCATCGTCCGTGTGCGCGGCAAACGATATCTACGCACTACGTATTGCATTTTCCGCATCATCTGCAGCGTGCGCCTAGACCACGTTCTTCTCCACAATCGGCCGGTTTTCGAGCACGCGAGCAAAGCTGAGCGCGCCGAGATCGAGCGTCGTATATCGCCCATGCAGAATCAATTCGCTGACGCCGCGGCCGGTTGCCGGGCCTTGCTGCAAACCATGGCCGCTAAAGCCGTTGGCGAAAATACAGTTATCGACATCCGGGTGATAGCCGATGATCGCGTTCTGGTCGAGCACGTTGTACTCGTAATAGCCGGACCAGCAGTTCTGCACGCGCAGCGCTTCGAATTGCGGCACCCGATGCGCGAGCGTCGGCCAGATCACCTCGTCGAATATCGCGTGATCGACTTCGTCGAGCGGCAAGTCGTCGGGATCGTTATCCGCTGAAGGCGAGGCGCCGCAGATAAACGATCGGCCTTCGGGACGGAAATACACGCCGCTCGGATCGATCAGCAGCGGACAACGTTCGAGCCGCGCGGGCGAACTGACGTTAAAAATACTGCGGCGGCGCGCGAACACCGGAAGGTCGATGCCGGCCATCTGCGCGACTTTGCGCGCCCAGGCGCCCGCGGCGTTCACCACCACGTCGCATGGGCAGGTTTCGCCGCTCGCGGTCCGCACTTGCGTGACGCGCTTGCCGTCGCGCTGCAGCGCGGTGACGTCGGCCGCGACAAAGCGCGCGCCGAGCGCCTGCGCTTTTTTGCGCAGCGCCTGCACGAGGCCGTAACCGTCGAACCAGCCTTCGCCGCTTTCGCCAAACGCGCCGGCCACGAGGTCTTCTGTATTGAGCCAGGGAAAGCGCGCTTGCAACGCGGCTTTGTCGAGCAGACTGATATCGGCGCCCAGACTTGTTTGCAGCGCGTGATTCGCGCGCAGCGTTGCCTCACCGGCGGGCGTCGCGAGAAAGAGATAGCCGCCTTCGTGCAGATCGATCGACGGTTTCGCGCCGTCGATCTCGAGCAGTTCGCCGATCGAGCGCAGAAACTCGATGCCGAACAGCGACATCTGAATGGAAAGCGGCGTGGAGAATTGCTGACGGATCGACGCCGCCGATAACGCCGACGACGAACGTGCGTAAGTCGGATCGCGTTCGATCACGGTGACGCTGACCGTCGGGTCCGACGCCTTTAGAAAATACGCAATCGAGCTGCCGATTACCCCACCGCCGACGATCACGACTTTGGAACTCACGTCCTACCCCACGAGAAGCGTGGCCGCTCTGAAACGGCGGGCGGCGCAAGCGGATTGCTGAAGAGATGTGTGCGCAGCGGTGCGTGAACGCGCCGCTGCTTTCTGTCGAAGCTGCCGAAGCTGCCGAAGCTTCTGAATACGCTACCGCTGTCAGCCGATATTGAAGTCGATGCCCTGCGCGAGCGGCAATGCCGACGAGTAGTTGACCGTGTTGGTCCCGCGGCGCATGTAAGCCTTCCACGCATCCGAGCCCGACTCGCGGCCGCCACCGGTTTCCTTCTCGCCGCCGAACGCGCCGCCGATTTCCGCGCCGCTCGGCCCGATGTTCACGTTAGCGATGCCGCAATCGCTGCCCGAGTCGGACAGGAAGCGCTCCGCTTCGCGCAGATCGGTCGTGAACACGCACGACGACAGACCATGCACCGCCGCATTGTTCGCCTCGACTGCGTCCGCGAAATCCGCATAGCGCAACACGTAGAGAATCGGTGCGAACGTTTCCTTCAACACCACCGACGTTTGCGACGGCATTTCAACGAGTGCCGGACGCACGTAGTGACCGCCTTCATAACCCTTCACGTCGACACGCTCGCCGCCGAACACCTTGCCGCCTTCGGCCGTGGCCTGCTGCAGCGCTTCTTGCATGCGCGCATACGATTGCTTGTCGATCAGCGGCCCCATCAGCGTGCCCTTTTCGAGCGGATTGCCGATCGGCACCTTGCTGTACAACTGCTTCAGACGCTCGACGGTCTTGTCATAGACGCTCTCGTGCACGAACAAACGCCGCAGCGACGTGCAGCGCTGCCCTGCCGTGCCCACCGCCGAGAACAGGATGCCGCGCATCGCGAGTTCGTGATCCGCGGTTTGCGTGACGATGCCGGCATTGTTGCCGCCGAGTTCGAGCAGCGAGCGGCCAAAGCGCTTCGCGACTTCCACGCCGACCGTGCGGCCCATTTCCGTGCTGCCCGTCGCGCTGACGATCGACGCGCGCGGGTCGGCCACCAGCTTCGCGCCGACATCGCGGCCGCCGTTGATCAGCGCGGTGAGGCCGGCCGGTGCGTCGCCGAATTCCTTCAGCGCCTCATTGAGAATCTGATTGACGGCGAGCGCGGTCAGCGGCGTCTTTTCCGACGGCTTCCAGATCACCGCATTGCCGCACACCAGCGCGAGCGCCGCATTCCACGACCACACGGCCGCCGGGAAGTTGAACGCGGAGATCACGACGCAGGTGCCCATCGGGTGCCAGGTTTCGGCCATCCGGTGGCCCGGACGCTCCGAGGCGATCGTCAGACCGTACAGCTGACGCGACAGACCGACGGCGAAGTCGCAGATGTCGATCATTTCCTGCACTTCGCCCATGCCTTCCTGGAGAATCTTGCCGGTTTCGAGCGTGATGATGCTGCCGAGCGCGTGCTTCTTTTCGCGCAGACGGTTGCCGAGCAAGCGCACCAGTTCGCCGCGGCGCGGCGCCGGGACGTTGCGCCATGCGGCATAGGCCTCTTTCGCATTGGCGAGGGCCGCGTCGACTTCCGCCACCGTGTTGCTGGCCACACGGCCGATGAGTTCGCCCGTAATCGGCGAATGAACCGCGATGTCGCCGGCTTGCGCTGCATGGGCGATGCCGAGATCGGAGAGGATGGTGGAAGCGTCCATGAGAATCCCTTTAATTTCCAATGCGAAACAAGAGTAAGTTCGGAAACTATACACGCGGGTTTTTGCGGCGGCAAGGGTATTTGCCCGGGGCTGACGGCCGAATCACGCTTCCAGGCCGTGTCAGCCTTTGTTGAGCAAGTGGATCACGGACACGGAACGGCTGCCGGGCGCGCCGATGGCGACGCTTCGGCGATGCCTCGCTGCGAACTCAATCGTTTCTTATTGGAAATAACCGCCGTTCACAGTCCGCATCCGAACGAGCGCCTGTGCCGCCTTGCATCGGGTCGTTCTTGACCAATAAATAACCGTATGGTTATGATTAAGACATGCAAACCGATCCCGACAATCTCTTCAAGGCACTCGCCGATCCAACCCGCCGGGCGATCTTCGAGCGTCTCGCGCGTGACGGTGAGCAGAGCGTACGCGCGCTGACCGATGTGGCCGGCGTGTCGCAACCCATGGTCTCCAAGCACCTCGGCATCCTCAAACTCGCGGGTCTGGTGCGCGATCGTCCGCAAGGGCGCTCGGTTTACTACAGCGCCGACCCGCAAAGCCTGGCCCCGTTGATCGACTGGATGAGTCTTTACGGCGCCTTCTGGCGCGACCGGTTCGATCGCCTCGAAACACTCTTGAACCGGATGGACCAATGACCACGAACCCTGCTGCCACGCGCTCCGTTGTCGTCGAACGGGACATGCCTCATTCGCCGGAGAAGGTCTGGCGCGCCCTCACCCAAGGGCCACTGATCGAAGAATGGCTGATGGCGAATGATTTTCTGCCGGTCGTCGGCCACAAGTTCACGTTCCGCGCCGCGCCGATGGCGCATTGGAACGGCGTGACGGACTGTGAAGTGCTGGTGGTCGAACCGAACGAAACGCTTGCCTATAGCTGGAACGCATCGGGCGAAGAAGCGGCCAACGGACTGAAAACCGTCGTCACGTGGACGCTCATGCCGACCCGGCGCGGCGTGCTCGTGCGCATGGAGCAAAGCGGCTTCAGGCCTGAAGACGAACAGAACTACCAGGGCGCGAACTACGGCTGGCAACGGTTCGTCGGCGGTTTGGAAAATGTGGTGGCAGGACTGGACTGACAAGGCACGCGATCAATCACAAGGAGAAGAACATGAAGACACGCGTATCCCGCTATCACCCGTTGCTGGTGACGCTGCACTGGCTGCTTGCGCTATTGATCACCGGTGCGCTGGTTGTCGGTTTCTTCGGACTTGCCGCGACGCCGAACACCGATCCCCAGAAGATCGGCGTCTTACGCTTGCACATGGCCGGCGGCATGCTGATTCTCGGCCTGATGGCGATTCGCTTCGTCGTGCGGATGCTGAGCGCGAGACCGGCGCGTGCGACGAGCGGCCATCCATCGCTCGATCGAATCGTGCCGCTCTTTCACTACGGATTCTATGTACTGGTCGTGGCGATGGTGGCGACCGGCTTCGCGACGGGCATTCTCGCCGGGCTGCCGGCGATCGTGTTCGCCGGTTCGGGGGCGCCGTTGCCGCCGAGCTTTGCGATCTATCCGACCCGGGTGGCGCATGGCTATCTAGCCGTTGTGCTGGTCGGTTTTATCGCGTTGCATGTGGTTGCCGCGCTTTATCACCAGTTCAGCAAAAAGGATCGCCTGCTTGGCCGGATGTGGTTCGGGCACCGGGCGATCCCGCCGTCTGCGGGGCAATGATCGCGGAGAAGCAACGGTAATACGTGCATCAGGCCGGGGAGCCACACAGCGGAGACTGCAATCTCCTGTGCTCCTCTTACCTTCGCCGCGCCCTCAAACGCCCGCCATCAGCCTGTCGACCAGCACTCGGGCAAACGGCGGCAAATCCTTCACGCTGCGCACGCATATCTTGAGCTTACGTTCGGCCCATGCATCATTAAGTGCGACGATGGCGATCTGCTTCGTCTTCTTGTGACGCAGCGCGACTGACTCCGGCACGATGCCGATGCCCACGCCCGCCTCGATCATCCGGCACGCCGCCTCGAAGTTGCCCACCTGAATGCGCAGCTTCAGACGAGCGCCGAGTGCGTCGGCGGCGCTGATGACGAATGCGTGGATTGCGCTGGACGTTGGCAGGCTCACGAAGTTGGCGTCGAGCAATTGCGCGAAATCAACCGAGGACCGCTTCGCCAACGCGTGATCGGGTGATGTGACCAGCACCAGCCGATCGTCGCGATACGGCAGCATTTCCAGATGTTCCGCGTGCACGTTACCCGCGACGATACCGATATCCGTCGCGCTATCCGCCACCCCTTTGACGATTTCACCGCTCAGCACTTCGCGCAGATCGATGTTGACGTCCGGATGGTCCCGCAGAAAGTGGCTCAGCACGGCGGGCAGAAACTCGCTGATCGCGGTGGTATTGGCCCAGATGCGCACGTGGCCCTTGATGCCTTCGCCATACTCCTGCATGTCGCCGGCCAGATGCTCGACCCGTTCGAGCACGAGCCGCGCATGATGCACGAAGGCTTCGCCCGCGGGCGTGAGTGTCACGCCCTGACTGGTTCGATAAAGCAGCTTGAAGCCGAGCTGCTCTTCGAGATTCTTGACCCGGTTGCTTGCCGCCGGCGCCGACAGATGCGACCGCTCCGCCGCACGCGCGAGGTTCTGCGTGTCGGCGATGTTGAGGAGCAAGCGCAAATCCACGAAATCGAAATGCATGATGAAAGCCAGGGATGAAACGCCAATGGACGCTCGCAATGCAAAGGCCAATCTTAACCGGGCGCGAAGCAAGCGTTCGAAAAAACCGAATTCCCTGCGGGTACCGACGCTGTCAGAGTGAGCCGATTCGCGCTTCGGTTCGATAAAAGCGCTTAATTTTGGGGAGACAGTGTTGAAGATTCTGGTGCCAGTCAAGAGAGTGGTCGATTACAACGTGAAGGTCCGGGTGAAGTCGGACGGTACGGGCGTCGATATTGCGAATGTGAAGATGTCGATGAATCCGTTCGATGAGATCGCGGTTGAAGAAGCGGTTCGTCTGAAGGAAGCAGGCATTGCTACCGAAGTGGTGGCCGTTTCTTGCGGGGTGGCGCAGGCACAGGAGACGTTGCGCACCGCGCTGGCAATTGGCGCGGACCGGGCGGTTCTTGTCGAGTCTTATGAGGATCTGCAACCATTGGCAGTGGCGAAACTGCTGAAGGCGCTGGTCGACAAGGAACAGCCGCAGCTGATCATCCTCGGCAAGCAGGCCATCGACGACGATTCGAACCAGACCGGCCAGATGCTCGCCGCGCTGGCTAATCTGCCGCAGGCGACGTTTGCCTCGAAAGTTGTGGTCGCGGACGGCAAGGCAACGGTGTCGCGTGAAGTGGACGGCGGCGCTGAAACGCTGTCGCTGACGCTGCCGGCCGTGGTCACGACCGACCTGCGCCTGAACGAGCCGCGCTACGTGACGCGGCGAGAACTACACCAAGGTTCTGGAGCCGCTGGCGGACAAGCTGAACGCAGCGCTGGGTGCCTCGCGTGCGGCCGTGGATGCGGGCTTCGTGCCGAACGACTACCAGGTTGGGCAAACCGGCAAGATCGTCGCACCGCAACTGTACGTGGCAGTCGGCATCTCGGGTGCGATCCAGCATCTGGCCGGCATGAAGGACTCGAAGGTCATCGTCGCAGTCAACAAGGACCCGGAAGCGCCGATTTTCAGCGTCGCCGATTACGGTCTGGTGGGCGACCTGTTCACGCTCGTGCCGGAACTTGCAGGCGAAGTGGCCTGAAGCAAAGCCGGGGGCGCGGCGAGCTAGCCACGCCTGATGGACCGTTCCGACGAGCACGCAGTGCGAGGCGGGAAGAATGACTGCCTTGTCACTAAGTCCGAATGTACGAGAACACGGATACTAGGCGCAGGTGCCCAAACCGCCTTGCGGTTTGATGAAGTACCGCCACGGCGCGCGCAGCGCCGCCGGAAGTATGACTGCCTTGTCACCAGGGCTGAATGTGCGAAGGCACCGATTCCAGATGCTCCACTGCCTCCTCCGAGCCAGGGGACCCGCTTCAAAGCTAGCGGTGTGAGCCGCTTTCTTTTGCCTACTTTTCTTTGCGGCCGGCAAAGAAAAGTAGGTGCCCCCCCGCACAGGGGGAACGCTAATAAACCAATATCAAAGCAAGGAAAGGCGACGCCGTAGGCACACAGACAACAAACGCCGCGTAGGCAAAAAGACAAAAGACCTACCTATCCTCCACAATCCGCCGAGCCTTCAAAATCACTGGCAAATCAACCATCTTGCCGTCAACGGCCACCGCAGCGCCGTCGCTAGCTCCCACAGCAGCCAACACCCGCCGCGCCCACGCCTGCTCGCGGTCGGTCCACGCATAAGCTCGATGCACCGCATCAACCTGCTTCGGATGAATGCACAGCTTGCCGCCGAAGCCAAAGCGCCGGCCACGCCGCGCGTCGGCTTCGATCGCTTCGATATCAACGATGGTCGTGGACACCCCATCCACCGGCGCGCCAATGCCGGCCAACCGCGACGACAGCACGATCTGCGAGCGAAACAGATGCAACTCCTCATCATCGCCGTCGATGCCGAGATCGATCTGAAAATCGAGCGTCCCGAACACAATGCGGCTCACGCGCGGCGCCGCGCATAGCACCGCGAGATTCGCAAAACCGCGCGCGGTTTCGACGATCGGCAACACGGTCAACGCGGAATGCGCATGGGCCAGCACGACCTCGATCTGTTCTCGCGTCTCGGCCTTCGGCAACACAATGCCGGCAACACCCGGATGCGCCACCAGTGCAGCGATGTCTTCGCTAAACCATGACGTATCCGAGCCGTTGATCCGCACCCATGCACGGCGTGATGCATCGCCCGATACAGCGGCAAGCACCGCCGCGCGCGCCGCGGGTTTTTCATCGGGCTGCACGGCGTCTTCGAGATCGAGAATCACCGCGTCCGCGCCGGCCGCGTGCGCTTTCTCGAAGCGCTGCGGCCGGTTGCCGGGCACGAACAGGTACGAACGCGGCAACGCGGCGCTCATGCGGCCACCGTCTCTTCGAACACCAATTCGACCCGTGCCCGCCCGGCAATATGCCATGCCTTACCGAGCAGTCGCGCGGCCTCGCCTTCGGTCGCCGCGCCGGAAAACGCCGCCAGCCGATGCAGCTTGGCCGCGATCTCATCGCGCGACAGCGTATTGCCCGGGTCGCCCTTCGGTTCGTCGACGCGGCCCGTCAGCGTGCGACCGTCGCGTGTCGTTACCGTCACCTTGCCGATCCAGCGGGCCGGATAGGCGGCATCGACTTCGGCGTCGAAGGCCATCTCGACGTTGTCGCGGAAGGCGGCGATCGAATCTGCATCGAAGCCCTGCGCGAACTCGGTCACGCCCGCGTAACCGTGATACGCGACGAGCCCGAGCACCGTGCCCATGTTGAACTTCGCCTGGTGCACGGTGCGTGGCGTGACGACTGCGCCGAGCACGTCGATTGCGCCCTGGTGAACGTGCGCGACCACCTTCGCGATGTCGCGCGGCGCGAGGCAATGTTCCTGCACCACTGCGAGCAACGCATCGGCGGCAGGATGCGTATGGCGGCAAGCGGCGTGGTACTTGAACGACGTCTCGGCCGTCGCCCAGCGCGTGCCAAGACGATCGACGAGGCGCGCCGGATCGGCGTCGCTCGACATGCCCGCGGCCATCCCTTGCGCGCCTTCGAGAATACGCGTCGCACCCTTGAAACCGTCGGCGGCGAGTTGCGCTGACATCAAACCGTTGGCGGCGGCCATTGCAGTGTGCAGTTGCTTGGAATCGGCGGCGTCGCGCAAAAACTCCCACAAGCCGCTCGCTTGCGTGCCCGCCGAGCCGAACGCATCGAGCATCTGCGTCGGCGACAACCCGAGCAAACGTCCGGCAGTAGCCGCCGCCGCGACCGTGCCGACAGTGCCGGTGGTATGAAACACCTTGTAGTGCGAGCGTCCGAGGAATTCGCCGATGCGGATGCCGACTTCATAGCCCGCCACTGCCGCCGCGATGAAGTCCCGGCCCGACGCGCGGTTGGCCTGCGCCAACGCAAGCGCCACCGGAAACACAACGGTCGCCGGATGGAACACCGAGCCGTTGTGCACGTCATCCTGTTCGGCGAAATGCGACGCCGCGCCGTTGACTATCGCCGCGAAATACGGCGTGGTGCGGCTACGGTCGATCAGGACTTCGCACGGGTCGTGCTTGGCGCTGCCACCAGCCTGGCGCGCAAAACGCGCGATCGTTTCGACCGGCCGCGCGCCTTTGCCGGCCAGCGCCGAGCCGAGCCAATCGACATAAAGGTTGACGGTGCGCTCGACCACCCCTGGCGGAATGCTGTCGAAATCGAGTTGAGCGGCGAAGGTCGCAAGCGTAAGGCTGGGATGGTCGGTCATAGCGAGGTTGCTTTAGAGTCGCGTCAGGTTCGTTCAGATCGTCGGCGTGGAATCCTTCACACGTCGAAACAGGAGGCACAGTTCAAATCGTGCCGGCTTCGCGCAGCGCGTCGATCCGTTCGCTGTCGTAGCCGAGTTCGCGCAGGATGGCGTCGGTATGCTCGCCAAGTGCGGGTACGGGGTCCATGCGCGGGTCGAAGCCGGTTGGCAAGCCAGGCGGCAATAATGCGGGCACTGTGCCCGCCGACGTGCCGACTTCGTGCCAGCGCTCACGCGCCTTCAACTGCGGATGCACCCACACGTCGGTCAACGTATTCATCTGCGCGTTGGCGATACTGGCGTTGTCGAGCCGTTCGATCACCTGCGCGGCGGTCAGCTTCGCGAACGCGGCGACGATCACGTCACGCAATGCCTCGCGTGCCGACGTGCGTTTTGAATTCGACGCGAAGCGCTCATCGGTAGCGAGTTCAGGTTGCACGAGCACGCGCTCGCAGAATAGTTTCCATTCGCGCTCGTTTTGCAGACCGAGCATCACCGTCTTGCCATCGCCGGCGGGGAACGGCCCATACGGATAGATAGTGGCGTGCGCCGCGCCGGACAGCGCGGGCGGCTGTTGACCATCGATCGCGTAGTACAGCGGATAACCCATCCACTCGACCATGCTCTCCAGCATCGACACATCGATCCGGCAACCGCGTCCCGTGCGGCCACGCAATAGCAGCGCGCTGAGAATGTTCGAATACGCGTACATGCCGGCGGCGATATCGGCAATCGAGCAACCGGCTTTGGCCGGCGCACCCGGCGAACCGGTGATCGACAGAAAACCGGATTCGCTCTGAATCAGCAGGTCGTACGCTTTCTTGTCGCGGTACGGGCCATCGGCGCCATAGCCGGAAATATCGCAGACGATCAGCTTGGGGTACTTCGCGCTCAACGCGTCATAACCGAGCCCGAGCCGGTCGGCCGCACCGGGCGCGAGGTTCTGCACCAGCACGTCGGCATCGGCGACCAGTGCATCCAGAATCTCCGCCGCCTCGGGCTGCTTGAGATCGAGCGCGAGACTTTCCTTCGAGCGATTGGTCCAGACGAAATGCGAAGACAGTCCATGCACGCGCTCATCGTAGCCACGCGCGAAATCGCCGGCACCGGGCCGCTCGATCTTGATCACACGCGCGCCGAGATCGGCAAGCTGACGCGTACAGAACGGCGCGGCGATCGCGTGTTCGAGCGTGACGACCTTGATACCGTCGAGTGGTCTCATGTGTGTGTCAGCCCGGAAATCAGAACGAACGCGGCAGCCCGAGAATATGCTCGGCCACGTACGAGAGAATCAGATTGGTGGAAATTGGAGCAACCTGGTACAGACGCGTTTCGCGGAATTTGCGTTCGACGTCGTATTCGCAGGCGAAGCCGAAACCGCCGTGGAATTGCAAACATGCATTGGCCGCTTCCCACGAAGCATCGGCGGCGAGAAGTTTCGCCATGTTCGCTTGTGCACCGCACGGCTCGTGTGCATCGAAACGGCGGGCCGCTTCGAAACGCATCAGACTGGCCGCTTCGACATTGATGAACGAGCGCGCGATCGGGAACTGCACGCCCTGATTCTGGCCGATCGGGCGGCCGAACACGACGCGTTCTTTAGCGTACGCGGTGACCTTGTCGACGAACCAGTAACCGTCGCCGATACATTCCGCGGCGATCAGCGTGCGTTCCGCGTTCAGGCCGTCGAGGATGTATTTGAAGCCCTGCCCTTCTTCGCCGATCAGATTCTCGGCGGGGATTTCGAGGTTATCGAAGAACAGTTCATTGGTCTCGTGATTGACCATGTTCGGAATCGGCTGCACCGTCATGCCGTGGCCAATCGCTTCGCGCAAGTCGACGATAAAGATCGACATGCCTTCCGATTTCTTCTTTACGTCCGAAAGCGGCGTAGTGCGCGCCAGCAGGATCATCAGATCCGAATGCTGCACGCGCGAGATCCACACCTTCTGGCCGTTGATCACGTAGCGGTCGCCGCGTCGCTCGGCGGTGGTCTTGATCCTGGTGGTGTCGGTGCCAGTGGTCGGCTCGGTCACGCCCATCGATTGCAGACGCAGATCGCCGCTGGCGATCTGCGGCAGATACTTGCGCTTTTGCTCCTCGGAGCCGTGACGCAGCAGCGTGCCCATGTTGTACATCTGACCATGACACGCGCCGGAGTTGCCGCCGGCACGATTGATTTCTTCCATGATCACGGACGCTTCCGTCAGCCCCAATCCCGAGCCGCCGAAGTCCTGCGTGATCAACGCGGCGAGCCAGCCGGCCTTGGTCAGCGCGTCGACGAACGCTTCGGGATAGCCGCGTGCTTCGTCGATCTTGCGGAAGTACTCGCCGGAGAACTGCTGGCACAGATCGCGAACGGCCTCGCGAATGTCCTGAAAGGAATCCTGTTGCGTGGTTTGCATAATCGAATCTCGTGTAGTTCAGGCCAGCGTGGCCGTCGCGCGCATCGTCAGATAGCCTTCGTGGTCTTTGGCCCACAGGTCGATGGTCTTGCCGTCGGCGGAAGGTTTGCCGCAGACCGTGAAAGGCTGGCCGGCGAAGGTCGGGCGCAGCGCCTTGAACGCGAAGCTTTGCAGCGTCGCGTTGGGCTGTTCGCGGCGCACCAGATCGACCAGCAAGGTCGCAATCAGCGGACCGTGGACGATCAGGCCCGGGTAGCCCTCCACCTGCGTGACGTACGGGTAGTCGTAATGGATGCGATGACCGTTGAAGGTCAACGCGGAGTAGCGGAACAGCATCACCGCGTCTGCGTCGATGGTGCGCCGCCATGTTTCGCCTTCCGGTGCGAGCGCCGGTTGCGGCGGGCGGGCGCCCTCTTGCGGCGCATCGCGATAGACGATGTCGTGTTCCTCTTCGAGCTTCAGTTCGCCGTTGGCTTCGATCGCGTGCTGCACAGTGACGAACACGAGACGGCCCGACCGGCCGGTCTTGTCTTCGATATTGGCGATGGTGGCGGTACGTTTGGCGTGCTCGCCGACTCTGAGCGGCGCGTGAAAGGTCAGGCGGCCACCGGCCCACATGCGGCGCGGCAACGGCACCGGCGGCAGGAAACCACCGCGCCTGGGATGGCCGTCCGGCCCGACCTCGGACAAAGGCGCGGTCGGCAGAAAGTACAGCCAGTGCCACAACGGCGGCACCGTATTGCCGCTTTCTTCCCGATCGAGCGTGGCGGCCATTGCCGTCAGCGGAAAGGCCGTGATGTCGTCCTCGGTCACCGCCTCCTTGTTGAGCCAGTCGTCGAGTTTCTCGGGGGAGGCAGGCATGTGCGAAGTCTCCGAATACGCTTATTGGGGTTAATAGGGTCTTACTATGAACCCGGCGCTACGTTTCGCGAAGTTTGCATTTTTGAACCCGGCCTTTTCTTTTGCTTAAGACGCCCGCGTAGCGGGCGATCCGACCACGCTTCGCCGCGCAAATGGGCAGACGCTTCGTCTTCAATGCGCTGCCAGATTTCGATCGCCATCGGCTTTTCGCCTTCTTCCATGATGTGGCCGACCAAACCGATCGCGCGCGCCATCACGCCGAAGCCGCGCACGATCCCGACGAATACCGAGCCGAGCCCGCACAGCCGACGTTCTGCCACAGACGTCCAAACCTCAACTGCGCGCCGTCTTCACGAATCGCGACCGCGTCGGGCGTGGCGGCGGCCCAGTAACGCGGAATGTCGCTGATCTTGTGCGGCTCCAGTCCAGCCAATGTCATGTTCCTTATCCCCTGTGCTGCGCGACACGTGAAATGCGCCGCTCGACTGGATGCCAGTGTGTTCGAGCCGCGCGGCCCGAACAATTTGTTTTCAGCGAAGTGGGGATTCGGCGTGGCTTAACCTGGTAGTTTTACTGACGCCTCGCCGGCGCCGCTCGCCAAACGCAAAGAATTGGAGAGCAAGAGTCGGAGTGCGTGAAATTGAACGCGTGCTTACACTCCGTCATCGATCGATGATCGCCTGACGGAGAATGCTCGTGAATACTATTGTTGCGAATTCGCTGGAGCTGGAATTGGAGCCTGAGCGTCCCGCTGAGCAGGATGCTGGCATCGGCTCGCCGACGCAGCGCGTGGACGCGATCGACTGGTTCGATGTCGAAGAAGAGCTGAACGGCTACGGCTGCGCGATCCTGCGCAATCTGCTCACGCGCGACGAATGCGACGCGCTGACCGCGCTCTATCCGCAGGACGAGCTGTACCGCAGCCGCGTCGTGATGGCGCGGCATGGATTCGGCCGCGGCGAATACAGGTACTACGCGTATCCGCTGCCGCCGCTGGTGGGCGGTTTGCGCAGCGCGCTCTATCCGCGTCTGGCGCCCGTCGCGAATCGCTGGAATGCGGTCATGGATATCGACGTCCGCTATCCGGCCACGCACGCTGAATATATCGAGCGCTGTCACGCCGCCGGCCAGTTGCGCCCGACGCCGTTGATCCTTCAATACGCCAAGGACGATTACAACTGTCTGCATCAGGATCTGTACGGCGAGCACGTGTTTCCGCTTCAGGTCGCGATTCTGCTGTCCGAGCCAGGCAAGGACTTCACCGGCGGCGAGTTCGTGATCACGGAGCAGCGCCCGCGGATGCAGTCGCGCGCGGAAGTCGTGCCGCTCGGCAAGGGCGATGCGGTGGTGTTCGCGGTTCATCATCGGCCGGTGCAAGGCACGCGAGGCGCGTATCGGGTGAATCTGCGGCATGGCGTGAGCCGGCTGCGGTCTGGTCATCGGCACACGCTGGGGGTTATTTTTCATGATGCGGCTTGACCTTGCCTGAGCCTGCTTGAGCCGGCGTGCTGGCGTGCCGCCAGCCGTGGCCGCCGCCGCGCTGGTGCCGCCGCCTGACTCCGACCTCCGTCCTTGCCAGCTCGCCGCGCTGCTGCGCCGCCGCAAAAATTCGACTACCGTAATTTTGAACCAGTATCATCCGGGGAAACCCGAACCCGCCGACGCGCTGCGCCACCCTTTGCAGCGCGTCGGCGCGCCTGTTCGTGAGTTCATTGCCCGTCGTCGGACGGGGCTTTCAGCTGGTGATCCCGGCATGGCGGCCCTATTCGGCGATATGAAGGTGGCGGGCCGCATGTCCGCCCTGTCGCAATCGGTCAAAAGCCGGTCGCGGTCATTTAGCCTGGATATCATCGATCATGATTGCTGCCGCGTTTTCGCGCGCCGCCGACCGCCTGCTGGTTGCGGACCCGGGGCTCGTGCGTCTCCACACCGCGCTGCGCGCCGCGCTCGCCTGCCTGCTGACCGGCATCGCCAGCATCGCGTGGACCGTCTCTCATCACCAGCCGATCACCCTCGCCGCGCCCGGCATCCTGTTTGGGATGGTTGCGCCGCTGTTCGTGCGCGATGCGCAACGGCCTGCGTGGTTTAGCACCCTCTTCTGTCTTTATCTGTGCGCCTGCGCGTGCTTCGCTGTGGCGGCCGTGCTGAGCCGCTATCCGCTGGCTGGAGATGCGGGCTTTCTCGTCGTGATGTTCGCCGGCACGCTGTGCCAGGCTTGCGGACCGCGCGCGCTGGGTTGCGCGATGCTAGGGGTGGTGTGTTTCTACCTCGGCTTGTATCTGCATCCTTCGTCTGCACATCTTGTGCAGTCCCTTCGGCTGTCGGCGTTCGCGCCGCTGATGGTGGCGCTGGTCGGCCGCGTGATCGTGCCGATGCGGGTGGTTGCCAGTTTCCGGCTTGCCGTTCATACGGTGACGCTGCGTGCATCGCGCGTACTCGTCGCGCCAGGTGCGGCACGTCTTTCGGCGTTGAACGAAGCGGCGCTCTCACTCGAAGAACAATTGGCACTGCTGAATCCGCCCGATGCCGGGACGATTCGCGAGCGGATTGTCGAAGTGGAAATCGCGGCCGGACAGCATGCGTTTGCTTCGATGCCGGCATACGGCAGTGCGCAAGCGAGTGCCGACGTGCTGCGCCACGCGATTGTGCGGCTCAAGGAGATCGCGCATCGAGGTCATACGCGCCGCGCTTCGCCTTTGTCAGCGCACGGCACTGCTGCTCCGTCCGCGACGCAACGAATCGCCGACCTGCGCACCAGGCTCTGCTGGCTGCCCGCCACGCGCGCCACGACCGCCGCGTTTCTCGCGATGCTGATCGGGCACTCGCTTTCTCCAGAGCGCTGGTTCTGGGCGGTCATCACGACGTTCGTGGTGTTTCTCGGCACGCGATCCCGCGCTGACACGGTCTATCGCGGCGCGCAGCGCCTCGCTGGGACGCTGGCCGGCGCGTTCGTCAGCGTGTTGCTGGCTGCGCCGCTGCACGACTCGCCGGTGCTGCTGGTCGCGTCGATGGTGCTATGCGTGTTCGGCTGGGCTTACTACATCCTGAGCGCCTATGCGCCGGGCGTGTTTTTTATTACCGTGCTGGTAGGGCTTGTGTACGGCGAACTTGGTTTTGCGATGGGGCCGCTGGTCGAATTGCGGATCGAAGAAGTGCTGGTGGGTTGTCTGGTGTCGTTTGCGGTCGCGATTTTGATGATGCCGCTCGCGGCGACGCGGCATGTCGAGACGAGGCTCGGCGCCGTACTTGGCGCGCTGAGGGACGTGGTGCGGATGACGGCCGGTTCCGTCGCCGACGATCAACCGCGTGCAGCGGTAGTGCCGATGCGCAGGCTCGATCGCAGCTGGCATGATCTGCGCATCGCGCTGAGGCCGCTGCAGACGCAGCGAGTGGTGGTGTGGAATCCCGACGTTGAACTTGCTACCGGTTCGCTGCTGTGTTGTTTGCATTGGGTGCGAGTGTTGAGTGATCCTTTGCGGCGTGGCGCGTCGGGGGATGTGGCGCTCAACGCTGCGGCTGTGACCGCTGCCCATGCGGAATCGATCGTTGCTCGGCTTGATGTGTTGATTGCGCGGTATAGCGGCGGGTTGGCTAATTCCGTGCGCGGCGCGTTGAATGAAGGTGCTGCGGTACCGGATGGTTTCGATGTTGATCCGGCGATGGCGCCGGCGCTCGCCCAGCTTGATGGCGCAGTCGCGCAGTTGTTTGATCGGCTGACGCAGCCAGCTGCCGAAACGCGGCGGGTATTCAATTGGGCGCTGAGAGGTAGAGGCGCGTAGGCGACTACCTCTCAGGTCCAGTCCAGGTTAATACATCTGAAGACGGGTACGGAAAGCGCCGACAATCAGGGAGCGGCTTTCGTCCGGGCAGACAGTAGTGAATTACTGCGTCACGGCTTGTCGACCGGGTCTTGTGTGACAGTCATGTATTGCTTGATGTCCGGCTGACCCAGAGCGATCGTATTAAGCAATCCGACTCCAAGCTGTCGCGCGAATTCGTCGTCAAGTTTGAAATCGTGTTCATCAGCCAACACCACGCCCATTCTCCCGGCCACGAGCGGGGCCAGTCTGCTTGGATCAACGGTGTGCACGATTAACTGTTGCAGATCTTCGTTGTAGGTCAGAACCATGGAATACGGCGGATGTTTGGCCATCAAAACCCTCTGCATCGATCTAAAGCCTGTCGAGTGGCCGTTGCGTAACGGTCATGTATTGCTTGATGTCTGGCTGACCCAGCGCAATCAGATTGAGCACTCCACCCCCAAACCGACGCGCGAATTCGTCATCAAGCTTGAAATCAAATTCGTCCAGCAGGATCGGCGCTTCAAGTACACGCCACGCGAACATCCCTGCGTACTCGTACAGTCCACCTACCATTGCAAGTGTCCGGGCATCGACCTCGAAGTCCGGTGTGCGGCTACTGACCGGCTGGCGAAGCGGCATGCCAAGGGTCGCAAACACGCCATCCTGGCTGACGAGCAACCGGTCCTGATGCGCGGCCCAGCCGACGTGCAGTACGGCGAGGTATTCGTCTCCCGAGCGAAAGGCTTCAATGCCAAATTGTGCCGCCTTCGCGGGAGCAACCACCAGGTCCTGGGTTGCACGCGCGATACCGGCAGCCAGTACCGCATCGGAGAGTGACAGGAAGCAACGGACCGCGTTCTTGCCGTCCATCAGCTCTGTGGCGAGCCAGTGAAAGCGCCTTGGTTCTGCCACAGCTTTCTCGTTAACAAGCACATAGACTTCCGGCGACGTGAAGCAGGAATCCGCGCAGATCACGACGGCCTCGCTGCGTTCGGGTGGTCATACTCCCCCTGCTCGCCGATCCACTTCCAGACGATCCGCGCTTCGTCTTCGTCCGTGTAGGCCCCGAAGTTCGGCATTCGAGCACCGGCCTGCACGCGCAGCGGCATCATGCCCAAGTTGCCGGGCCGGGTAAACGACTCGTAGCCCCGGATACCGGCCGGCACGATCGGCTTCCACAGACCGGTTTTCGGACACGCTTCGCCGCTCTTGCAGTACACGGGCTTCGGTTCGATGACCGGGTTGTAGCCGAGCATCGCAACGGCATCCTCTGGCAACAGTTCCGGCTCTGGTTCCGTGGCCTGCTCGTTCAGATACCAGATGACCAGATTCCCGCCCGGGCTGCGTTCCGGTCCCGGCATCGGGTCTCCGGCTGCCACCCGCACCTTCTGGTTCAGGTGGTTCGCGAACCATTCGCCGGTCTGCGGACAGATTTCTCCGGGCCAGGCCCTGCGCACCCGCGACTCGATGACCACCGGTTCCGGCAGGAAGTAGTCCTCTTCCTCGACGGGAATGCCGCCGCTGGAATAGCGGGTATCCTTCCAGATCAAACGCCAGCGGACCGCTTCGGATGTATCGGTGCCTTCCGTCTGGTACTCGCTCGCCGTGTCGCCCGCCAGATAATAGTTCGGACAACGTACGCCAGCCGTGGGACCGACCGGCCACGGCTCCCATATGCCGGTCACCGGGATCGGCTGGCCGCTCCACACCTGGCCTTCGCTCTCCTCGTTCTTAGGCGGGCAGGGCGGCAGATGCGTGGGGAAGACGATGGGCGGAATACTATTCCTAGGTTCGGTATCGAAAAAAATGCTTTCATAAGTCCAGCACATCACCCTCCGAGACTCGCGCGTGCCGCCAAGCGAAACAACGCCTCGCTTTATACCGTTCTTAGATGCGGTCTTGCACATGAGAGAAATCAGTGTGGCGGCTAGATCAGCTTTCCCGAAAACACCGATAGACTCATAGCAAAACCAGCGATAGCCGAGCTTGTAGAATAGCGAGTCGCTGTCGCCAGCGCCAATTTCCTCATACCGTCGGCCCCATATGTATGCGCTGAACCGGATCGCCTCGCGCAACATGCCGAGCGCCTCGGCCCGCCGGGCCGGATTGGTCAGCAGAGGCCGCGCGTACTCCATCGGTTTCAGGTATTCGAGAAAGCGTTGCAGGTCTTCGCCATAGTCGATCGGCTTGCCAAGCAGGCTGATTTCGACATTCTCCGGCTTCCTGATCTCGCGCTCGAAGTCGCGCAGGAACCCGTCGTACAGGTCGATCGCCCGGCGCAGCGACGTGGCGCTGGTGTATTTCTTCAGCAGGTAGAACGCGCGGTCGCGGGCCGCATCGTCATTCCTGCCTGCAACAAAGATAAAACTGGACATCGCGGCTTTCCTTAATGTTGCTGTTCGGCGCTGGTGCGATCCGGCACGCCACGGCTCACGGCAGCGGGGGCCCGGGTGGTGTAGCCCTGCGGCACGGTTTTCGGCGCGAGTTCATGCGGCTCCATCGCCCGCACGGCCGCCCGCTCGCTGGAGCCAAACATTACGTCGGTCCACCGGGTCGGCTGGGCCATCAGCGTCCTGACGTATTCCCTGAGCACAGCGTTGTGGGGATGATCGAAGTCGATCACCAGCTGCGTTTCGCCCCCCGCCAGATAGCGGCCCAGTTCCGCGTCATACTGGCTCGACACCTGGCCGCGCCAGACCCGCAGCCCTTCCCAGCCGGGGGGCACCACGACGCCAGCGGCCCTCAGTTCATCCGCTGTCGGAATATGAGTAAGCTGGACATACGCGCCATTATGGTTCCACTCCTGTACCACGGCCCAGTTCTCGCGCCACTCGCGGCCGTTCTTCGGCAGACCTGGCAGCCAGTAGTTCGATACCTTGGTTCTGGGCGGAATGCTCTTGTGCCGGGCAGAATCGATGACCCGCGCCAGCATTGCCCTGCCGGGATGGATAGTGTCGGCCACAATCGGCTTATCGCGGCTAAACGACTCAATCGTGGTAAAGATATCGTCGCCGGTTTCTTTGTCAGTCGCAACGTTGCGTCCCGTACTCAAATCCAGCCACCCCTCCTTGTGCTGATAGCTGGCCAGCGTCGCGGGCGGGTGGGCAATCTTCCCGCCATCGCGCGCCATTGTCGCGAGCCGCCCCTCGGCCTCACGCGTGGTGACGTTGCCCGCGCCCACCGTGATATCGGCCCACGTGCCCTCGACCAGATGCGCGCGCATCCGCACCAGGCAGTCGTTGAGGTCCTTCAGTGCCTGCGGCACCATCCGGTTGGCGAGACGCCCGATCTCCTGCAACTTCGGCGGCAGCGCCGCCAGATACTGGCGCACCGCAGGGGGCAGGACGCCGCCCATGTTCCTGACAATGTACTGGCTCGCGCGCGTGAGCCGGTCGAGCAGTTCGGTAAGCGCGCCCGCGACCGCCCCCTGATAGCGGGTGAAGTCAAGCTGGCGCAGCCATTCATAGGCGTTGCCGCGCCCCATGCGGTTCAGGAACAGGACGATCTCGGCGGCCAGCTTTTCGAGGTTCTCGCTTTTTTCCAGCGCTCGCACCACCAGCCTGCCGACGCCCTTGAGGACGCCACCGAGCAGCGGCACCACGGCGATCAGGCACAGCACGAGCCTGATCCATTGCCAGCGGTCTTCGGCTTTCTGCCGGTCGTCACACATGCCAAGACAGATTGCAATCGCATCGCGCGCCGCCGTGCCTTCGCCGAGGACCGGGAACATGCTGATCACAGCATCGAAAACGATCTGGCCGGCGGTCTGTTTCTGGCTGAATTCACCAGCCAGCGCGCCACCTACCCATTCGACCGACGCCGCCGCGCTGTTCCAGATCAGCTTGCCCACCTCGATGGCACCGATCCGGTTGTCGGTCGGATTGTTATTGTTTGCAGGATCGCTCATGACACTCCATTGCTGTTCCGGCTGGCGGAGGTGGTGAAATCGCTCTCGGTCCACGACGACTTGTGGGCCGGGTTCGGGTCCTGGATCTTGCCCTGCCAGTCGCGCTGGTCGGGGCCGAAACTGATCCGCCCGAAGCCTCCGGGCGCGCTGCTGAGGTCGGCGCGCCCGGCGCTATCCAGCACGCCGCTGTGGTGCCTGCCGTCGTCGTAGGCGATATCGAACTTCGCGCCGTGGACCGGTTCATCGTCCCGGTAGGCGTGACTGAGCGCACACGGATTGCTGAAGGTGCGTTGCGGGAACGTCAGCGGCATCGCCTGCGGCCCCTCGGTCGCATGACTGCCCGCATGCACGAGGTGGTTGCCATCGGTGTAGACGAAGTAGCCTTGGTCGTTGATGACAATGCGTGTGCGACCGGCATGCAGCACGATTTCCTTTTTGGCCGTCAGGTTGATGGCATCCATCGTGCTGATGATGTTCAGAACCTGCTGCGCGATGAGGCTCAGTTCATTGCGCTGCGACTCGATCTTCACCTTGCCGGTGCCCGCCGTGAGACCGATGTCAGACTCGTGGGCAAACAACGAAACCCCCTCCTTCACGCTCGCGAGCAGCGAGCCGCCCGCCGCGATGCCGACATGCCGGCCGCTCGTCACCGCGAAGTCCTCGTTGCTCGCGACGTGCGTGCCCTTCTCGGCGGTCAGGACGATGCCTACAGCACTCGCGATAGCGATATGCCGCTCCGTCAGTTGCGGGAAGTCATCTTCGCCCGCGCTGGTGTTACCCTGGATCGCGTCGTTCTGCGCCTTGATCGCCTTCGTGACGACGCTCTGGTCCAGGTCCTTGCGCTGCGCCTCATGCTGCTGCGCCAGTTCCGCCATACTTTCGTGAAGGTCGCGCGCCCGCGTGAGCCGCGCGACCGCCTCGTCGGCATTCTTCGCGTGCCCCGGTGCGCCCGGCTGGCCGTCCGTCGTGATGAACAGTCCCATCAGTCCGCGCACCACGCCCCAGAAATCGGTGCGCAGATCGAAGCCCTTGCCCCGCGCGTCCTGCCGTCCCTTGCGGCCCAGGATGCGCCGGATAAAGCCCAGGCTCAGCTGCGATGCGCCGTAGTCGCTCGATACCTGCGTCTGGATTTCGCCCCTCGTATCATCGATGACGACCTGCCCGGACTGGACGCCGTGGTGTTCCTGGCCCCGGATGCCCGAGATGGCCGCGTTGCCAGGCAGATCGTAGGGCGACTGGTTGAAGGCGTTGACCACGCTGCCGGTGACGACCGGCAGATCCGGGTCGCCGTAGTAGTGACCGATGGTCACTTCATGGCCAATGCGCGGAATGAAGGCGGTGCCCATGTGCGGCCCCTGCCACCGCTGCTCGACGCGCAGCCAGATGCCCGCGTTCTCGTCGCGCTGCCCCTGCCGGTCCCATTCGAACTGGACCTTCACGCGCCCATAGGCGTCGGTCCATATGACCTGGCCGGCCGGTCCCACGACCACCGCTTTTTCCACCCCGTAGATGCGCGGCTTGCCGATGCTGCGGGCCAGCCGGAACGGCTCGTTGGCGGGCTGGATGTCGAATCCCGCCTCACAGCGAAACGTCTGGCCCGCGCCCGACTGCCCACCGATATCCTCGATGTCCAGCGTGCAGGACACCACCAGGTATTCGCGGTTTGCCTCCTGCTGCGGATAGCCGGTCAGCGTGAAGGTGTGGCCGACCGTCAGGCCGCGCAGATTGCCTTTTCCGCACGCGCGCAGACCGGCGCAACGCAGCGCTTCCATGCGCACGCGGGCCAGGTGCCGCGCTTCGGCCTGCGCATCATTGGGCTCGCCCGACAGCCCCATCGGCCCCGCCTGCGGCTGGCTGTAGTCGCCCCATGCGTAGTGCTCCTGATTCGCGTGCGCCGTGTTGCGCGGGTCCTGCTCGCCGACCGAAAGATTGGCACCCGGCTGGGTATAGTCATAGTCCGTGAGCGTGACCCTGCCTGGTGTGAGTCGGCTCGTTACCGACAGTTCGTGAATGTGCTCCTCGTCAATCCGCTTGCCGGTCGGCGCGGAATACAGGATCGATTCATAGGCGGGACCGTGACGATGATGCCCGCCAAGCGTATCGCACAGCACCAGCCGCTGCTTGCCGCCGCTGTATTCCATCCACCACCAGATTCCCCATTCTTCCCACAGGCGTTGCAGAAACTGCCAGTCGGACTCGCCCGCCTGGCGCTGCACATCGCGCGGCGGATACCTCCTCGCGGAGACCGGGCCAGCAAGGCGCTTTTCCACCGGAAAGATGTATTTGCCCAGCACCTCGTCGGTGATTTCCTCGACGCTCCTGTTCTGGAAAATCCGGGTGTCCTGAGTCTGGGTTGCAAGCCAGAGCCACGGACGCAGTTCCAGTTCGTAAATGATGGAACGCCCATCCTCGCCGACGATGCGGGCCATGCTGACGATGCCGGTAATTTCCCGCACGCCCGCGCCGATATTGCCCGCACCCGAGTTGCCGGGCATCCCCGGGATGAACTGCCCCTTGCCTTCAATCTGGATGAGTACCGTTACCTCCGTGCCGACCACCGAATGCAGATTGAAATTCGCCGTTACGCTGGGCGAAAACGCCAGCGCATCGTCAGTCCTGAGTGTGAGCAGATAACGGTAATCGTCCAGCCTGCCAAGCGTTTCACCGCCCTGCAAGCGGATGGGGACGAGCAGAGGCAGGCTGTCCATGCCATGCGTGGGCAGTGCTGCGCCCGACACGGCGAGCGTGCGTGCCTGAAGTGGTTTGAACATGCGTGCGAGGGAGAGAGTGGGAGGAGAGAATCAGGCGGTGGTCACAATGCCGTCACGACGCGATCAGGGTCGCGCCGCAGCCGGTTTTGTCGCCCGCGTAGCTGACCACCTTGCCCTTGTGGGTCCGCTTGCCCTTTGCGATGATGGGGAAGGTGCCCTTGCATAGCGGGCACATGACCTTGTGGCCGTCGAGCGCGACCGGGACGCCCATGTGCGTGAGGTCCGGCGCCGCTTCGACGACCGTTCCATTGTGATCGGTCCTGTCTCCCAGCCGGATCATCGGCTGGCCGTTCTCATTCTTCATCGTGACGCCCCCTGGTTATTTTTCACCACACCGGAAACCGAGCGGGCATTATTAACGACGGTTGCCGCGCATGTCCATATATCCATATCAATCAGGTTAGCGAATTAATTTTGAGATAAACATCTGTCAATGTTTTACTTTTCCCGATCAACCTTTTGGATCAGTGCGCGACGGCGTATGTGAGCGCGATGACGCGCCACCCGTCATCGCTGCCACCGTCACCGGCCTCGAACAGTCCGAACAGGGGCCGGACACGGTGCCACTGCGCGTCGGTCAGGTCCTGCGGGGATACGGCAATGGCGGGAACTTCGCCACACCTCTTCATCAGCTATCCTTATCGGTATTCAGCCAGGTAGACACGAGGACACGACATCCCTGCGGGCTGGACGGCGTCGGCCGAATAACGTCGGACTGCCCGACGGCAGGACATTGCCGTCAGCGAGCGGCGATACGCGTGCGCGGGCCGCTTCCATGGTGGCGTTGCTGGCTTTTTCTTATCACTGGCTCGGGCATCCGGTATATGCCGCGCCGGCGTTTGGGTTTGCCTGTGGTGGCTTGATGCATTTGCTGGCTGATTGGCCGAATCCGCTCGGCGTGCCGTGGGTTGCCGGACGCCATTCGTTGAATTTGTGGAATAGCGGGCACTGCGATTTAATTGTGGTCGCCACCTGGCTTGTCGGCGAGCATTTTTGTGTGCATGGTTTTTCGCTGCGGCATTTGAAAATGGGATAAGCGCGGCGGTTCTTTTTTGCCTACGGCGTTTGTGTGCCTACGGTGTCGGCACACAACAGGGAAAGGCCAACGCCGCGGGCACACAGAAGGATCGCACCGCCAAAGGCAAAAAAACCAGAATCTCTATTGTGGACTTGTCCACAGAAAATGTTCGCAAGCCTGTGGATAACATCCACACAACCGCACCAAGTCCTTGATCTATTTAAATTCTTGCGCGCTGCACGTCGGCGCAACCACCTTAGCGATCGCGCCTCCTGCAACAGCGGCAATCAGAGGTAAGCAGACTTCGCCGCCGTGCGGCCCGTGGAACTCAGCAATTTGCTCCGCTCCGCCATCGCGCCGAACAGCAGCCCGATCGTCGTCCACATGATCACCTGCATCCCAATCGCCGCGACGCGAAACTTCCATAGCAGCACAGCTGGAAAACCAGCCGGCACCTCGTTAATCGTCGGCATCGACAATTGCACCGCGCCGATAATCACGATAAACACCACCCCCGCCACAATCGACCCATTCCACATACCCAACTTCATCACCGCGCGACGCCGTACCTTCAGCGAAAACACCATCGCGGCCAGCGAAACAGCAATCATCAGGAAGAACAATCCGGTTCGCGTCCCGATCGTCTCTGGATCGCCTACCGACGGTGGATTCGCCGGGTACTTGAGGTTCGGGACGATCACCAATGCAATGAACGCGCCAAGTGCGAGCCATGCAGATAACGCGCGCGCACTCGACGTACCAGCGCGGCCATACGCATACGCGAACACCAACGAGAACAGTCCGCCGAACGCCGCGCCATACGTCACCACGCCTGTCAGCAACCCCAAGCCCGCTTGCGTGCCACGACTCACCAGTTCACCGTGATCGTGCGCGTCACCGCTCGCCGCTGCGGCCTTTTCCTCGAACGAAATCGCCTGCTCGACCTGCGGTTCGCCGACGACTCTGGCAAAGCCGAACGTGAGCAGTCCCGCGGCGATGCCTGCAAGCATGCCGCGTACCAACAATTTACCAACCATGTTCGTCTCCGTTAGTGGCAAGGAAAGCCGAGCAAATGACGGCCATCGTGCACGAACTCATGCACATACATGCCAGGAATCAGCGACGTAGCGCCCTGTTCCGCACCAACGAAGTAAAGCGCGAGCAGCAGCAGCAAACCGCCAAACACGACCCAAGGCAACAGCTCGCGCAGCGGTATCGGTGTGGGTTGAGTGGCAGGCTGAGCAGCCGGATCGAAAACTGCATCGGTCATGATGGACATCTCCTGGGGGTAACGCGCCCCGATAGTCGATTGAAGAGGAATGGTGCGAAGCTCAGGTCTGGCTTTCGACGTGTGAACACCGATTACAGTGGCGCGACCGCGCCGGGCTCCCACCGGCTTCCGCGCTTCGCAGTCCAGCTATTCTACGCGCTAAACTTTGTCCCTCGGTAGCGCAATGCATGCGCGCGGCATCCGGCTTTTGCCCGGCCACCACTATGGGAAGGAACTGAATGGACACCCGGCTGTTACTGGTCAGCCACGCGTCGACCGCCGCCATGCGCGCAGGCCGCTTCCCCGCCGACGATCCACTCGACGAACGCGGCCTCGCCGAAGCCACCGCCGCGCGTGAGCGTCTGTCGATCGCTCGCGACGCGACGGTTTTCGTCAGCCCTGCCCTTTGTGCACGCGCTACGGCATCGGCATTGGGGCTCGCGGCGACGGTCGCGTCCGAACTGGCCGATATCGACTACGGACAATGGCACGGCCGGCGCCTCGCGGACCTCGCTGTCGAGGCACCGCAGGACCTCGCGGCATGGACGTGCGATCCGGATGCGGCCGCGCATGGCGGCGAGTCGTTCAGTCAGCTCGTGAAACGGATAGGCCAATGGCTCGACGCGCCAGGCGATGCATCAAACGATGCACGCAGCGTCGTCGGTGTCACGCATGCGCCGGTGATCCGGGCCGCGATCGTCCACGCGCTCGGGGCGTCGCCCGCCGTGTTTCCACGCATCGAAATTGCGCCGCTCTCGGTAATCGAGTTGCGACGCTCGCCGCGCGGTTGGGCGTGGTGGCCGGCGCGGCAGTAATCGAACATCGCCACCCGCTAGCGCACAGACAACAATCGCCGTCAAAGGCAAAAACCCTGATTCAATAGTTTGCTAACGAATATTTAAGAAATACAATACCGGCCATGCCGACCCTCGACACCTTACGCCGCACAGTCAGCAGCACCCTGATCGTCGCCGCCAGAAAATGGCGGCGCACAAGCCATGGCGTGCTGACGGCCTTCAACGTCTCCGAAGCATGCGCCACGCCGCTGCTCACGGCGAGCCGCTTGGGCGAAGCAGTCCGTCAGGTAACGCTGGCCGATCTGATCGGCATCGAAGGCCCATCGCTAGTCCGGCTGCTGGATCAACTATGCGCAGCGGGCCTCATGCGCCGCGACGAAGACCCGGAGGACCGGCGCGCGAAAACGGTCACCCTGACCGACGAAGGCCGCGCCGTCACGGCAAAGATCGAAGCAGAACTGGTCACCCTGCGCGCGCAGGCTTTGAGAAACGTCACGCGCAGCGATCTCGAAGCGACCTTGCGGGTACTGGCCGCCTTCGTGGCCGACGCCCCCACCGATCGAGACGATTCCCAGGGCAGCACGAACACCGCGAGTAAGCCCGCCAAACCGGCCAGAACAAAAAAATTAAACAAAGACAAAGCAAACTCCGCAACGCCACACCACACCAGGGACACGGCGTAACCGGTTATGGTCTACCCTTCCATCCGCGACTGGCTGTTCTCGGTCAAGACGTTCGCCGCAGCCATGCTGGCGCTCTATCTCGGTCTCGCGCTCGAACTGCCGCGGCCGTACTGGGCGATGGCGACGGTCTACATCGTGTCGAATCCGTTTGTCGGCGCGACCCGTTCAAAGGCGCTCTATCGTGCGTTCGGCACCGCGATCGGCGCGGCAGGCGCGATTCTGGTGGTGCCGCCGTTCGTCGAATCGCCGTATCTGTTCAGCGTGGTCGTCGCGCTATGGACCGGTACGCTGCTGTATCTGGCAATCTCCGACCGCACCGCGCGCAGCTACGTGTTCCTGCTGGCGGGCTATACGCTGCCGATGATCGCGTTGCCTTCGGTGACCAATCCGGGCGGCGTGTTCGACCTCGCGATCACCCGTACCGAGGAAATCACGCTCGGCATCGTGTGCGCGAGCGTTGTCGGCGGCGCGGTGTTTCCGAGCCGGCTCGCGCCCACCATCATCGAGCGGACCGACGCGTGGTTTCGCGACGCCGCGTTCTATGCGACCGAAACGCTCTCGGGACGCATCGCCGGCTCGGCGATCTCGGCGGCCCGCCAGCGGCTCGCGGCTACCATCAACGGGTTGGAACTGCTGCTGAGCCAGCTCGCCTACGACCACACCCGGCCGGACATCCTGGCACGCACTCACGAGCTGCGCGGGCGCATGCAGTTACTGCTGCCGCTGATGTCGGCGCTGGCCGATCCGCTGATCGCGCTCTACAACAGCGGCCGGCATTCATGGCCCGACGGCCTTGAAGCATTGCTCGCCGATGTCATCAAATGGTTCAATGCGCCGCTTCCGGTTGCCAGCAAGGGCGACCACCCCGACCCCGTAGCCGACGCGCTGCGCGAGCGGATCGCGGCGATGCAGCCGCCACCGGCGGCGATCGCAAGCTGGGATGGTGCGCTGCTGTCGAGCGCGTTGTGGCGCCTGAAGCAGGTCATCAATGTCTGGCAGGACTGCCGCACGCTGCGCATCATCATCACGCGCGAAGAAGGTTCGTGGCGGCCGCGTTTCCGCCATTGGCGCCTGGGCGGCACCGAGCGCTACTTCGACCGCGGCATCATGCTGTTTTCGACCGGCTCCGCAGTCGGTGCGATCGTTCTCGCGTGCAGTTTGTGGATCAGTTCAGGGTGGGCGGACGGAGCCGGCGCGGTGACGCTCGCTGCGGTCGCATGCTGCTTCTTCGCCGCGCTCGACGAACCCGCGCCGATGGTCTTCAAGTTCTTTACGTCGACTGCGGCCAGCGTCGTGTTCGCGGGCCTCTATCTGTTCGTCGTGCTGCCGCACGTGCATGACTTTCCGATGCTGGTGGTCATGTTCGCCGCGCCGTTCATTTTCGTCGGCACGCTGATCCCGCGCCCGCAATTCAATCTCGCTACGATGCTGGTCGCGGTCAACACGGCTACCTTCATCAGCATTCAGGATGCCTACGACGCCGACTTCCTGGTGTTCCTGAACAGCAATCTCGCGGGCCTCGCCGGGCTGCTGTACGCGTTCCTGTGGACCCGCGTGACACGCCCGTTCGGCGCCGAACTCGCGGCGGCGCGGCTGTTGCGTTCGAGCTGGGCCGACGTGGCGCTGACCGCCTCGACACGCACGATCGACGATCCGCGCAATCTCGCCGCGCGCATGCTCGACCGCCTGATGCAATTGATCCCGCGCCTCGCCGCCACCGACGATCATCGCCATCCGTCGATCGAAAGTTTCCGCGATCTGCGCATCGCCTTCAACGCGCTCGACTTGCGCCGCCTGACCCGCAAACTCGGCGGCGAAGCGCCGGCCGCGATCGACCACGTGCTCGAAGGCGTGCGCGAACATTTCGAAACCTGCGTCGACCTGCGCGCGCGCCAACCGGTGCCCGCGAGCCTGATGTCGTCGATCGATACCGCCGTGGCGCGTGTCACCGCACAGGGGCTCGCCAATGCCGGCACGCCGAGCGCGACCTCGCAGACCTCGACACGGCAATTGCGCGACGCGCTGCACGCGCTGGTCGGCTTGCGTCTGTCGCTGTTTCCGGCCACGCTCACCACGCCCACGCCGCCCGAACCGGAGCCCGCCGCCTGATGCGCCCGTCCCGCACCCTGTTCTTCTTCCTTGCTGACTGCCCGCGATGATCGGTGAAATCGATATCTTCGGCGTGTTCGTGCCGGCCGTGCTCGTGCTGATGTTGATCGCGTATCTGATCAACCTGGTCATCCGCACGGCGCTCACACGTGTCGGCTTTTACCGCTTCGTGTGGCACCGTTCCATCTTCGATCTCGGCATCTATGTGCTGGTGCTGGGCCTTGTCGTCGTCGTTTCGCACAGACTAATAACGTGAAAAAAACCTGGTTCTCCGTCGGTCAAATTCTGCTGACCCTGATCGTCGTCGTGATCGCGGCCCTCGTGCTGTGGAAACTGGTCGGCTATTACATGTTCGCGCCGTGGACCCGCGACGGCCACGTGCGCGCCGACGTGATCCAGGTCGCGCCGGATATCTCGGGGTTGATTTCATCCGTCGAGGTGACGGACAACCAGCAGGTCAAGCAAGGCCAGGTGTTGTTCGTCATCGACCAGGCGCGTTACACGCTCGCACTGCGCCAGGCACAAGCCACCGCGCAGCAACGCCGCGCCACGCTCGAACAGGCGCGCCGCGAAGACGCGCGCAATCGTAAGCTCGGCAACCTGGTCGCGGCGGAGGTCGCCGAAGAAAGCCGCTCGCGTGTCGATCAGGCCGAAGCCGCGCTCGCCGATGCGAACGTCGCGATCGATACGGCCAGGCTGAATCTGCAACGCACCACGATCGTGAGTCCGGTCGACGGTTATCTGAACGACCGCGCGCCGCGCACCGGCGAGTTCGTCGCGGCGGGCCGGCCGGTGCTGGCGGTGGTCGATATGCACTCGTTCCGTATCGACGGCTACTTCGAGGAAACCAAGCTGCGCGGCATCGACATCGGCCAGCCGGTCGATATCAAGGTGATGGGCGAGCCGAGCGTGCTGCGCGGTCACGTGCAAAGCATCGTCGCAGCGATTGAGGACCGCGATCGCACGCAAGGCTCGAACCTGCTGCCGAACGTGAACCCGGCGTTCAGCTGGGTGCGGCTCGCGCAGCGGATTCCGGTGCGCGTCGCGCTCGACGAAATCCCCGCCGACTTCCGCATGATCGCGGGACGCACCGCGACCGTGTCGGTGCGCGATCTGTCGCCGACCGGCAAACCACGCCGCATTGCCGGCACGACGGGCACGTCGGGTGCCGTGGATGCGCCGGCGGCTCCGTCCGGGTCCGCGTCCGCTGTTCCGGCTGCCTCTGCTGCACAGGCGGCGTCCGCGGCTGCCATCTCGGGCGCCTCGCAATGAAACGCTCGCGCGCCCTGCCCTTATTGCCGCTGTTGTCGCTATTGCCGCTATTGCCGCTCGCCCTCGCGCTCAACGGCTGCATCAACGTCGGCCCCGATTACGCGCTGCCGAAGCAGGCGCTGGTCAACGCGCCGCTCGCCCATGCGCCGCTCGAAGGCGCCGATGCCGCGTTGACGTCGCGCCAGAACGTGCCCGCCGTGTGGTGGAAGCTGTATGACGATCCGGTGCTGAACGGCCTCGTCGACGAAGCGCTGCAATCGAACACCGACTTGCGCGTCGCTGCGGCGAATCTGGCGCGCTCGCGCGAAGCGTTGAGTGTCGCACAGGCGCAAGGCGGTTTCTCCGGCAAAACTTCGGCGGTGATCGAGCGCGCGCAGGAATCGGCCGAGCAGTACCTGCTCACGGAGAAGTTGCCGGTCGTCAACGAAGGCGACATCGGCATCAGCATCTCATACGAAATCGATCTGTTCGGCAAGCTGCGGCGCGGCGTCGAAGCGGCGCAAGCGGACACCGAGTCCGTGCAGGCCGCCGGCGATCTCGCGCGGATCACGGTGGTCGCGGACGTGGTGCGCTCTTATGTCGAACAATGCTCGGCGGCCGAGGAACTCAGGATCGCGCAGCAATCGCTGGCGTTGCAAAAGCAGCGCGTGGACGTGTCGCGCCGTTTGCGCGATGTGGGCCGCGGCAATCAGACCGAAGTGACGCGTGGCCAGACGCAAGTCGATACGCTGGCGGCGGATATTCCGCGCTACACGGCGCGCCGCAAGATCGCGCAATACCGGCTGGCAGCCCTGCTCGCTCGCGCACCGTCCGATCTGCCGCCGACGGTGCTGGCTTGCAATACGTTGCCGCAAATCCGTCAGCCGATTCCAGTCGGCGACGGCGCCGCGCTGCTCAAGCGCCGCCCGGACGTGCGCGAGGCCGAGCGTCAACTGGCGGCTTCGACAGCGCGAATCGGTGTCGCCACCGGCGCGTTGTATCCGACGGTGAGCATCGGTGCATCGGCCGGCTTGACCGGGGTCCTCGAAGACCTCGGCACCTCGCCGACCGCGCGCTGGAACTTCGGCCCGCTGATCAGCTGGACCTTCCCGACGAACGGTGCGCGCGGACGTGTGCGCGAAGCGGAGGCGTCGAGCAATGTGGCGTTGGCGAAATTCGACGGCGTGGTGCTGACCGCGTTGCGCGAGACCGAAACCAGCCTCGCCACCTACGCCGCCGACTACGCCCGCGCCGACGCACTGCGTGCCGCGCTGAAGTCGGCTACGGAGTCGGCGGATGAAACGCATCGGCTATATCTCGCCGGACGCGAGTCGTTCATTTCGGATCTGGATGCGACGCGCACGCTGACGTCGACGAAGTCTCAGGTAGCGGCCGCGCAAGGCCAGGTGGCGACCGATCAGGTCAACCTGTTCCTCGCGCTCGGCGGCGGCTGGGAAACCAATCCGCAGACGGCACCTGCCACCGCAACGCCTGCCAAGACCATGCCGAGCGCGGCGGCCACAATCAAAGTGCCTTGACCAGCCTCAATCGATTCTGACGACGGGCCGCGCTAGCGCGGCGTCGGCACCGCACCGCGCGCGCTGACCCAAGCCGGTCCAAAAGTTATTTTTGACAAGCTTTCTTTTACCTTTCAATTCGGGTTAAATACGAGCCTTCATTTATACGTTTCGGGGGCACGTATGTCGAACTTCATGCAAGGCGCAGCCACGTTGGGCGGCTGTATCGGCGTTTTCACGGTGGTTGTCGCGATGGTGGAGATGCTGGTGAACTGAGCGGCGTGCATATGCGGCGGCGGCTTCAGCCAGCCCGCCGCTTCGCCGCCTGGTGAATCGCGGCCCGCACCCGCGGATAAGTGCCGCAACGGCACACGATATTCGACATTGCCGCGTCGATGTCGGCGTCGGTAGGATCGGGCTTCTGCTTGAGCAACGCACAGGCCGCCATCAGTTGCGCACTTTGGCAATAACCGCATTGCACCACGTCGAGATCGAGCCACGCCGCCTTCAGCGCCTGCGCCTCGGCACCCTGCACGCCTTCAATCGTCGTCACCTTCTGCGTATGCAAGCTCGACATCGGCGTCTGGCAGGCGAGGCACGCCTTGCCGTCCAGATGGATCGTGCACGCGCCGCAAATCCCCACACCGCAGCCGAACTTGGTGCCGGTCATGCCGAGTTCGCAGCGCAGCACCCACAGCAGCGGCATATCCGGCTCGGCTTGGACAGCCACTGCCCGGCCGTTGATGTTTAGCGATCCCATGCTTTTCTCCATGCGCTTCAAGCGAGCTTCAAAGGCAACGCGCGCAACCGCTGTCCGGTCAGCGCGAACACCGCGTTCGCGACTGCCGGCGCGATCGGCGGCGTGCCCGGTTCGCCGACGCCTTGCGGGTGCATCCGGCTCGGCATGATGTCGGTTTCGATCACCGGACAATCGTTCATCCGCACCACCGGGAAGTCGAGAAAGTTCTTCTGCTGCACCTGGCCGTCGACGATCGTGACTTCGTCCTGCAACGCGGCCGAAAGACCGAACACGATCGCGCTCTCCATCTGCTGACGGATCAGGTTCGGATTCACCGGCATTCCGCAATCGATCACACAGACCACACGATGCACGCGAATCCGCTTGTCCGGCCCGAGCGACACCTCCGCCACTTGCGCGACGACGCTGCCGAACGCCTCGTGCAGCGCGACGCCGCGCGCTTGCGGAGCGCCATTCGCCGCGTGCTTCAGTGGATGCCCCCAACCGGATAGCGCCGCCACGCGCCGCAGCACGGCCAGATGGCGCGGATGCTGCGTGAGCAGCGCCGCGCGAAACGCGATCGGATCCTGGCCGGTGACCGCGGCCAGTTCGTCGGTGAAACTCTCGGTGAAAAACGCCTGGTGCGAATGGCCGACCGACCGCCAGAATCCGACCGGCACAGGCAATTCCACGATCTCGTGCGCTACGCGTGCCGTGGGCCATTCATAGGGTTGATCGAAGGCGCCTTCGCAGGTGGTCTTGTCAAGCGGAATGCGCGGTAGTCCGTAGTAACGCGCGAGCGATTCCGGCACGATCGCCTGACTCGCCGAGGTGCTGTGCCACGCGACCAGCTTGCCCGTGCCATCGAATCCTGCCTTGAAGCGCGACAGGCACGCCGGGCGATAGAAGTCGTGCGTGAAGTCCTGCGCACGCGACCAGATCGTTTGCACTGGATGGCCACTGCCCTCGCGCGCAATCGCTGCCGCCTGCGAAATGAAATCGATCTCGAGACGGCGCCCGAAGCCGCCACCCAGCAGTTGCGTGTGCATGTCGACTTTGTCGGCGTCGATGCCCAGCACTTTCGCGGCGTGGTGACGCGCGAGGGCGGGCATTTGCGTCGAGACCCAGACGGTAGCCGCGCCGTCCGCGAATTGCACCGTACAATTGATCGGTTCGACTGCGCCGTGTGCGAGATACGGCGCGTAGTACTCGGCCGTGATGGTTCGCGCCGCACCGTGCAATGCTGCATCCACGTCGCCGCGTTGGTAGTAGGCGTGGCCGTCGCTGTCATCCAGCGCTTGTGCGAGGCGGCGGTGCACGTCGGCGGTGGACAACCTGGCTGCGTCGCCGTGATGCCACTCCACCGTGATTGCGTCGACTGCGTTCATCGCGCGAAACGGATTGTCGGCAATCACCGCGACGCCGCCACTGCCGCCGTTGTATGGCTTCACCGAGAACGCCTTGATGACGCCCGGCATTTTCATCGCGGGCGACGCATCGAAATGCGATACGGTGCCGCCTAGCGTCGGGCACATGACGACGCCGGCATACAGGAGGCCGTCGGGCAACGCGTCGATGCCGAAGCGCGCCGTGCCGTTGATTTTCGACACGGCCTCGATGCGCCGCACCGGCTTGCCGATCAGCTTGAAGTCGGCGGGATCTTTCAGCGCGACTTTGCGCGGCAGCGGTTGCTGCGCGGCCAATGCCGACAGTTCGCCGAAGCTCGCCTTGCGGCCCGATGCGTGCAGCACGTAGCCCGCTTGCGCGCGGCATTCGCTGGCCGGCACATGCCATTGCGCGGCCGCCGCGCCGATCAGCATCGCGCGCGCCGAGGCGCCGGCTTCGCGCATGGGCGTCCACAGGTCGTTGATGCTCGATGAACCGCCCGTCATCATCGTGCCGGCTTCGCGCGCTACTTTGCTCGTCAGCCAGACTGCAGTGCGCTTGATGGTGCTGTCGTCGTCCGGACGAAACGGCAGATCGTCGACGATGTTCTGCACGCTGTTATAGATCTTGTCGATCGGCGAACTCTCCACCCGCACCTGCAACCAGTCGGCGTCCAGCTCTTCGGCCAGCAGCATCGCGAGGCCGGTGTGAATACCCTGCCCCATTTCCGCTTTGCTCATCATGATCGTCACGCTGTTGTCGGCGGCGATCTTGACCCAGCCGTTCAGCGCCGCCTGCGTGCCTTCGACCGGCAGCGGCGCGGACGTGGCCAGGCGCTGGCGCGGCGGCAGCACCGACCAGCCGACCAGCAGCGCGCCGACAGCGCCGGCGCTGCCGAGCAGGAAGGTTCTGCGCTTTAACATGACATGGTTTGCTGTGCGTCCACGGCGGCAGAAAAGCTGTAATGGCGCAGGTCGGCGCCAACCACTTCTTCGGAACACTAATAAGACGTGTGAGGGCCTGCTCGACTGAAACTCCCGCGTTCTGGCCATTTCCGCGCGGCCCGGCAAATGGCGTTGGATGGCGTCGGATGTCGGGCAAGCCGAGTGTTGTTTCATTAAATGACATTCGCCACGCCGCGGCACGCTGCATTGCAACTGGCTTGAACGGCAAACGGCAAGACATGGCGCATTTTCGCTAGCGCCCGGCATTGCACGTCGGATGGAATAAACGCGCGACCCGCACGTTCAGTATTCTAACGACGGCTCACACTACCTGCAGCCGGGACTGTGGGGGATGGCGTTCGGCAACGGCATCAGCAACCAGCCGACCAACACGTTGTTTTTTGTTCCGGGGCCTACGCCGACGACGGGGGTGTATGGGAGGATTGATGCGTTGCAGGAAGGTGGGCGGTGTCTTTTCCGATCGCGGAATTATACAAACTTTTGTATAATTCCGCGATCGATGCGAAGCCATTAAAGTTCTGCGGTAGCGCCCTGGACGACTTGCGCGAGTTCCCACTCCCGGCTCGACGTGACGCCGGCCATCAACTCGATCAAGTCCAGCACGGTCGGGAAGACTCAGAAGACCAGCAAAGCAGATCTGGATTTAGCCACAAAGCGCTACCGCGAATTGAAAGAGGTGAAGCCATGAGTAACCAAACATTTTCGAGCGTGTGGGACGCGATCGAGGACACGCCGGAACAAGCGGAAAACATGAAGCTTCGGTCAGTGTTGATGATGGCGATCAAGGACCATATCGCCCGTACCGGAATGAGTCAGGCAGAGGCTGCCAGGCGCTTCTGCGTCACCCAGCCGCGCGTGTCCGATCTCATGCGCGGCAAGATCAATCTGTTTGCACTTGATGCGCTGGTCAATATGGCGGTTGCGGCTGACATGCGGATCGAGTTGCGCGTGTCGGACGCGCCAGTGCAACGCCCTGCTGTCAACGCGAGCGTCAAAACGGCAGCACGCAAGAAGCCAGCAACAACGGCCAAAAAGACGACGGCGGCGAAGAAGCCGGCGACAAAGGCGCCTGCACGGCGGAGCAAGGGCGGCAACACAGATGCCGCCGTTGCCCGCTGATCGACAATTCCGTCGCGGTAAAGCATAGAGTCGGAATCCGGCCTGGCCTTACCAAAGGCCGAGAATCCTCAGCATCGGCCTGATGCATCGTTGAAGCGTCAACGCCGGTTCGACCCCGACACCACATCGATCCACACCGCAAGCACCAGAATGCTGCCCTTCACGATCATCTGCCAGTACGCATCGACGTCGAGCATCGACATGCCGTTGTCGAGGCTCGCCATCACCAGCGCGCCGATCAATGCCCCATAGACCGTGCCGGAACCGCCGCGCATCGACGTCCCGCCGATAAAGCACGCCGCGATCGCATCCAGCTCGCCCATCGAACCCGCCGACGGCGAGCCGGCTGCGAGCCGCGCCGTATTGACGATGCCACCGAACGCGCACATCAACCCCATCAGCGCGAAGATCGCCAGCTTCACGCGATTGGTGTTCACACCCGATAGCCGCGTCGCTTCGAGATTCGAACCCACCGCATAGATGCGGCGGCCGAATACGGTCTGCGTTGCGATCCACGTGAAAACGCCGAGCAGCGCGAGCAGCAACAAAACCGGCACCGGTATGCCGCCATAACGATCCAGCGTGGCGACGAACGCCGCCAGAATCACGCCCGCGCCGACGACCTTCACGACGTCCTGCCAGACCGGTACGACCGTCAACTGATAGCGTTCACGGTTGCGCCGCTGCCGCACGGTGAGAAAGGTCAGCAGCAGAAACAGCACGACGGCGAGCGTATCGCCCACAAACCGTGGTAAATACCCTTGTCCGACGAAGACGAAACTGTCGGAGACCGGTGCGATGGTCGAGCCGCCGGTGACGCCGAGCAGAATGCCGCGATAAGCCAGCATGCCGCCCAGGCCGACAATGAACGACGGCACGCGCCGGTAGGTCGACCACCATCCGTTGAACATGCCCATGACTACGCCGAGCAGCATCACCACGGGCACCGTGACGCCAATCGGCCAGTGACGGTTCACGTCGAGAATCGCCGCAACGCCGCCGAGCAGACCGAGCAACGAGCCCACCGACAAATCGATCTCGCCGGCGATGATCACGAACACCATGCCGCACGCGAGCATGCCGGTAATCGACATCTGCCGCAGCAGATTCGACAGATTGCGGGGCGTGACGAACGCACCGTGCGTGAGAAACGAAAAGAACATCCAGATCGCGGCAACAGCGATCAGCAACGCGAGAATCTTGTAGCGCGCGAACAGTTGCTGAATGCGCTGCGCGCCGCCGAATGCGCCTCGCGGCGCGGCATTGTCGGCGCGTTGGGTAATAACGTCGGGAGTCATGCGGCACTCGCTGCGGTTGGTGCGGTTCGGTTTAGGGATCGCTGCACGGGACGGATCGCGGCGCTGAGAATGTCCTCCTGCGTGAGGCCGTTGTTGATGAAATCGCCGCGCAATTCGCCCTCGCCGATCACCAGCACGCGATCGCTGATACCGAGCACCTCAGGCAATTCGGACGACACCATCACGATCGACACGCCACGCTGTGCAAGCTGGAAGATCAGTTTGTAAATTTCGTATTTCGCGCCCACGTCGACGCCGCGAGTAGGTTCGTCGAGGATCAGCACTTTGGGATCAGTCAGTAGCATGCGCGTCAGCACGGCCTTCTGCTGATTGCCGCCCGACAGGCTTGCGATCGACAGCATCGGATGCGCGGCGCGTACCGACAGCCGCTTCATCTCCGTGTGAATCGTATCGAGTTCGGCGGCGGAATCGATACGGCCGCCGGTCGCAAAGCGCTGCAACACCGCGAGCGTGATGTTGTGACCGACACCCAGATTCGGCACGATGCCGTGCCGCTTGCGGTCCTCGGGCACCATGCCGATGCCCGCGCTAATCGCATCGATGGGCGCGCGAATTTTCAACGGCTTGCCTTCCATTACCACCGTCGCTTCGCTCACCCCCGGATACGCGCCGAAGATCGCCTGCATCAACTCCGTGCGCCCTGCGCCAACCAAACCGGCGACGCCGAGAATTTCGCCGCGCCGCAGCGCAAACGATACGTCGTTCACACGCTTGCGGCGCGGATTGGTGACATCGAAACAGGTGACGTGGCGCGCTTCGAAAATCACGTCGCCGATCGGATGCGGTTCGCGCGGAAACAGGTTCTTGATTTCGCGGCCGACCATCATTGCGATGATGCGCTCGGTAGTCAGCGCACGCATCGGCTCGGTCGCGACATGCCGGCCGTCACGAATCACGCTGATCGTGTCGCACACGGCTTCGACTTCGTCGAGCTTGTGCGAGATGTACACGCAGGCCACGCCGCGCCGCTTCAGATCGCGCACGATGTCGAGCAGAATGCGTGTCTCCGAAGCCGTGAGCGACGACGACGGTTCATCGAGAATCAGCAGCTTCGCGCGCTTGTTCAAGGCCTTTGCGATCTCGATCAGTTGCTGATGCCCGCCGCCGTAGTTCATTACCGGTTGCGCGACGTTGATGCCGCCGATATCGAGCTCACGTAGTAACTCATCGGCGCGCCGATACATCGCGGCGTAATTCATCCGGCCGCCTGGCAACGTGATTTCATTGCCGAGGAAGATGTTCTCCGCCACCGTCAACTCCGGCACCAGCATCAATTCCTGGTGAATGATGATGATGCCGGCCCGCTCCGTGTCGCGCACGCTTGCGGCCTTCAGCGGCTCGCCTTCCCAGATGATTTCGCCATCCCAGGTACCGTACGGGTAAACGCCGGACAGCACTTTCATCAGCGTCGATTTGCCCGCGCCGTTTTCGCCGCACAAGCCGATGCACTCGCCCGGCGCAACCGTCAGGTCGATGCCGTCGAGCGCCTTCACGCCGGAGAATGCTTTGACGATGCCGCGCATCGTCAGTAAAGGTTGCGTCATTCGCTATGCCTCGCTGCAAGGCGCGCGGCGGCACCGGTGCGCATAATACGCACCGATATCCTCCGCGCACGCGTTACGCTCATTGGCTCGCGAGCTGGGCCCGGGTGTAGAAGCCGTCCTTGACTACGACATCGACATTGCTCCTGGTCAGCAACGTCGGTTGCAGCAGGACTGTGTCGACTTTCTTCTTGCCGTTGTCGTACTGCGCGTTATAGGCCGGCTTTTGGCCCTTCGCAAGCGCGACCGAGAGTTTCGCGGCTTCGCCTGCAATCAGCTTTAGCGGTTTGTACACGGTCATCGTTTGTGTGCCGGAGATCACACGCTTCACCGCCGCGAGGTCCGCGTCCTGCCCCGAGATCGGCACCTTGCCCGCCATATGCTGTGCGGCAAGCGCCTGAATCGCGCCGCCCGCGGTGCCGTCGTTCGATGCGACGATCGCATCGATCTTGTTGTTGTTCGCCGTCAGCGCATCCTCGACGATGCGCAACGCCGTCGACGCGCTCCACTCCGGCACCCACTGCTGGCCGACCACCTTGATGTCGCCTTTATCGATAGCGGGCTTCAACACTTTGAGCTGCCCCTCGCGCAGCATCTTCGCGTTGTTGTCGGTCGGCGCGCCGCCGAGCAGGAAATAATTGCCCTTCGGCTGTGCGTTGAAGACACCCTGTGCCTGCATTTCTCCCACTTTCTCGTTATCGAACGAGATATAGGCATCGACATCGGCATCGAGAATCAACCGGTCATACGAGACGACCTTGATGCCCGCCTTCTTCGCTTCGGCGATCACGTTGCCGAGCGTCTTCGAATTGAACGGCACGATGACGATCACGTCGACGCCGCGCGAAATCAGGTTTTCGATCTGCGAGATCTGCCGCTCCTCGCTTGCGTCGGCCGATTGCACCGACACTTTTGCGCCGAGCTTTTCCGCAGCCGCGACGAAGTAATCGCGATCGCGCGACCAGCGCTCGACGCGCAGATCGTCGATACAGAAGCCAATTTCCGGATGATCCTTGCTTGCATGCGCGAGCGGCGCGACAAGCGACAGACTGGCGAGTATCGCTCCACAGACGAGCGAACTCAGAACGGTACGGCGCGTTGCGAATTTCATTTCTGTCTCCTTCTTCTGATAGCCGGAATACCGGATTGGACGGCCTGCGCTGCGAGCCACAAGGCCGGACAAACGACAACCCAAAGCTTCCTTTTATTCGCGTAGTCGACGTGGCCACGCGATTTTTTTTAATGTCCCACCCGCCGTCTTGCGCGGCCTTCACTGCATGCGTGGTACTTCAGCGCACGCCATAAATCGCCTGATTCACCACGTTCTCCAGCCGCTCCTGCTGGCCGCTTGTATGCTGAGGATTCAGGTCACGCGACAGCGCGTCCGTGGCCAGCGTCGACAGCGAATAGCCGCCAGCCAGGATCTTGCGGCCGAACTCCGTGTCCCAGCCCGCATATCGCTGACGCTTGAACTGTTCGAGACGGTCGTTCTCGATTAACACTGCCGCGCGTTCGACGGCGAGCGCCAGATTGTCGATCGCACCGATGTGACCGTAAAACAGATCCTCGGCATCGACGCTCTGCCGCCGTACTTTGGCATCGAAGTTCATACCGCCGGTCGTGAATCCGCCGTGCTTGAGGATCTCATAGTAGGCCAGCGTCAGTTCCTCGACGCTGTTTGGAAATTGATCGGTATCCCAGCCGTTTTGGGGATCGCCGCGATTCGCATCGACGCTGCCGAAAATGCCGAGCGCGAACGCGGTCGCGATCTCGTGATGAAACGAGTGGCCGGCAAGCGTCGCGTGATTGGCCTCGATATTCACACGGATTTCATCCTGCAATCCGTATTGCTGCAGGAAACCGTGGACGGTCGCCACGTCGTGATCGTATTGATGCTTGGTCGGCTCCTGCGGCTTCGGTTCGATCAGCAGCGCGCCTTTGAAGCCGATCTTGTGCGCATGTTCGACCACCATGTGGAGAAAGCGGGCGAACTGATCGCGTTCGCGCACGAGGTCGGTATTGAGCAGCGTGTCATAGCCTTCGCGGCCACCCCACAACACATAGTTCTCGCCGCCGAGCCGCTGTGTCGCATCGAGCGCGTGGCGAACCTGGGTCGCCGCAAACGCAAAAATCTCAGGATTTGGGCTGGTTGCCGCGCCCGCCGCATAACGCGGATGCGAAAACAGATTCGCCGTGCCCCACAGCAATTTGATGCCGGTGTCCTGCTGCTTGCGCGCCAGATAGTCGGTAACGCGCCCGAAGTTCTCGCTGTATTCCTTCAGGCTCTCGCCTTCGGGCGAGACATCGGTATCGTGAAAGGTGTAGTAAGGCGTGCCGAGCTTCGTGAAAAATTCGAACGCGGAATCGGCTTTTTGCCGCGCCCGCTCCATCGCGTCGCCGGCTTGCTGCCATGGACGCCGAAACGTTCCCTCTCCGAAGATATCGACACCAGGCCAGACGAACGTGTGCCAATAGCAGACGGCGATACGCAGATGTTCTTCGAGTGTCTTGCCAAGCACACGCTTGTTCTTGTCGTAATGGTGATACGCAAGCGGGTTATCCGATTGCGGACCTTCGTAGCGAACTTCCGGAATGTGTTCGAAGTAGGACATCAGCGTCTCCTGTGTCGACCTGAGTTAGCGCTTTAGCGCTTACTCAGGTCCCATGTTGCATTGCAACCTGCGCAACATCATGTGCGGGTCGGCAGGGTGACGCCATGCTGACGCTTGAGACAGGTACCGGCAATTGCGAAATTGCACAGCGTGCTTGATGTTTCTTACCGCTTATGCGTTTGACCCACACCGGCGCGATCGTCAGGGCCTAGAATAACCAGACGCTTAAAAAACCCGTGCGGCATTCGATGCCCACCCAACAGGAGACGAGGGCGCAGCGGTTCCTCACGATCCGCCCGCCGCCACTGCCATGACCCGCCCTCAAACGCCACAGACGACCCATCGGATCGCGCTGCTGTTCAACGCGAACAAGGTGTACGACCGCGAGATCATCACGGGCATCGGCAATTACCTGCTGTCGACGCGCGTGGCCTGGGACCTGTTCCTCGAAGAGGATTTCCGTTGCCGGCTGGCGGGCATCGAGCGCTTCGACGGCGACGGCATCATCGCGGATTTCGACGATCCCGCCGTGGGCGAAGCGCTGCGCGACTGTTCGTTGCCGGTCGTCGCGGTCGGCTCTTCGTTCGAAGATCCAGCGCACTATCCTCCGGACTTACCCTATATCGCGACTGATAATGCGAAGCTCGTCTCGCTCGCTTATACGCATCTGATCGGCGTGGGTCTGGAGCACTTCGCTTTATATAGCCTTCCGCAGGCGCAGGAGAACCGCTGGGCCCAGCAACGCGAGTTGGCGTTCACTCATCTGCGCAGCGCGGACGGCCACAGCGCAAAGCAGATCGACACCGAAATCTATCGCGGCCTGTCGACCAGTGCGCCATCATGGAATCAGGCGACCGAGCAACTCACGGCATGGCTGCGCCAGTTGCCGAAGCCAGTCGGCATCGTCGCGGTAACCGACGCGCGTGCGCGGCATCTGCTGCAAGCGTGTCTGATCGCCGGCATCCCTGTGCCTGAGGAAGTGGCGATCATCGGCATCGACAACGATCCGCTCACGCGTACGTTGACCCGCATTCCGCTTTCTTCGGTGATTCAAGGCACCGAGGAAATGGGCCGCACCGCCGCTCACCTGCTGCACCAGATGCTGCGCGGCGCGCGTTTTCCGGGGCGCCGCATTCTCGTGCCGCCGGTCGGCATCAACGTGCTCGAATCGACGAAACACCAGCCGCTCGCGAGCCCGTATGTGATGCGCGCGCGGCACTTCATCCGGCAGTACGCATGCCAGGGAATTCGCACCGAACAGGTTGCCGATTACGTGGGCGTATCGCGCTCGTCGCTCGAAGAATATTTCCGGCGCGAATTGCAATGCACCGTGCATCAGGAAATTCTGCGTCATAAACTCGATGTCGCGAAGGCACTGCTTGCTAAGCGCGATGCGTCGAGCGCGGAGGTCGCAATCCGTTGCGGTTTCTCTTCTCTGCAATACATGTACGCGGTCTTTCGCCGGGAACTGGGCTGCACGCCGCGCGAGTATCAGGATCGCGCGAATTCGGCGGCAACACCCGGCTGAAACTGCTTTCTTCTTTTATTTCGACCGACGACATGATCAGCATCGCACCAATTTCCTCCGAGCCGTGGGGCACATTGCCCGGTGGCGATCCTGTCCGGCTCTTCACGCTGCGCAACACGCACGGCATGAAAATCGCCATCAGCGACCTGGGCGCGACGCTGGTCTCGTGGCATGCACCGGATCGCGCCGGACGGCTCGGCGATATCCTGCTCGGGCACGACACGCCTGCCGAATATGTCGCGGCGACCACCTACATGGGCGGCCTGGTCGGCCGGTGGGCGAACCGCATTGCCGATGCGCGCTTCACGCTCGACAGCATCGAGTACACGCTGGATCGCAACGAAGGGAGCAACCTGTTGCATGGCGGCACACAGGGCTTTCACCGCGCGCTATGGGACGTCAGCGAGGACAACGGCTCGCTGGTGATGCGGCTTGAATCGCCGGAAGGCGACGCCGGTTTTCCGGGCAATGTGACGGTGCAGGTGCGCTACATGCTCGACGACGACGGCACGTTGACGATCACCTATGAAGCCGTCACCGATGCGCCGACGCCGCTCAATCTGACGAGCCATCCTTACTTCAACCTGTCAGGTCGGCCGGGCAGCGACATCCGCGGCCATGTCTTGTCTATCGACGCCGATACGTTTTTTGAAGTCGATGCGGCGCTGATTCCTTGCAAGCGTGCCGACGTAGCAGGCAACGCATTCGACTTCCGGCAAAGCGCGCCGATCGGCGCACGGCTGGACTGGCCGCATACGCAGCTTGCGCGGGCCGGTGGCTTCGATCATTGCTACGTGCTGCATGACATCGCCGACGGCGAATCGAAGGTGCGCCGCGTGGCCTGCGCATACGATCCTGGCAGTGGGCGCGAACTGACCGTGTCGACCGATCAGCGCGGCTTGCAGTTTTACACCGGCAATGCGCTGAATGGCGACACGGGACGCGGCGGCATCGCATACCAGCCTCACGCCGGGTTTTGCCTCGAAGCGGGCGGTTTTCCGAATCAGGTCAATATGGCTGAGCAGGAACAGGTTGTGCTACGGATCGGCAATCCGTATCGTCAGGTGACCCAGTATCGGATCGGCGTACGCAGCGGCGTTTAAGCCGATACCTTATGGTTTAACGCAGGCTTCCTTACAATTCCGACTCTTTATTTCCTGCAAGACTGAATTACGTGATCGGGGGTTTCCCCTGGATTTGCTGCTTCCTAGAATTTGTCTATCAGTTGCGGAATACATGTTGCGCGGCGCCGGATAAAACAGTTCTCGGAGGGAAGCATCATGAAATCGTTGATCAAGGCGGTGGCGCTGGCAGTCGTGATCGCCGCCCCAGTCGCTTCATTCGCACAATCGAATCAACCGGTCACGCGTGCGGAGGTCAAGGCTGAATTGCGTCAACTCGAGCAAGCGGGCTACAACCCTGCTGCGTCAACCGACGCCACCTATCCCGCGGACATTCAGGCTGCGGAAGCACGCGTTGCGGCAAAAAATGCCACCGCGCAAGCCGACACGACCGGCTATGGTCCTTCGGCTAACGGTGCGTCGCAGGCCGGCCACAACGGCGACGCTGCGAACGCGAAGCCGGAAGAGCCAGCCATGGGCGGTCAGTAAGGCGCTACCGTCGCGTAGTTCCGTCACCGGGCGGAAGTCGTAAGAGACGCCAAACATGGCACGGCTTTGCGTATTGCTCTGCGTCGCAATCGTGCGCGGACGCGCACACACACCCCGCCGCAATCAGCGAGGCGATCAGGTTTCTTTTCATTGTTCTTGCTTGTGATGTGAGGAGCACGCCCGATGCGCCGGTCTCGACGGCGCATCGAACGCGTTGTAAAGGGGCCCGCGAGACGTCGCCGATATCAGATTTTGAAGCTCTCCAGCGTGGCGGGATGAAACAGCTCTTCCGGCTGCAGCAACCGGTTCGACAAGCCTTCCTGGTGATGCCGCGTCAGGAAGCGCGACAGCACATGACGGTTCGGCTCGAAGCCGTACGACCAGAAGTCGTGGCCCATCAAACGGCGCGCGTTGCGCAACTGCTCTTCGACGAAGGGCAGCGTCACTTTGGTCGCGGAGGTGTCGCTCAGTTTCGCGAGCGCGACGGCCTTGCTTTTCTCGAACGCCTTCGCGATCGCGCCCGGCAGCCACGGATGCTGCTCCGCCAGCGTCCGGCGCACGCCCAGCAGATGCATGATCGGGAACAGCTTCGTGCGTGTGTACCAGTCGGCGGCGGCCTTCTGCGGATCGTCGTAGAGATACTTCACGTTCGGATGACCGTTCGTGAAGCACGACGGCGCTCGCGGGCCGATGACCGCATCGATTTCGCCGGATGCCAGAAGGCCCGTGATCGTCGCGTTCGACGGTGCGTTCTCCAAACGCACATCGGCGGGCAGGTTAAGCCTGATCTTCTCCTCGCGGCCCGTTTCCTCGTAGCCACCGCGTACCCAGGTCACGTCCGACGCCTTCAGACCGTGATCCTCTTCGAGAAACAAACGCGCCCACACATTGGCCGTCAATTGATACTCGGGCACGCCGATGCGCTTGCCCTTCAGATCAGCGGCCGTATCGATGCCTCGATCGTTGCGCACATAGATCGACGTATGCCGGAACGCGCGCGACGGAAAGATCGGCACGCCGATATACGGACTCGTGCCGGCCGCCGTCTTCACGCTATAGCTGGAGAGCGACAGTTCGCAGATGTCGTAATCGGCATGACGGAACGCCCGGAAGAAGATCTCCTCGGGGTCTTGCAGCATGAAGACCGGATCGACGCCGTCGATCTGCACCTCGCCGTCCACGAGAGGACGCATGCGGTCATAGTTGCCTACCGCGACCGACAGATTGAGCTTGCCCATATTCAAAGTTCCCTGATGATTGGTTTTCTAGCCGCCGATGAGCACGTCGCACTGTTCTGCGCTGGATCGCAGCATCGCGAGGCAGATTTCGAGCGTGCCGCGCGCCCAGACACCATCGTGCAGCGGCGCGATATCGCCATGCACGGCGGCGATAAGTTCGTCGATGACTTCGGCGCGCGGCACGGCAGGCGCGTCGAGTTCGACGCGCTCCCGGCGTTCATCACCGTAGACGACGATGGCATCGGGCATCGGCCGCAGATCGCCGTGCTCGCATGACACGATGAGCGGCCCGAAGTGCTGATGACGCTTGCGCGCTTCGGGCGTTGTCTGGGAAAGCGGCGTGTAGGCGTTGCCGCCATAGGTGCCTGCAGCTTTCAGCCGCGCTTCTTCTTCCTCAGACTCCACGCGTGCCAACTTGCGGCGCGCGTTGCCGTATTCGTCGGCGCCGCGTGTCTGTCCCATCTCGCCGATCCAGCCGGTCCACTCGTCCGAATCGAAATGGGCGTAGCCGTTGTATGCGAGCGTCGCGAAGGCGCCGTTCTCGAACCAGATGGTCGCGGTGTAGGCGCCTTCGGTCGGACGCGCCCGATCCCATTTGCCCACTGCCGCTCGGAGGCGCGTCGCGCGGCTGCCTGCGAGCAGCCGAACGATATCGACCTGATGCGCGGCCTGGCTGAAGACGGCTCCGCCGCCCTCTTCAGTCTTCAGTTCCTCCGGCCTGCGCGGACGGAACAGATAGTCGGTGTAGTTGAGCGCCTGGATCATCTTCACGTCGCCGTACGCGCCCGATGCGACCAGTTCACGTGTGCGCAGATATGGCGTATCGAAGCTATGGCAATGACCGACGATCAGATGCACACTCGCGTCGCTGCATGCGGCGATCATGTCGTCGCATTCGTCGAGCGACAACGCCATCGGCTTCTCAACGAGCACGTGCTTGCCGTGCGATGCCGCAATCCGCGTGTGCGCCGCATGAAACTGATGCGGACTCGCGATATAGATCGCATCGATGTCCTGCAGGCGCGCGAGCGCCTCGATATCGTCGAAGGCGGGTGCGTCGAAATCGGCTTCGAACTGCTTGCGTGCCTGCGCGCGAGGATCGCACGCGCCGACGAGTTGCACGCGTGTGTCAGCGAGAAACGTCGGCAGCATCAGCGAGAATGCGCGGCCGAGACCCGCAATGCCGAGTCGGATTTTTTCCATCAGACTTGAACCTGATAGTTCCGCTCGAGTTCCGGCGCCGCTTCTTCACCAGGCTCAACCCACACCGGATGCGCGACGTACTGCTTCCAGTCGGTGTCCTTCGGCACCATCGCCTGGAACGAGCACACGCTGCGCGGTATCGCGTCCTCGCCGACTCCGATCGCCGTTTCGCCCGACTGGAATTCCTTCAGCGCATCGAGCATGCGGCGGCGGAATTCGACCACGGCGACGTCGCTCGCGCCGAGCCGCTCTTCGGTACGATCCGCGATCGGGCCCATCGTCAGCCACATCGCTATGTCCTGATTCGGAAAGCCCTTGATGCCGGTGAAGTTGCCCGCCTTCATCGCTTCACGATCCTGCCAGAAACGGTTGTCGTGGTTGCGCAGCGGCCGGTAGAACTCGTCGAGATCAATACCGACTTGCTGTCCGAGAAACTTGCGCCACGTCTCGGTTTCGGGTGTCTTGTCAGGATGACCCCACGCCATGAAATAGAACGCGGTGCTGGTGTCGTCGCACGGCACGTTGATGTTGGCCACGTTGTACAGGTTGTTCGGTGGAATGAGCACGGTAGCCGGCGCGACGAACACGGTAGAACGCACGTAATCGTGCGTGGACGCGTTCTGGATTGGGCGGCGCAGCGCAGCATAGCGGAAGCCGTAACTCGTGCGATGCACCTGCAGACGCGGCGCCTTGTCCGTCGACGGACGCAGCCAGTTCTTCGACGTCGCTTCTGCACCGCCCACACGCGCCGGCACAAAGTCCGACGAATGCAGGCTCGAGCTATGCGCGGAATCGATCGCACCTTCGAGAATCTGCGCCCAATTGCACGGCAAAATCGCCTTAGCGATGCTGACGCGCGTGTCCTCGGTCGGCGCCCAGGCGGGCGGCACGAATTCAGGTATTGCGTCCTGCGGGCCCATGTACGCCCAGACGAAACCGCCCCATTCCTTCGTCTCGTAGGCCTTGTGCTTCACCTTCCTGGTCATGTCGCTGCACGAAGGCTCGGACACCATTTCGATCACGTTGCCCTTTACGTCCATCTTCCAGCCGTGATAGAGGCAGCGCAGGCCGCAATCCTCGTTGCGCCCATACACGAGCGACACTCGCCGATGCGGACAGTATTCGTCCATCACGCCGACGTTGCCGTCAGTGTCGCGGAACACCACGAGGTCCTCGCCGAACACGCGCGCTTTCACGGGCGCGCCGTCCGGCTCGCTGATTTCTTCGATGAGACACACGGGCGTCCAATGACGGCGCATCAACTGGCCCATCGGGGCATCGCCTTCGACACGACACAGCAATTCGTTTTCTTCACGCGTGAGCATTTACGCTTCTCCTGACCAACGTATTCAATGGGGATGATTTTCAGAGGTCCAGCACCAGTTCTTCGCTCTTTGCGCGCGACACGCAGATCATGATCTGGCCGCGCTTCTCGTCGTCGTCGAGCACCATGTCGCGATGATCCGCTTCGCCCGCACACAGCGTCGTGCGACACGATCCGCATGTGCCGCTTTCGCATGAACTCGGCGCGCGGATGCCGTTGTCGCGCAGGATTTCGAGGATCGAGCGGTCCTTCGGAATGTCGAAGCAGCGGCCCGATCGCTCGAGCCTCACGCTGAACGGCGTGTTCTCGGCCGCGCGCGACTGATCCACGCCGAAGCTCTCGAAATGCACGCTGCCTGTCGGCCAGTGACCAGTCATGTCGCGCACGCCGTCCATCAGCGCGCGCGGGCCGCAGCAGTAGACGTGTGCACCGCTGCCGGGCTTTTCGAAAACAGGCCAGAAGTCGAACGCATTGGCGAGATCACCATGATCGTGATGCACGACGACGTGCGGCTTCCATTCCGCGCTGCTTAGTTCCTCGAGGAACGCCGTCGTCTCCGGGCTGCGCGAGACGTAATAGAGCTTGAAGCGCGGGCCGCCGGTGGCCTTGAGGTGACGCATCATCGAGAGAATCGGGGTGATGCCAATGCCGCCCGCGACGAACACAAAGCTGCGCGCGCGTTCGCTCAGTTCGAATTCGTTGCGCGGCTCGGAAACTTCGATGCGGCCGCCTTTCGCGACGTCATCCGTCATGCTGACCGAGCCGCCGCGGCCCGCTGCGTCGCGCTTCACGGCGATCACGTAGCGGTCCGTTTCGTCAGGATCGTTGCACAGCGAATAGTTGCGGTTCGCGCCGCTCGGCACGCGCACCGTCAAGTGCGCGCCCGCCGTGAAGGGCGGCAGTCCGCGCCCTTCTTCATCGCGGAGCTCGAAACGGAAGATGCCTTCCGCCACCGGGTCCTTCTTCGTCACCACGAGCGTCCTGAATGACAGTTCGTTGCTGGCCGAATCGCTCATTGCACCTGCTCTCCCGCATTTGTCTTCATTCGATGACACCATCCCTCCGGCGTCGATCACCATGACGTTTATATTAGATATCTAATCATTTAGAAGCAAGAGGGTTTTCCCTGAAATCGTTCGGATGACGCAAATGAAAACGGCGCCTTCACATCGAAGACGCCGCCCCTGCTGCGAGAACTGAACGCTAAGATTGCTTTTCCGCGTGCTCGCGCAGCGTATTGGCCGGCACGCCAATCAGCACCGCGAGTCCGCCAAGCATCACGAGCGCGGCGATCGCGGATAGGCCGATCGCAAGGCTGCCCGTCATCGTCTTGATCCAGCCGAGCGCGATCGGTCCACAGAACGCGCCCACTTGCCCCAGGCTGCTGATCGCGCCGATGCCTGCGGCGGCGGCATCATCGGATAGATATGCGGGAGGGATCGACCAGATAATGGCCGCCGCGCCGAAGTAGGAAATGGAGATCATCCCCAGACAGACGATGGCCGCCGTGGTGTTGCCCGACAGTACGGGCAGCAGAAAGCCGCCCAACGCGCCGACCGCCGTGCACCCGAAGAAATGCCAGCGCCGCTCGAGCGTGACGTCCGAACTGCGCGCGACCGCGAACATCCCGAGCGCGCCGATGATGTACGGCAACGCCGACAGCAGGCCCACGTTGAGCACGTCCGAAACGCCTGCCTGACGAATGATGGTCGGCGTCCAGTAGTTGAGGATCGTGCCGCACAGGGGCACCGTGCCCCAGCCTGCCGCGAGGATATACACGCGCGGGTCCCTCAGCGCGACCAGCAACTGATGATGCGTGTGCTTTGCGGGCTTCTTCTCGGCGCGGTCTGCGGCGAGCGCATCAAGGATGATCTTCTTCTGCTCGTCGTCGAGCCAGCGCGCGTCCTGCGGACGATCGACGAGGTAGAAGAACGCGACAACGCCCATCAGCAGCGCGGGCAGTCCTTCGAGAAAGAACAGCCACTGCCAATTCTTGTAGCCCAGCACATCGACGAAGTTATGCAGGATCCAGCCGGACAGCGGCCCGCCAATGATGCCCGCCGCCGCGATGGCCAGCAGAAAGCGTGACGTGATGCGCGCGCGCCGTGCGCCCGGATACCAGTACGTCAGGTACAGAATGATGCCGGGCCAGAAACCGGCCTCGGCCGCGCCGAGCAGGATTCGCGCGATATAGAACTGCGTCGGCGTGGTCATGAAGGCCATGGCGGTGGAAATGCCGCCCCACAGGACCATGATGCGCGAGACAGTGAGGCGTGCGCCAATCTTCTTGAGCCAGAGCGTGCTCGGCACTTCCAGCGAGATATAGCCGATGAAGAACAGGCTGACGCCGAGGCCATAAGCCGCATCGGACAAGCCGAGATCCTGCTTCAGATGCAATTGCGCGAAGCTCACGTTCACGCGGTCCAGATAATTCAGCACCCAGCAGACGAAGATGAACGACATCAGTCGCCAGGTGACCTTGTGATACGTGGCCTCGACGCGGGCTGCCGTCGCGTCCGATTCCGACATGAATTGCGTGACTGTGGATTTGGCCACTAAACGTCTCCAATTTCCGTGCATGAGGGCGACACACCGGCGCGCGAAGTGTGACCGCGTGTCGAGGCATCCGCTATTTTTTCTTCGATATCTAATCATAATGGTAGGGAGACGATCGCTCGGAAACAAGTTCGGGTTTGCACCGAGAAGGCCATGGCCGACGCCGGACGCGCAAGACGGAACACCAAGCAGCTATCATGTAGAGAAAGACCTGCACTCTGGAACTCGATACCGCCATGACACCAAAGAAGACTGTTGAAGGCACGCCGCGTGAAACCGCGGAGATGCTGCGCCACTGGCACGAATCGGTGCCGAACGACCGCCTCGCACACCTTGTGAAAGACGCCTCGCGATCGATGGTGCGCGCGTTGCAAATGCGGCTCGCGGAGCACTCGGTGTCATTCGGGCACTGGACCTTCCTGCGCATCCTCTGGGAAACGGACGGGCTCACGCAGCGCGAACTGAGCGAGCAGGCGGGCGTGATGGCGCCCACCACGTTCGCCGCCGTGACGGCGATGGAAAAACTTGGACTGGTCGAGCGTCAGCAGCGTCCCGAGAACAAGAAGAACACGCACGTATATCTCACCGCCGAGGGCCGCGCGCTGAAGGACAAGCTCGTGCCGCTCGCGGAGGAAGTAAACGAGATAAGCGTGACCGGCCTAAGCGAACGCGATATCAAGACCGCGCGCAAAGTGCTGCTTATGATTATTGAGAATCTGGCAGACGACGAGTCGGGCTCGACGAACCCCATGCGACGCGTACTTTCCACTCGCGAACTTGGCAAGCTGATTGCCGAGCGCGGTGAAGCGTGGGAGGACGCTTAAGAGCTAAGAGCAAGCGTGGCTTGATACTGAAAAGAACATCACTGGTATCGCAGATGCTTGGACTGCGACAACGATTGCAGCTTCGGATCGTTCATGACGGTGCTGACGTTCGGCCTATCAGTCAGATGCGCGGACGATCCTGCGCAGCGGCGATTCTCGAACTGCTGCGTGGTAGACCGCAGATTTAAGTTCGGCTCGCGACAGTCGACGTCAGTATCGTTCTGGATTCGCATGGATTCGCGACAACTGGCCTATTTCGACTTGCTAACTCGTACTCGTCAAAGCGACGATAAAGTCAAGAAATACCCTTGTCTTGGCCGGCATGTGGTGCCGCGACGGATGGTACGCATAGAGCGGGAAGCGCTCATCCGGCCAGTCTGGGAACAGGTTGACGAGCCGTCCCTCCCGGATCAGGTGCTCGGCTCCGAGCAGAAGCATCTGCGCGACGCCAGAGCCGGCCAGGCACGCGTTGAGGAGTGCGCTCGGATCGTTCACCGTAAGCCGTCCATTCGTTTCGACAACAAGCTTTTTGCGCTTGCGATGAAACTCCCACGGATACGGCTTTCCGGTATCCGGGTTTCGGAATTCGAGACACCTGTGCACACCGCGACCCAGCTCTTGAGGCTCCGCTGGCCGCCCCCGGCGAGCGAGGTACGAGGGCGATGCGACAGTGACAACCGCCGTGTCAAGCAGCTTTCGCGCAACCAGACTGGATGAGCGAGGCTCGCCAAATCGCAAGGCCAGATCGAAACCGTCCATGATGAGGTCGCCGAGTTGATCTCTCGCAATGAACTCGAGTTCAAGTTCAGGATGCACATCCATGAATTCGTCGAGCTTCGGGCCCAGAATGATTCGCGAAAAAACCGGATCAAGATTGATTCGCAGCTTCCCGCGCACTGTCGCTGCACCTCCGGCCGCGGCTGCGGCCGCTTCCTCCATTCCCCTCAAGTGCGGCATGACCTGCTCGTAGAACCGTCGGCCCTCTTCCGTAAGGGAAACAGCGCGGGTCGTCCGATTGAAGAGCCGTATCTTCAGCCGCCTTTCGAGTCGAGCGATTGCCCGGCTAACCCCGGGTGGCGACATACCCATCAATTCGGAGGCGGCTGCGAATGTCCCCGCATCGACGACGGCAGCAAATACGCTGATACCGCTGGAGAGATTCTCGCTGGACGATCTCATAGGCGCTGCATTCTGGTCATTTAATGATCGGAAGACGTTCAGTCGAACGCCAACATAGCACGCAGGACGATTCCGACTCGCCGCCGCGATCGAAGGCCACGCCGCCGGTCCCGAACACTCGATTCAGTACCGTGCCAGGGCCGTTACTGGCTGGCGCTGCACAGTGCGTCAAAAACCGCACTATGACTCATTAGTAACTATCCGTCATCTCACAAATGTCATTCGTGTCATTTAGTTTCTCATCGCGTTTACCCACAATGCATCCCAACAGTACGTTTCAACCTTAACGACCCAAAGGAGCATCGCCATGAGTACCCGTCATCTCGCACTTGCCATCGCAGCCGCCATCGCCTTCCCTGTCGCTGGTGGGCAAGCTTGTTGAGGCAGTGACCGATCAGTCGCTAGAGGTCTACTTCCGGGAGCACATTTTCACGCCGCTCGGCATGAGCAATTCGGGATTTCTGATCAGCAGCGCGCAGAAGCGCCGGGTGGCGACGATGTACCACCGCCAGTCGGACGGCTCGCTCAAACCCGAGCCGTTCGAGATCAACCAGCGTCCCGAGTTTTTCATGGGCGGCGGCGGTGCATTCAGCACGCCGCGCGATTACATGACATTCCTGCAGATGCTCCTGCATGGCGGCACCTACAGAGACGCCCGGATTCTGCAGGCAGACACCGTGGCGTCAATGTTCCGCAACCACATCGGCGATCTGCAGGTGACGGAATTGAAAACCGCGCAGCCAGTCTGGTCGAACAGTTTTGACCAGTTTCCGGGGATGACACACAAATGGGGACTGTCGTTCGACATCAACACGCAACCTGGGCCACACGGGCGCAGCGCCGGCAGCGTCAGCTGGGCGGGCCTTCTGAACTGCTATTTCTGGCTCGATCCGGTCAAGCGGGTCACGGGGACCGTGTTTACCCAGGTTCTGCCCTTCTACGATCCGCGCATCGTGGACCTTTACGGGAAGTTCGAAGAGGGACTGTACGGCGGACTCAGCCGCGCCTGACATAGACCCGCTCATCACTATCACGCCGCACACCGATACGGCAGCACTTAACCAGACAAGGAAGCTAGATCATGTACGTCATCACAGGCATTACCGGAAAGGTCGGCGGCGCCCTCGCGCAGACGCTGCTCTCTGCCAATCAACGCGTGCGCGCCGTCGTGCGCGACGCTGGGCGCGCACAGGCATGGGCCGAGCGTGGCTGCGAAGTGGCGGCCGCTAACATGGACGATGCGGCGTCGCTCTCCGCCGCATTCGAAGGCGCCACCGGGGTCTTCATCCTGCCGCCGTCCGAATTCGATCCGTTGCCGGGCTTTCCGGAGGCGTGTGCGGTCATCGACGCCGTGAAGGCAGCGCTCGAATCAGCGCGTCCCGGCAAGGTCGTCTGTCTTTCGACGATAGGCGCGCAGGCGACCCAATCCAACCTGCTGACCCAGCGCACTCTGATGGAACAGGCGCTCAGTGACCTGCCGATGCCAGTCACGTTCCTGCGTCCCGGCTGGTTCATGGAGAACGCTGCATGGGACGTCGGCCCGGCGCGCGACGGAGGGGTCGTTCACAGTTTTCTGCAACCGCTCGACAAAGTCGTGCCGATGGTCGCGACAGCGGATGTCGGGCGCGTTGCTGCGCAACTGCTGCAGGAGACCTGGAACGGCAAGCGTGTGGTGGAGCTGGAAGGGCCGCAGCGCGTGAGTCCGAACGACCTCGCAGCGGCGTTCGCCGAAATTCTCGGGCGCCCGGTTCGTGCCGAGGCCGTTCCGCGCGAAACGTGGGGTGCATTGTTCAGGGCACAAGGTACGAAAGACCCGATGCCGCGCATCCAGATGCTCGATGGCTTTAACGAGGGCTGGATCGACTTCGAAGGGGATGAGGCAACTGTGGTCAAGGGCCAAGTGGAACTGGAAACGGTACTTCGGCGGCTAGTGTCGCAAGCCGGCTAATGCCGCTTGGTTCGACTGACGCGCGGCAGGGGAAATCGGAGGAGGTCGTCGGACAGGTACTGTCCGACCTCGGCTTTGACGAGACACGCATGCTGGTCGCAACAAAGGTCCGGTTGCGCACGGGACAAGGGCCGAACGAGGTCGGGCTTGGCCGCTCGCACATCATGCGGTCGGTGGAACGCAGTCTCAAGCGGATCGGGCGCGATCACATCGATCTGTTCCAGTTACACGACCGTGACGCACTGGTGCCAATCGAGGAAACGCTGCGCGCACTGGACGACCTCGTGACGCAAGGGAAGGTCCGGCATATCGGCGTGTGCAATTTCAGCGCGGGTGACCTCGAGCGCGTACATGGGATTACGGCATGCACGCATTGGACCCGCGTGGTAAGCAACCAGGACCACTATTCGCTGACTGAAGGCCGACCCCATTGTTTTCGAATTGCGAAAGGTCGCGACGGAACTCGATTCGACGCCGGCACAGGTTGCACTGGCGTGGGTATTGGGACGTAGCGAAGTGACCTCGGTGATCATCGGTGCACGCACCGAGGCTCAGCTCGAAGATAACCTGAACGCGCAGCGGCTGGTTCTTTCGGGCACGCAGAGAGACCGGCTCGATCGCGTGTCGCAACCAGAGGTAACATATCCACACTGGATGCAGCAGTTCCACGACAAGGATCGCATCTTGACTTGACTTGATGGAGCCCGCCATGAGCAACGCCTCTTCAGGCAATCCCGACGAGCTGTTGTCAGGCGGCAGCCGCTACCATCAGGTGTATCCCACTCTGGACGAAACGCAGCTGGCGATATTGGAGCGATACGGTGAGCGACGCAGGCTGAAAGCCGACGACATCCTCTATTCCGAAGGCGACCGGCATATCGCGATGTTCGCCATTCTCTCCGGAACGATCGAGGCGACCAGAGCATCCGTTCAGGGCCCCCAATTGCTGGGCACACATGGCCCCGGCAGTTTCACCGGCGAGGTTGGCACGCTCGCCGGCCGGGCCGCGGCGGCCACGACACGCGCCGTTTCCGATTGCGAGGTCATCGTCATCGATGAGGAATCACTCCGCGCGCTCGTGATTGCTGAAGCGGAGTTAAGCGAAACCATCATGCGCGCCTATATCCTGCGCCGGGTTGCTTTTATCCAGGGGCAGCACGCAGGCGTGGTGGTGATTGGCAGCACGGCCTCCGCCCCTACGCTGCACCTGCGTCACTTCCTGAGCCGCAACGGTCAGCCCTCTGCCTACTTCGATATTGTCGAGCACACCGAGACAAAAGAACTCCTGACACGTTATGGCGCAACGGAAGCCGACATCCCGATTGTGGTCACGTTGCAAGGCGCCGTGCTCAGGCGACCCAGCCACAGGGCCGTCGCAGATGCTATCGGCCTGAGTCCAGACAGGCTGAATGGCGCGCGCTTCGACCTCGTTGTGGTCGGCGCGGGACCCGCAGGCCTCGCGGCCGCGGTTTATGCCGCATCAGAGGGGCTGAAGGTGGCGGTTCTGGATGCCAAGGCGCCGGGGGGCCAGGCGGGCACCAGTTCGAAGATCGAGAATTACTTTGGATTTCCGACTGGCATATCGGGGCAGGCGTTGGCCGGCCGCGGCCTGTCTCAATGTCGCAAGTTCGGGGCCGAAGTCGGTGTGCCTATCGAGGCACTGACGATCGAATGCGCGGACGCCCAATCCTTTCAGATCGGACTTGATCATGACGAGGGCGTTCACGCTCGCGCTGTCGTCATTGCTACCGGTGCGCGTTATCGGAAGCCGGAGATTACTCGCCTGGAGCATTTCGAGGGTCGCGGCATCTACTACAGCGCAACATTCATGGAGGCTGCGTTCTGCAACAACCAGGAGTTGATTGTGGTTGGCGGTGGAAATTCGGCCGGACAGGCTGCGGTATTCCTTGCGAGGTTCGCACTTCATGTTCATGTCGTTATTCGCGGCGACGGGCTCAGTGCAAGCATGTCGGATTATTTGATCAGGCGGATCAACGCGGCAGCCAACATCACGCTTCACACGAGGACAACGATCGTCGAGTTATGCGGCGAGTCGAAACTTGAGGCGATAAGGTGGGACCGGCAGGGGCAGGTCGAACACAAGTCCATCCAGCACGTTTTTCTTTTTCTTGGAGCTCGGCCTAATACCCGGTGGCTTGGCGATTGCGTCGCCTTGGACAAGGATGGGTTTGTGCTGACCGGCGCCGCTACCGGCGACAAGTGGAAAGCAGTTCGGCCGCCGCATGATCTCGAGACAAGCCGGCCCGGTATCTTTGCCGCCGGTGACGTGCGGAGTGGCTCCGTCAAGAGAGTGGCGGCTGCCGTGGGAGAGGGGGCAGCCGCCATTCAGGCCGTTCACCAATATCTTGCAAGCTGCGGGTGACGTCTGTCGAGCGTTACCCAATTCGTCCGCTATGGAGAGGGTCGAGTGTCTCCTGTGGATCTACTGGCATTTGCATTTTTCGGTAGCGTCCATTCACGGCTGGCGCTGCACAGTGCAATTGCGCAGAAGGATGGCCCTACCGTGCTGGTCGGACATTCGTGGGCAGGCACAGTTGTCAGTGACGTGGGAACGGACCCGAAAGTGTCAGCCCTGGTGTACGTCGCCGCTCGCGCACCAGACGCAAATGAGGACTTCGTCGCATTGTCCGGTAAGTTTCCTACCATGCCAGTCCGAGCCGGCGTTAAGAATAACAACGGACAAACTGTGATATCTGAGGACGCTTTCCTGAACTATTTCGCCAACGGCGTCACGCCAGAAAAGGCGAATGAGCTCTATGCCGCGCAGTGGCCCACGGCCGCTTCGCTATTTGGTGAGCGCACGACAGCTGCCTGGCATTCCAAGCCAAGTTGGTATGCCGTTTGAATTTCGAGCGAGTCGCTTTAGCAGGTCAAGGGCAGGCGTGATCCCGCCGCAGCAAACCGTGCGACCTGACCAAACTTAAGGTACGTGACGTATGTCACGGGGAGCACGCCGCAAGTCGGGCGATGATCATGCAGCAAAGGATGCAGCGACCGGCACCGTCCGATATCTTGGCATCGAGGTCGACGCTGCGCTGGAGTAGATGAGACGGTCGGGGGTCACGAGGCGGTACTCGCCGAGCGCCTGCATTCAGCCCGCTACTTCGAAGATATCGCGCAGCCACTGCGCGAATACCCTGACCCGCGATGAAAGCTGACGGTTGTGCGGATACAGCACCGACACGGGCATCGGTGGCGGCGGAAAGACGGCGAGTACAACCTTCAGTGTTCCGGCAGCCAATTCGCCCGACACACGGTATCGGGGTACCTGAACCATGCCGAGGCCCGCCACTGCGGCGCCCGTGTACAGATCCGCCCCCGTGACCGACACGATCGACGCAAGCTGCATCTCGATCACTTCTCCGTCGACCGTAAATTCCATCGGCAGCGCCCGTCCCGAGCCGCTCGAGATGTAACTCACCACGCGATGGGCCTCGAGCGCCTGCAGCGTCGCCGGTTCGCCGAATTGCGCGAGATAGGCAGGACTGGCCACGGTGACCTGTTCCAGCGAAGCGACGCGCCGCCCGACCATCGACGAATCCTGCAGCGTCCCCGCCCGCAGCACGCAATCGATCCCCTCGCGCACCAGATCGACCAGCCGGTCATCCTCGCCGATATGGAGTTCGATACCGGGATACTGCGCGACGAAATCCGCCAATGCGGGCACGACGAAGTGCTTCGCCAGCGTCCCCTGCACATTCACGCGCAGCAGTCCCTTTGGGGCGACGTTGCGAAACGAGCCCTCCGCTTCCTCCAGATCGGCCACGAGGCGCACGCAGCGGCGATAGAACGCCTCACCGTCATGGGTCAGGCGCACCGTGCGCGTCGTCCGCTCCAGCAGCCGCGTGCCGAGCCGTTCCTCCATCCGCTTCATCAGATTGGTGACGGTGGCACGGGGAATCTGCAGGTCGTCCGCCGCATGGGTAAAACTACCGCGCTCGGCGATTCGGATAAAAACCTGCATTTCCTGGAAACGGTCCATATGAGCGCGCCGTCAATTGTTAAAGCAAATGGAATGATGATACCAGTTTGCTGGTAATTATCTTTTCCGTCGAATCGTCGAATATTCGTCTCACCCAGTCATTACCTGAATCACCCACCGAAAGGGAGCAAATCATGACCATCATCAGGAACAGCCAGGTTGCCATCGTTACAGGCGCATCACGTGGGATCGGCGCGGCGGTTGCGCGGCGCCTCGCCAGCGACGGTTTCGCTGTCGCCATCAACTATGCGTCGAGCTCGAAGGAGGCCGAGGCGCTGGTCGCCGAGCTGTCGGCGCAAGGCGCGAAGGCAATTGCAGTAAAGGCAGACGTCGCGAACGCCGGCGAAGTCCGGGCGATGTTCGAGATCGCCGAACAGCAGCTCGGCAAGATCGACGTGCTGGTGAACAACGCCGGCGTGCTGAAAACGGTGCCGCTCGCCGATACGTCGGACGCGCTGTACGACCAGACCTTCGACATCAACGTGCGCGGCACCTTCAACACACTGCGTGAAGCAGCCGGGCGGATGAACGAAGGCGGCCGCATCGTGAACTTCTCGAGCACGACGCTCGCGCTGAACATGCCGGGCTACGCTGTCTACAACGCGACCAAGGCCGCTGTCGAGGCATTCACCCACGTTTTCGCCAAGGAACTGCGCGGTCGCCACATTACCGTGAACGCTGTTGCGCCGGGCCCGATCGCGACGTCGCTGTTTCTCGACGGCAAGACTGAGGAGCAGATCCGGACCTTCGCGAACATGCCGCCACTGCAGCGGCTCGGCCAGCCGGAGGAGATCGCCTCGGTCGTCTCGTTCCTCGCCAGCGCTGACGCCGGCTGGGTCAATGGCCAGATTCTGCGTGCGAATGGCGGCGTGGCTTGAAGCTGAAGCCTTGCTTGAACGAACCTGGTCCGGTCGAGGCGTTCACCCCTGAAGACGCCCCATCTCTGCGGGACGGTCACGGGGTGCCGTGACCCGCGGACGTTCCGGGCGCGTCGACCCTGGATCATGATGACGGGCAGCCGGAAACTTCGTGAATGCTTCTGGCTACCATCTGCCGGCGAACGCGGACTACATCCGAATCAATTCAAGACGTCGCAAATCATTCAAAAATATAACGTCCGCTAAACCCACTAAAGGTTTGCGATTGTCAGCCGTAAAAGAGAATGCACCGCCGTCGTCAAGGGATGAACACCATGTCATCGGCCTCGCTGTGAACGGCGGCTGCCGGGGGCTAGCTTTCCTTTCGGAAAAATTTAAAAAATAGAAACGAGAGATATTCATGTTCAATACGAAACGCGCAATCGCACTTGCAGGCGCAAGCAGCCTTGCGCTGTCACTATCCGCTTGTATGACACCACATTCCTACGTGGACCAGTCGCTCGGGGATCCGCACTACGCTGATTTGAAAAAGCCAGCAAGTCCACAGCCCATCCAGTTGCTAGTCGAGTTCCAGACCAAGGGCGTTGCAAATGCGCGGGTCACCGAAACTGTCAGACCGCACGTATATGAACAGGTATCCCAATCCGGCCTTTTTAGTCAGGTGTCGTACGACCCAGTATCGTCTGGACGCAAGCTGTCCGTTTCGATCAACAACGTTGCACTGACAGACAACGTGGCAGCTAAGGGATTCGGCGTTGGACTTACGTTCGGTCTGGTCGGCACGATGATCACCGACGGCTACATTTGCAGCGTCAGCTACATCGAACCCGGGCATGATGCTGTGACCAAGGTAGTCAAGCACGCGATCTACACGACGATCGGCAATGCATCGGGCCCGGCTGGGCTTCAGCCGATGCCTATACAGCAAGCGTCCGACACGATGCTTAGACAGATCGTGGCGAAGAGCCTCGAAGAAATCGATCAGTCGTCTGATATCGCCCAGTGACCCGGCTTCACAGTGCGCGTCGGCGCATCTCCAAGTCGCTTGCCGGACTGGCGGTAATGGGCGGCGTGTTGATATTGAACGGCTGCGTCACGCGGCAAGTGCTGCCTTATCAGGTCAGTGTAGCCAACCAGATGACACTATCGCGTGTTCCTCATGCGGCACGCTATCGGGTGACGACTGGCGAAGATCCAGCCGACGTACAAACAACGGTTCGGTCGTTGCGCGTGTTGGCACCGGGAAGCGGTTCGTGGTCCGACTATCTGAATCATGCGATACGCACTGAGCTGTCGACTTCCGGAAACTACGACGCTGGCTCAACCGCGATCCTGGAAGCGACGCTGCTTGAAGTCCATGTGTCTGATGGGAAGGCGGAACTGGCAGGCCGCTTTATCGTCAGGCGTGGCCAGACGGTCTGCTATGACAAACTGCTACGCGTGAACACTGATTGGGATTCAGAGTTTCTTGGTGCGCTTGCCGCGTCGAACGGTCTTAATCAGACCACGGCAATCTTTCAGAATCTGCTGCGCAAACTGTTCGACGATCCGGATTTCACCAAGGCCAGCCAGGCTGTGACGGCGCGGGTGCCACTCTGAGTTCACGTTCTCAAGCGCGCAGTTCCATATTGGTAATAATGGGCGGACTGCCGGCCATCAATTTCTAAACAATAAATCCGGAAATACAAAATGCGTTTTATCTCGCTTTCAGCGATCTGCGTCTTCCTTCTCGCCGCGTGTGCGGGAGCGCCAACCATGAATCCTCTACCCGCCGACCGGGGACACGATGTAAGCGTCGCACTTACTGGCGGTGTGAGCGAATTGCAGATCGATACGGGATCATTCGACATTTCTTCTGAAGCGAAGGCGGACCTTCTCGGGGCCTTCCATGCCGAGATGACGAAGATCGGTATTCCGGTTACGGCGTCGGGCGCTCCGGTCGCGCTGCACGTAAGCGAATTCAAGACGCGCCCTGTTGCGGCACGGATACTCTTTGGCGCGCTCGCCGGCAGCGACCACATCAAGGGGACGGTCACGGTCGCAGGAACCGAGTTCGAGGTGGGCGACACAGGCATCACGGTGGTGGGTGGCCTAGGTGTTGTCGCGAGGAACGTGGGCGTACAGACGGCAGATGGGATTGGACATCTGGCCGGCGTTGCCGTCAAGTAATAAGCGCGGTATTGTCTGGGGCGGTCAGCACTTCTGACGGCGAGGCCCGTGCCACAAGTGCCATTGGTTGCGGCGCGGGCGCCGAAACCCTGCCCCAGAGGGATGAGCATTCGTATCTGATCGACCGCTTTCGGCCGATCGAGGGACCGCTCGGGGTCGGTCACGGAAGCCGGGCGCTCAGGCGGCGTAATGTCATCGCTGAACAGCTTCTGATTTCCTCGGTCGGCCATCTTCAGCCGTTCGCCATCGCACCCATACGGTCATCTGAGCGGCTGGTCCGCACACTTAACATCTGTCATTCGACTAGTCCAGTATCTCACTGCAGAGAAGGACACGGCACCGCGGGAGACCAGGCCACCTTGCACGAGACGTAGATGGACCGAATTCACACCGTGCCAGCTGTGCCCCGCTGCGCCGCGCGGCGATTACATCCGATGTAATTGGCGTACCGAACAACCGCTTCTACTCTTTGGTTGCCGCTCCACCAATCCGGTGGCGCTCATCGTCAAGGAGATACCATGTCTGGCTACCCCGTTCACACGATCGAGTCTGCCCCCGTGCAATCAAGGCCCGCGCTGCAGCAACTGCAACAGGCGTTCGGCCTGATCCCGAACATCGCAGGCGCGATGGCCGCTTCACCAGTGCTGATCAACGGGTTCATCGGGCTGTTCGAGCGCGTGCATGCGAGCAGTCTGACGGAGCGGCAGATCCAGACATTGCTGCTGACCAACGCTGTCACGAACGCTAGCGAGTGGGCGGTCGCGTTTCACACCGCGCTCGCGTTGAAGCAGGGCGTGCAGCCCGCCGATGTCGACGCAATCCGGCACGGCGGCCTGCCTGATGAAGCCGGACTGGCCTCGCTGTCAACGCTGGCGCGTATGCTGATCGAAACGCGCGGCCACCTCGCTGAATCAGACAAGAGGCGCTTCTTCGAAGCGGGGTTCAGCTCCGAGCAGATACTCGAAGCCATTGCGGTGGTTGCCGCATCTACGATCACGAACTACACCGGCAGCGTTACCCGGCCGGCGCTCGAAACCCTGTTCGAGGAATTCGTCTGGCATGCACCCGCACTGTGAGTCCGTCATATTCATCCACCTTGATTAGGGAAAGCCGATGAGGGTCACCAGTCCGGATCCGAAGGTGCCGCCAAGCGAACTTGGCGATTTGTTGCGCTATTGGCGAGACGTGCGTGGCGTGAGTCAGCTCGATCTGTCGCTCGAGGCCGGTGTCTCGCAGCGTCAGATCAGCTTCATTGAAAGCGGACGCAGCGTGCCGGGCCGGCACACGATCTTGACCCTCGCGCAGACGCTCGATGTACCGCTGCGCGAGCGCAATGCACTGTTGCTCGCGGCTGGTTACGCGCCCGTGTATTCGGACGCACCGTGGAACGCACAGGAGATGCACAGCGTCATCCGCTCACTTGAGCGGGTCGTTCGGCAGCACGAACCGTTTCCGGCGATCGTGATGGACCGTCACTGGAACGTGCTGATGACCAACGATGCAGCGCCGCGCTTTTTCAACCACTTCATCGACATGGCTTCGCGCGAGGGACCGCGCAATATGCTGCATCTGATCTTCGATCCGCAGGGTATGCGTCCATTCGTGGCCGATTGGGACAACGTCTCGCGAGGCTTGCTGCAACGGGTATATCGCGAATCGGTCGGCCACGTGATCGACGACAACACTCGGCGTCTGCTCGACGAGCTTCTCGCGTATCCCGACGTGCCGCACGACTGGAAGGCGCATCATGCGCCGTCCGCCACGCCCACGATGCCCGTCATTCCGCTCGGCTTCGTTAGCGACGGCGTGATTCTTCGTTATTTTCGATGGTGACGAGCGTCGGAACACCACAAACTGTTGCCGCGCAGGAGCTGCGCCTCGAATGCATGTTCCCCGCCGATGATGTAACCGAAGCACGTCACCTGCAACTGTTCGTAATGCATTCAAAGGAACGCTGATCGGGTTGCCGACCGCAGCGGAACAGCCGAAGCCGGTGGGGGTAACTTATCAGAATCGTGAAGCGTATCTCTACGACTACGGTATGCCAAGATGAAAGGAATCACAGAAATTTGGAAGCGAAGTTCACGAACTTCCGTAGTTCGTCGAACTGAGTAACCAGTTCGAGGCAAAGGACGAACGCCACCATCGAAAACTGTCCTGGGTAGCGTTCAATCCATCGCAGCGATTGAGTCGCATAACGCGCTCTAACGGCGTCCCGCGTCATGACGTAGGTAATGGCGATTCCAATCGCGGCCCCCGCGAGTAAATCGGTTGGGTAATGATAGCCGAGGCGCGGAATGCAAATGAAGATAGCGGTGTACAGAAATGCCAGCACACCAACTTGTCGCCAGACAATGAAAATGCCTGTCGCGATCGACATCCACAGCATGGCGTGATCGCTCGGAAACGAACTCCACGTTGTCAGCATGGGGTCGTGTTGCGAGTCAGTTGCGAAGTGCAGATGGAGGTTGGGGTCGTAGAGAGGACGTACCCGGAATGGCAACAATTCAGCGAGAAGTCTTCCCGCGGCGAGTGCCAACAGACCGCTCGCGATCGTTGCGATGACTATTTCGCGCTGCCATTCACGACGCTCGCCAGGTTGGAACCATATCCACACAAAACAGGGATGAGCACGAGACCCTTGAACGCATACAGATCTGCGACGGCCCTTATTGCATGGTTAAGTAGAAAGAGAAAGCCAAAGCTCGGTTTTGCAAGAAGCGTCTCGATGACAGTATCGAAGCTGTTCATATTCTGTCGGTAAGCATGGATTCGTGACGGGTGCGCACTGGCTCCCCCTCTTGTCAGCCATGGTAGCGCCGAGCGGATTCAACCGATGAGCAGTTTTGTAAGAAATTTTCGAATTTGTAAATCTACAAACGCGACCTGCACGCGCCAACGCCAGCGGGGCATTGTGGCCGGTTGTTCGACCAGAATCATCAGATTTAATGATGCAAAAAATACTTCGGGCGCTGTTACAAACGAAGATTTTTCCTCTTGAGGCGAGGCAGGACGAACGATATCTTCAAGGCACTCGTGCGGTCTACCCAGTCCCGCGGGCGTGTGTTTCAGCGGCGTCCCGATTCCAATCCGGTGACGCCGCCTTTTATGCCCCCGGCGTTCCGATTACGGCGCTGCAATATGCGAACCGTCGACAGTCGCCACGCTGGGCACTTTTTGTCATTTTCTTTATTTGTTCGTCTTACTTAGCATTTTGAGTGCGTCGTGTGTGTGGTTCGACAAACAGTTAAAGCCACACGGACCATCATGCCATGGATTGATGCGGCGTCGCGCCAAGAGGATTCGAACGCACAGTCTGGACCGACCGTTGCAAAGAGGCACTCGTCCGCTGCCCGATCTCTGAGGAGGAGACATGAGCGACCATACCTGCCAACCTTACCGTGGCCTCGGGGTGCACATGCGCGTCGCCGAGAACGCCGCGCTTTCCTTCAATGGTGTCGAGCCACGTTATACCGTCACCTGGTATGTTCACGGGGAAGGTCATCGCTTCCCGGAAAACGTGATTGCACGTTATGCAGAGCCGCTTGAATTTGCAAGTGCTGAGGAGGCTGTCGCCTACGGTCAGCGTCGTGCGCATACCTTCGTCGATTGCGCATTCGTCGTCTCGAGGGCGTGACGTCACCACGCGCAAGACAGGCTTGTGACGCGTGGTACTGTCATGAAATCGTCCAAACTGATGATCGACGCCGAAGTCACGAAGCACTATGGTTCCCGATGTTGGGCACGGTGTGCACGTACCCAACGAACAGTTAGTTGCCGGCTGCCGTGATCGACTTGGAATTGGCGCTGGCGATGTTGATCACCGGATTGGGGACGGTGGTGTTGCCTGGGGGCCAGCCGTGATACACCTCGACCCTCGACCCGATCGCCGTCCAGTCTATGCTCCCGACAATGCCTTGCGCCAGGATCATGGTGTCGGTCTCTGGCAAGTAAATGATTCGCGTCAGTGGTGCGATGGTGCGCGGAGTGGGCTTTGAAATCGCTGCGCCCCAATTCGGCTTACCGCTCGCGTCAAAGCCGGTGAACGGATAGTGCGAGATGGTATTCGTCTTGTCCAGACCCGCCCAGACGCCCCCCTTTGCTATCGAGGCAGGAGCCATTGCGGATCCTTGCACTCGTATTGAACGCCGTACCCGGAATCGTCGCGTCGCCTGGATAGTCGATTGGATCGATGGTGTTCGCTACGAAGGTTCCTCCATTGGTGCCGGTGTAGATGTTGGTGCCTCCATAGAAGTACGCGCCGTCCGTGCCCGGATCAGGCGCGGCGTTCCCTTCGAAGTTGAGGGAGGGTCGATCCGTGCGCAACGGAGTCAGATCCCGGGTCCGGATTCGGCGCAGTAAATAGCACGTTAATAGCGAAGGTGGCGCGCTCTTTTTTTGAGCGCCATAGCGAATCGCGTTTCGAACCGCAAGTCTTGCGTAAGTTTGATGCCACTGCTGGCCCACGTCTCGCTTACAATAAGATTCATGCATGCTTGCTTGCGGTGGTTCCGATGAACCCGCAGCAGCCATGCCGGTCGGGTGTCGGCACCGCGTCCAACACCAGGAACCTCTCGAAGGAGCCAACATGACACGACTCATTGTTTTGCTTCTAATCGCCGGTACCGCTCTCCTCGCGGGCTGCAACACGATAGCTGGAGCTGGCGAGGACATATCGAAAGGTGGCCAGGCCATCCATAACTCGGCCGAGCAAGCGAAATAAGCGACGCTAACGCCACGCGCCAACTGTCCGACATCGTGCCGCACCGTCGCGCGCCTGCCCTTCTCTGCCCGTTTGGTTTATGAATGTAGGCAGCTGCTCGACCAACGGCGGGACGTGGCTGTTTAGTGAAGCTCACGAGGGCCGACTCCGACGGGCTCATTCCGATCCCTTGTGTCCGTTACTCTTGCGAAGACTGCTTACTTATTGTGATCGGCTGTTGTTATGAATCTGGATTTTCGGCAGGCCGTATCCGGAGACGCGGAATGGCTGTTTGACACGTACACGCGAACGATGAGGGGTTTCGTTACCTCAACGTATGGCTGGGATGAGGACTTGCAACAAGCGGGCTTTGCAAAAAGCCTTCGCCAGGGTTCTTGTCAGATCGTTGCGCGGGAAGGCAACCGATGCGGATTTGTGCACTGGGAGGTCGAACCGGATCTCGTCTGGCTGAGGATGCTTTGCATCGTGCCGGAAATGCAACTCAAGTCGATCGGCAGTGAAGCGCTTGCCAAGGTCATGTCGTTGTCCAGTCACTTGCAAAAACCGCTGTACCTGAATGTCTTCGTATGCAACAGCGTGGCCTATACGTGGTACAGGAGAATCGGTTTTGTCGAAATCGAGAACGACGGCAAGGTCTCCACTTTGGTGCTTGGTCCTTCGTCGCTACCGGCCTTTACCCTTACGGAGTGACATGTGCAGTCTTCCAGGCATCACGTCCATAGCGAACAGTCGGGTGCGGCCAGGTTCGGTCAATCGACACACTCGCGTAGATCGTCGACACCCATTAGCGGGCCCGGTGCTCGGTCAACAGGAACTCCGCTCGGGGTCAAACGTGCGTTCCTCATACGGGAAAGTTGGGTTGCAGGCGACCCATGACGCAACCTAAGGGACCCGGCGCAGTTCACAGCGATTCGGGAAAGAGCAACAGTTTCGCAGTCGGCGATGGTGACGAAATTCGAGGTTAAAGCACTTTCATCAAAATATCCTGCAAGCTGGCGCGCCGATTATCGTGTACGCCGAGTACGGCGCGCAGTCCCCCCATGCATCAGAAGATGAATCAAAGATTCACAAATGCCGCGCCACGACTTCGTCACCCCGGAGTTCAGAGAACTTCAAGTTTGCGACAATGAGCAGCGCACTCGATTTCTGCTGGTTTGGACCGCCCTTGATAACGGTGAGCAGCGCTCGGTTCGCTCGCCGCAGGCCCGCCCGCGTAGCTGGTAGCGCATACAGGCATGCCGGAACTCATGGCCATGCGCACAATGTTTCTGCAGTAGGCGGCGACGGGCATCGCCATCTGGTTCCTGTACCGTCGGCTACCGCATTCCGGTACACAGACTCAACGCCGTCGTCGTCAAGTCCAGCGCCCGGTTGAATAACCGAGCCGAAGACGGTCATCAGCCCAGGCATGAATGGGAGCGCCGCATGCGCGGCTTCCGCGATCCTGAACGTACGAGGTCTTCCCGTCGATCCAGCAGCACTTCGCGCTGAAGCGCCATCTAATGTGCGCCCCCCTCGACCGCGGACAACTCGGAGAACGTTTTGCGGCATGGAATCGCTTCACTGAGCTCACTCAAGATCCGTCCGCTTTCTGAGCAGATGTGTGCTTCCTTTGCGCTACTGCGTTGCCAGCACTTCAACGTGACAACGCCCTTCGCACCACTCGTGATGCAAATTCCTAAGCAAAACTTTCGTTTCGTCGTTGTTGTCATTGCACTTTACGTAAAGAAGTCCTCGAGGCGAAATGAAAATTTCGACTCGATTTATCGCGTGAGAAATGGGCCGGCTGAATAACCGTTACGTTGCGGTCCGATTACATTTTCGTCATCGGACATGCTCATCGATCGTCTTTACCAAGGCTCAAGCCCTTACGCACGCTCAATCCAAGAGACTTCATAGCCATCTTCAATGAGCGTCATCGATAGAACCAAATTCACCCGCCGGTTGACTATAGACAGAATGGGGCGAACCTCAATGGGAGATCAGATGCTCGAAATCATCAAGCGATTCAATGCACGCAATTCGGACAACAGGTCTCGCGGAGAGCAAGGGCGGCACGAGAAGGCGGGTTCATATCTTCGACACGTCATTTCGCGCGGCGCGCAAGTAGGTTTGGCGGCGTCGCTTGGCGCGTTCGCGAGCCTATGCTTCGCCCAGAGCCAGACTGCGACCACAAGTACAAGCAACGTTGCGCAGGGTCCGTCGATTGCGACGTGTGTAGCATGCCATGGTGCGCTGGGTGCCGGAAGTGAAATAGGCGTGCCGCGGCTGGCAGGCAAGAATCCAGAGTACCTTGCACACGCGCTGTCGATGTTCAAGGCCGGCACGCGTGTCAGCCCTCAGATGCAGGCGGTCGCTCAGAACCTGTCGGAGAGCGACATGCGAACCCTCGCGGTCTTCTTCTCGAACCAGCATCCGCCGCTTGTGAAAGCTTCACAGCCGCCAGCGCCGGAGCTCGTCGCGGCCGGCAAGCAACTCGCCGAAATGGGAGCGGGCACGAGCGTACTGGCATGTTTCAGCTGCCACGCCGCGGGCGGCAAGGGCAATGGCGCGCGCTTCCCCGCTATCGCAGGCGAGCCCGCCGCATTTACCGTCGCCCGGCTGCACGAATTCCAGGCGCGCGCAAAAGCCGCACCTCCGAAGGCTGGAACAATGACGGCAGTATCGGCTACGCTGGATGACACGCAGATCGAGCAGGTCGCCGCTTATCTGTCCGTTAACGGACCCTGAGGATCTGGAACAAGGAGCCGGGTAACGCTAATGGGACCGGCGAGTCGTACAAAAGGGGTTCGGGACAAGCTGTTCGCCGGCTAGCCGGCGAACAGAGAAGAAAAGTAGCGACTGAGTGATTGTCCGGAGGAGCCGGCCTTCTGGCGTTCGACCGGCTGATAACGTCACAAATTCTCAACGCTGACACCGCGCAGGAAGCAAAAGGGTGCCCAAAGGCGCCAGACTGCCCCGTTGCTTCAGTCCGTCTTTACAGGCCCGCCAGATCGTCACCCCGAACGATATCGTCGGCATGCGGTGCCGGCGCGCAGCGTTGTGTTTGTTCGGCATTGAATAAGTTTGCCTCACAACCTTCCCGGATTCCGATCAGCGCACCAACGCCGTTGGCGACTCGCTGCAGGCGACCTATAGTGTTGGGGAACGCCGGATAGTCCACGGACGACGTCCCAGCAGATGACTTGACGAAGCCGGGAAAAGCCGGGTCCGATGCGTGCTCAGTCCGGTGTCAGGCGGCAGGCACCTCGAAAGGAACATCATGACTTTCGGAATGCGACGCGCGATCCGCACGGGACTTGTATTCGGGTATGGGTGTCTTTTCCCGGTCATTGCATTCGCGCATGTCGGCCAAAGCGACATATCCGGCGGCCTGCTCGCCGGTTTCAGACACCCGATTTCGGGCCTGGATCATGTCGTCGCGATGGTTGCGGTTGGATTGTGGGGTGCCCAGCTGGGGAGGCCGGCGATTTGGGTGCTGCCGGTCACGTTCCCGATCGTCATGGCCTTCGGCGCTGTTCTCGGCGGCCTGGGCGTCCCGATTCCGGGGATCGAGGTCGGCATTGCGCTATCGGCACTGGCGCTCGGTGCGGCGGTGGCACTTGCTTTGACGCCGCCGCTCTGGATAGCGAGTCTGCTGGTTGCCGTGTTCGCCGTCTGCCACGGACACGCACACGGGGCGGAACTGCCCGGGTCCGCGAACGCAATGACCTACGCGATCGGCTTCGTCGCGGCCACCGGCACACTTCATGCACTCGGCATCCTGACCGGCACAGTCAATCGCTGGAAGGCGGGCGGCTACGCACTGCGGGCAGGCGGAACCCTCATCTCCGGCTGCGGTGTCTATTTCCTCACGTATGCGATTCAGGGAGCGTGACGCATGCGCGCATTGCACCGGGTGGTCCGGCAAGCCGCGGCCGGTCTGAGCACGCTGATGTTGCTTGCATCAGCCGAAGCACACGCGGTGTACCAGGGCGCGGGCGACTTTTACGCCGGGATGCTGCATCCGTTGACGTCGCCGGAACATGTATTGCCCATGCTGGTGCTCGGCGCGCTGGCAGGGCAGAACGGCCTGAAGCGATGTGAATTTGTGCTTTGGGCGTTTCCGGCCGCCATGGCGGCCGGCGCGTGCATCGCCCTTTCAGTTCCGGATCTGCGTGGTGTTCTCCTGCTCAACGTTGTCTCAGCCGTATTGCTTGGCTCCCTCCTTGCGGCTGCCTTGACGCTGCCGTCATGGCTGATCTTGATTCTATCGATCGGGTTTGGCCTGACCCACGGGTACGCAAACGGATCAGCCATCATCGGTCAAATCCGCCCAGGCGTTTTCATAGCGGGCATGGTGGTCGCGAGCTTCATCCTGATCGCCTACACGGTTGCGGCAACATCATTCCTGCTGCGGCTACGGCCCACCTGGATCGCCATCGCCATACGCGTCGCGGGCAGTTGGGCCGCGGCAATCGGGCTTCTCGTTCTCAGTCTCAGTCAACGTGCGGTGCTTCTCTCCTGAGCGGTCATCTCCATGGCCGTCAAGGGCATCTAAAGTGCAAGCACTGTCAGCCCGGTCGTTCGTTCATAAATCCACAGGGTCGCGAAAACCGAGATGGCTGCCGATCCGCCGTACAGGGTAGTCAGGCGAAACCAACGACTTGACCGATAGATGTAAAGGATGGGCAATAGCAGCAGGACCAGTGAGATCTGTCCCAATTCGACACCGATATTGAACCCGGCAAGGGCAGCCGCAAGAAGGGATCTCGGGAGGGCCATATCGGTGAGCACGCTTGCGAAGCCGAAGCCGTGGATCAAGCCAAAAGAAAACGCGACCAGCCAACGGCGCCTGCGCACCAGCGGAACAATATTGTTGAGAGCGGAAAGCAGGATCGTCACGGCGATTGCGATTTCCACCCAGCGCGACGGCAGCGCCACAACGTGCAGCGTGGCAAGAGACAACGTGATTGCGTGTGCCGCCGTGAACGCGGTGACGAGCTTCAATACATCGATCGACACGGCACCCGGGGAGTCGGCAGGAAACCACTTTTTCCCGTGCAACACGCAAGCTGCCGGCAACATCAGTGACAGGAGAAACAAGGCGTGGTCGAAGCCGCGCCAGATGTGCCACATGCCCTCCCCAATGAAATCGATGAAGGCGCGCCCGACTCCCTTCCCGCGTATGTCCAGGATCTCGGTCGGATGACTGAGCCCAAGAATAGCCGTCGTTGTCGCGCCGTTGCTCACGACGTGCACGAGGCCCTTGTGTAGCGTGTCGACGTCGGCAAACAAGCGGTAGTCGATGCCGAGCAGGGTCGGTCGAGTTGGACAGGCCACGTCGAATTCGAGCACCGCGTACGTGCCGTCGCTGTGGTGGTCGATCAGCATGTCGCCAGGATGAATCGCGCACGTTCGCCCGTCACCGGTAAGCTTGATCCGCGTGAAGGCATACGACTTGATGTCCGCTTCGCGGACGCGGACCTCGCCCCACGTCAGCACGCCGTTCCCGTCCGCATCGAGGATAAGCGGATTGTCCAGGTCCCGAAGTGCGATATCCCATCGGCCCGCAATCGTTTTGTCGCTGACTGTAAGCGTCAGGTAACTGTCGCTCGGCTTGTGCGCCTGCACCGCGGCAGCCCAGCACAACATGAAGAGAGCAACCCACCCGGACGCTCGCGGTTTCATGCAGACGGCTCGCCGCGCGTCGCCAGCATCGCGAACCCGGCCCCAAAGACAAGGCTTGCCAGCCGCGCCTCGAGTGACGTCAAGACCGGATGGCGCAATCGCGCGGTCTTCAGCCACGTCATTGCGGGAGCGGCGCGGGCAGGCTGCCGGGCGGCGATCGCCGCCTCCATCAGGATCCGGCAATCCGCGACCTCTTTTTGCACCTGCCAGTCAGCCTCGGCCAGGCTGAGCGCTTTCTCCGGGTCGTTAAGGAGTTTCAGGTTGAAAATGGCTTCCTCACGCAGATGCACGCGATCACCCCGCTCGGCGGATGCCGCAAACCGGCTTCGCAAATCTTCGACATGAGGCGCCAGATCAGCATTCAGCCCTGCCTGTTTCTCTGCCAGTGCCAGGCGAAGGAGCAGGTTGTCGTTGCGCACGTCGGCCGCGAGCAGGGCGAGGACCTCCCTGGGCCGGTTTCGGTCGAGCAGGAAGTCAGCCCAGGCTGCTTTAAGGTATGCGTCGCGCGGACTGGCGACCAGCGCCTTGCGGAAGAACTGTTCGGCGGCTTCCGGCTTGTCCATCCAGACCGCCGTTTCAGCTTGACTCACCATCAGCCAGGTGTAGAGCGAATCGGTCGGCGGTATCTGCGCGGCAAGCTGTTGCAAAAGGAGATAAGCCTGCTCGGGCCTGCCGCTGACCGCGGCCACATTGGCGAGGCATATCCCCGCGACGGCGGTATTCGTCAGGATGAGCCGACCGCAACTCTGCCGGGCCTCCAGGTAGCGGCCTTGCACTTGCAGGATATTCGCACGGATCAGCCATGCGTCCACGTTGTCCGGCTGGGCGTGAATTGCGCGATCGAGATCGTCGAGCGCGCTCGCAAAGAAATGATTGCTTTGCCGAACGCTCGCACGCAACACCAATGCGCGCGGCGGTGGGTTTGGCTGCCGGAGCCACGGTTCGATTGCGGCTTCGGCCTGACCCAGGTCGCGCGGGTCCTGATCGCGCCGAAAACGCTCCAGGTGGCGCTTCGCGAGTTCAGCCGCCAGGTCGAAGTTGTGACCGCCCGCAGCCAGGGCTGCGTGCATGCTCGCAATGGCCGAGTTAAGTGCGTCGTGCGCTCGGGGCGGAAGCGTTTCCAGCACCTGTGAATCCTGTTGCGGCCGCACGGGAGCCGCGTTCACCAACGCACCTGCCAGTCCAGTGAAGAGGCATGATACGCACAGGATGCGGCGCACATTCGTTTCCCTTTTAACGACACGCGTCCGGTTCGAATGATAGGCCCGTCGCTCCTTGAGGGCGGTCGATCTTTCTAGCGCCATGGCCGCCTCGGTCTGTCATGCGGCGGCGGGGTGAACCCCGCGCCGCATCATGGTTTGCTGCGACTCATTCAGGCTGCCCTTGCCCGGCTGTCAATTCATCGCACCAGGGATGGGCGTGGTCAGATAAGGAAAGGAATTGTCAAATACGCTGTCGTCGATGGCAGCGCCGTCTGTCAGCGGAGCCGCTCCGGCTGGAGCGTCGGACGGCGAGCAGCCGAAGATTCCAGGCTTGTTGAATGTACACAGAACCCCTATCACCACTCTGAGTGATGCCGTGACGACATCGTCCCCTGGCCGCCGTCCGTTTGGAAAGCCCGCGTTGTCGCCGGCGAGGACCCCCAGATTCTTCTGACTGCCCTTGGGGGTGGGTGGAATAGAGGTATTCAGACGCAACATTTCGGATGGTGTGACCGTGCTTAGCTGATTGAGTCCCTGAAATCCTGTGAGGAATGTAAAAACCAGATCGAGGCGCGGGAAGTTTGTAGGCGCTTTGGCCCCGGGGAAAAGGCTCTCGATCAACGCAGGAAGCGTGGGATTCGTCACATAGTCCGCAAACCGTCCATCGTTCGCGGGCTTCGAATTGTTGAATTTGTCCTTGTCCTTCAAGCCGATCACGAGTTCGTTGACCAGTGGCATCCCGAGCCGGGAAACTTGCATCCAGCCCCTCTCTGATATTCCTGCGGCGTCGTTATCGCTCAGCCTGTCCTTGCGAATGCTTGACGTCGTCCAGCCACCGATAACCGACTTGCCGCGCCCGCCAACCAGACATTGGGTCGGAACCTCGAGCGCGATCGAGGTGATGTTCTTGTCGGCCAGATCGTTCGGGTTACCGTTTCGGGGACCCAGAGGATTAAGGTTGAGCAAGTCGAACGTCTTGCCGAGCGCCACCGCAAACGACTCCTTTCTCTGGCCCACAAAAACGCGCCCAGGAGCCCCGCACCCGGGAATGTTGATCGTGTACACATATTGCCGCGCGTAGCTGGCATAACCACTTACGCTGCCAAACGTCTTGGTCCCTATAAAGTCCGTTGGTTTGGTGAACGTCGTGATGCCGCCCGGGCCCGTGACCACTTCCTCAGAATCTTCGTGATAGGCGCCACGCAATACCTTGAGCGTATACGTTTCGTTAACGTTCAGCTTCGATGAATCTCCCGCTGACACCGGGCCCGCCTGAACGAGCGGAATCGCCACCTGCTTGCCGCCGACGTTCAGTGCAACGTTGCCCACTGTATTCTTGAAACGAAACTGGAACGTCAGATGCGCTCTGGCGTCGCCGACATTGTCGATGTGAATTTCGTACAGCGCATTGGGGTCGAGTGCGAAGTAATTCGGGCCGCCGTAGGCGTCTTCCAAAGGCGAGTAGTTCGCGATCAGCGTCACATAGCCGCTTCGGTTCGGCTCATAGCTGTTGAACATGTAGAAGTCGGTGCCATCCACCTTCGGCATCGTCGTAATCAGCGGCGCCTCGCGATGGCTCGACGCGTAAGCAACGCTCGCGGCGGCGCACAATAGAATTCCGGCGGCGAGTACCTGCTTCGACGCGAAGTAAACAGGCCGAAGATTAAGTCTTGAAGTAAGCATGGCAACTCCTCAAAGATACGACGCCGAAACGGCGGTTCGTCACAGGAAGGAGGACACTGTCTCACTATAGGCAAGATTCGTCGCTGCGATATGGATTTCCCGCAGGCAAGTAGCGGGATGGTGTCGCGTGGCATGTGCATGTCGGCAAGGGTTGTGACGCAAACGTCCGGCTTGCCAGCTCCTGCCGGAGTTCGATGCCTGGCAAACAGGACTCCGCAGGCCTGCACCACATTCCGAAGATGGTGTTTCGGGGCGGGCCTATAAAGGCGGACTGAAGCCACGAGGCAGCCTGCCGCACTGGACCACACCAGAGGCGCGGGAACAATGCCACGCGCTGCACCGGACGATACCGGACGGAAGGGCGCGCTACCCGGACCTGACCATCGCCACCAGTCTGATGTTACGCACGGCATTCAGGATGCCGCTGCGTCAGGCCGAAGGCCTGATGGTATCCGTGATCAGCGTGATGGGACTAACGCTCGACGGCAGTGCCCAGCGTTGCGGCCGATGCAGCGCACTTACAGCGGAGACGGCCATCGGACCATGATCGACGCTCAGGGGCGGCTGGCTTGGCGGAACGCCACGGGCTACGGACGACGCGCGTTGGGTGAAGCCACCCTGGGCCGATACAAGGCACTGGTCAGTGCACGATTGCGGGCCGGTGGCCTGGCGACTCAACGCGAGGAGGGCGCCCCATCGGCGCGGCCGTGCTCAATCGCACGTCCGAAAAGTGGCGTGCGACGAAACCTTCGGGGCTCTCGCGCCGCTGTTCCGCTTCTCATCGGATGAAGAAGTGATGCGCCTCGCCAACGACACCGAGTTCGGCCCGGCGTCGTACTTCTATAGCCGCGACATAGGCCGCGTGTGGCGTGTCGCCGAAGCGCTTGAATATGGCATGGTCGGCATCAACACCGACCTCATCTCGAACGAAGTCGAGCCGTTCGGCGGCACGCCACACTTGCATCAGAACGAATGGCGGATACCCGCCATGACGCCGAGTTGTCCGACGCCCGGCGCCGGTGTGGTGCCGCCACCGCCCTGGCTCACCGTGTACGCGGCGTGCGGGCTATTGAACAGATACGCGCCTTGCAGATAAACGGCTGAACGCTTCGACAGCAAATACGTCGTGCGCAATGCGGCAATCGTGCCCCGCGTGTCGTCCGCGCGATTGACGATGCGGTACACGCCTCCGTCCACGACGAATGCAGGCGTCACGCTATAAGCTGCCGTCACGTAGTACAAATTCGAGCGCACGTCCGGCAACCCCGGCGACACCGTTTCGACGTGACGTCCGAGCCATCCGGCGCCGAGCTTCACCGGACCGATGTGACCATACCCGTTCAACTGCATCCGCACGTCCTTGTCTCCCGATTGGGTCAGCGCGAAAGGCGTCGTGCCGTCAAAAAAATTCGCGCTCGCGCCCGGGCCGCCGCGTTGTTCGTCGTAAGCACCGGCCACGCCGTAACCGTTCATGTCATAGCGCAACATCGCCGACCATTCGCGGCAACTCTGCGAGCTACCCGGGATCGACCCCACGCAGGTACCCTGCCCCGGCGAGTTGCCGGTACCAGCGGAGTCCCGCCCGAACGAATAGGTCGCGCCGAACGTCACGCCCGAGAACGAGCCTTTATACGCAATCGTGTTGTCGCTGCGCGCACTCGGCATGTACTGATCGAATGAGCCCGTGCCGCCGTAAATATCCGGGCCGAGCAGATCGGAATCGAGTATTGCCGTGTACGTCATCGTGTATTGCCGGCCGAAGGTCAATGTGCCGTATGGACTCTCGAGCCCTACGTAGGCCTGCCGCCCAAACAGCCGGCCGCCCTGATTGAGGGTGCCGGTCTTCGTGTTGAAACCGCTTTCGAGCACGAAAACCGTAGACAGTCCACCGCCCAGTCCTTCCTTGCCGCGAATCCCCCAGCGCGACGGCAATTCGCCGGTGACGCCCGGCATGCGCACGACGCTATCGCCCGCCGCGTTCGCGTGCGTGACCAGTTCGATGCCGGTATCGATGATCCCATACAAGGTCACGCTGCTCTGTGCGAATGAAGAAGCGCTGATGCCGAGCAACATGCTTCCGAAAGCCAGTTTGTATTTCATTGTCTCCATGTCTCCTTGATTAGTAGTTTGTGTGAGGGTGCAACGATCCAGACGCGGTTCATAGGAAGCGTCTTTATGTAGCCATACCAATTACATGCGCGACGACACCGGCCGTTATGCGGGCGGCGGGCGGTTCGCCACACTGAAAGATTGACCGCTTCGGATACGGCGATCCGCGCGTTGCGCCTGGATCGCCGTCACTTTTGGCATTGCGTGCGTCAGATGCCCGGCTTCGGAATATGGCGCTTGACCGCCATCAACGCGACCATCACGATCGCCATCGCGATACCGAGCATCCACAGGTATGACGAAGCACCGCCGGCGGTAATCACCACCGCGCCCGCGAATGCGCTGGCAATTGCGCCGAGCCGGCCGAACGCGAGCGCCGATGCGGTGCCGGTTGCTCGCACGCGAGTCGGATAGACGTGAGCACAGAGCGCGAACATCGTCGATTGAACGGCGTTGACGAACAGGCCGTGTATGCCGAAACCGAAGATCAGCAAGCCGGTGTGGTTGGAGATATTCACGCCGAGCAGCAGCAATGCGCTTAACGCACCGCCCGCGCTGCAGAGAATCAACGGCCAGCGCGAGCCGGCGCGAGCAATCACCACCGCGCACAACAGAGCTCCCACCACGCCGCCGAGGTTGTACGCGGTGAGCCCAGAACCCGCGACCGATACCGACAGGCCTTGCGTGGACAGCATGGTCGGCAGCCAGCTAAAGGCGCTGTATACCGCCAGCAGGCACAGGCAGAACGCGCACCAGATCGCCACGGTGTCGAGCGCCAGGCCCTCGCGGAATAGCGCGGTGAAACCCGTGTGCTTTTCGGCGGCCTGCTCGCGCATGTCGGTAAACACGCAGCCGCTTGCCACGGGCCGCGACATACGGCCAAGCAGGCGTTTGAGTTCCGGCCAGCGCTGCGCATGGCGGGCGAGAAAACGCGGCGACTCGGGCAACGTGAACAGCAGCAGGACGCCGAGCGCCAACGGCAGAACGCCGCCGACCAGGAACAGTCCACGCCAGCCGTACACCGGCAGAATCACATGCGCGAACAGACCCGCCACCATGCCGCCGAGCGGCACGCAGACGATCGTCGCGGTCACCGCGAGGGTCCGGCGGCGAGCCGGCGTGAACTCCGCTGTCATGGTCGTCGAGCTCGGCAACGCGCCGCCGATGCCGAGTCCTGCGATGAAGCGCAACACGGCAATGGCCGCAATGTCCGGTGCGAAGCAGATACCGCACGTTGCAGCGCCGAACAGCAGCACACTGCCGATCACGGCCCAGCGGCGGCCGAAGCGATCGGCCAGCAGCCCCGCACACGCGCTGCCGATGCCCATGCCGATCAATCCGGCCGCCACCACCGGCGCGAAAGCCGCGCGCGTCACGTCCCATTCCTTGATCAGGACCGGGATCGCAAAGCCGATCAACTGGCTGTCGAAGCCATCCAGCACGATCGACAATGCCGCGAGAAAGACCACGAGCTTCTGCATCGTGGTGTAAGGACCTTCGTCGAGCGTGCGGCCGATGTCGACCGTGTGACGTCCTTGTTCAGCTGCTGTCTGACGGCCCGCGAGCGGCGCGTCGGCGGCGCCGCTCGCGCTGGTTGCGTCACTGGCCGATCCTGCCGGCGGTACATAATTGCTCATGAAGCTGTCTCCTGTAGGGTGCGCGATCTACAACCCGAGCTTTTTTGTCGTCACGTTTTTCAATCAGTATGTGAGCGCGTAACCGGCTTGCGACATTGCCGTTTCGCGCAAAAGCCATGACATGCACGCATGTCCTGGACATGCCCGCGGATTCGCTGCGATGGTTCGTTCCGCAACCGCAGCAGACTTGCCAGGCCCTTCAGAACGGGTAACGGCGCGGCGTGGTTTGCATCGTGATCCAGCGCAAATCCGTGAACTCGGCGATCCCTGCCTGTCCGCCGAAGCGTCCGAATCCGCTGCCTTTCACGCCGCCGAACGGCATTTGCGCTTCGTCGTGAACGGTGGGTCCATTGATATGGCAGATGCCCGATTCGATGCGCCGCGCGACGTTCATCGCGCGCGCCACATCGCGGCTGAATACCGCGGCCGACAGCCCATATTCGTTGTCGTTGGCACAGGCCACGGCTTCGTCTTCACCGCTTACTCGCACGATGCCTTTCACCGGACCGAACGATTCATCGGCGTAGAGGCGCATGTCGGGCGTGACGTGATCGAGCAGCGTAGCGGGCATCAGCGTGCTGTCTGCGCGGCCGCCGCAGACGAGCGTCGCACCTTTGGCCAACGCGTCGTCGATCAGCGCATTGCAGCGCGCAACCGTGCTCATGTCGACGACCGAACCGAGCACGACCGGCCCCTTGCGCGGGTCGCCGAGCGGCAAATCGCGTGCCTTCTGCGCGAGCCTGGCGACGAACGGCGCGGCGATCTTTTCGTCGACGATGATCCGCTCCGTCGACATGCAAATCTGCCCCGAGTTGGCGAACGCGCCGAAGGCGGCCGCGTTGACGGCGGCATCGAGATCGGCGTCGTCGAGCACGATCAACGGTGCTTTGCCGCCTAGCTCCAGCACCGAGGGCTTCAGATAGCGTGCGCAGGTCGCGGCGATGATCTTGCCGACATGCGTCGAGCCGGTGAAATTGACACGCCGGACTTTCGGATGCGCGATCAGCGCTTCGACTACCGCGCCCGCGTCGGCCGGCGCATTCGTGACGAAGTTCACGACGCCCTTGGGCAAGCCCGCTTCCTGCAGCACTTCGACAATCAGGCCGTGCGTGCCCGGGCACACTTCGGAGCCCTTCAGCACGACCGTATTGCCGCACGCGAGCGGCAACGCAATCGCGCGCACCGCGAGGATCACCGGCGCATTCCACGGCGCGATGCCGAGCACGACGCCGGCCGGTTGACGCACGCCCATCGCGAGGCTGCCCGGCACGTCGGAGGGAATCAGTTCACCGCCGATCTGCGTGGTGAGCGCCGCCGCTTCCATCAGTCCGCCCGCCGCGAGATGCACGTTGAAGCCCGCCCACATTGCGGATGCGCCCGTCTCCTCGGCCATCACCGTGGCGAACGCTTCGCCGCGCGCTTCTAATGCCTGCGCGGCCTTCATCAGCAGTGCGCGGCGCTCGCCAGGCCCCATCGCGGACCATGCGGGGAAAGCAGCCGCGGCGGCATCGGCGGCGGCCACCGCATCGGCGACGGTCGCCGCGGGCGCGCGCGTCGCCACTTCGCCATCGAGCGGATTGCGGCGCTCGAAGGTCGCGCCGTTGCCCGCTTGCACCGCCGCGCCGTTGATCAGCATCGAAATCGTCTGCATCGTGTTTGTCTCCTGCGGTAAGTTTTATCTGTGCGACGCGGCCCGGACTCAGGCCACGACGACTTCGACCAGCATCGGCGATGACGACGCCAACACCGACGCCAACGCATCGCGCAGCACGTCATGCAGGCGGTCAGCGTCCGTTACGCGCGTGCCGGCGCAACCCATGCCTGCGGCCAGCGTCACGAAGTCGAGTCCGGGCAGATCGGTGCCTTGCACCAGATCGGTCGGACCGAAGCCGAATTCCGGCGCAAAATCCTGCAACGCGGCGTAGCGCGAATTGTTCAGGATCACGAATATAATCGGCAGCTTCATCTGTACGGCGCTGTAGATTGTTTGGATCGAATACATGCTGGAGCCGTCACCGATCAGGCCGATCACGCGTGTGCCAGGCCTCGCCAACGCCACGCCGACAGCAGCCGGCATGCCGTAGCCTAGGCCGCCGCTGTCCATCGTGTAAAAGGTGCCGCTCTGCGTGAACGGCAGATAGTTCTGCATCACGGGCCGCGAACTCGGCGCTTCCTCGACCACGATGTCGCGCGCATCGCGCACTTCGGCAAGCGTCTGCAGCGCGAACGCCACCGACATCAACGCCGACGGTTCCGCGCGCGCCCGCGCCGCGCGCGGCGCGGGCAACGGACGCACCTTCGGTGCCGGGCGCATCAGCAGATCGGCCACGCCCAACCGGATATTGCCGACCGCGGCGGTGCCGGTCGGCGCCCACGCAGCGGTCGCCGGATCATCGATCAACTGGTACAGCGCCGCGCCGTCAGGCAGATGCGGACCGTACCCCTCGACGTGATAGGTGAACGCCGGCGCGCCGATCACGAAGATCAGGTCATGCCCGCCCAGCAGGTCGACGATCTTATCGCGCATGGCCGGCAAGAAACCCGCGAACAGCCGATGATCCTCGGGAAACGCGCTGCGGCCCGTCATCGGCGCGACGAACACGCACGCGTTGTGGCGCTCGGAGAGACGCACCACTTCGTCCCAGCCGCCGGCGCGGTCGACCGCGCCGCCCACCACGAACGCCGGCCGCTCGCAAGCGTCGAGCGCCGCGCCGATCTGCTCCAGCACGAATGGCTCCGGTCGCGTTTCGGTGCTCACCACGCGGGCTGGAACCGGTTCGGCGGCGCGCTCCCAATCGTCGACGGGAATCGACACCAGCACCGGTCCGCGCGGCTCCTGCATCGCTACGTGATAAGCGCGCGCGATTGCAAGCGGCACGTCTTCGGCGCGCGCCGGTTCGATGCTCCATTTGATGTAGGGCTTCGGCAATTCGGTGGCTTGCGTGGACGCGAGGAACGGGTCGAACGGCAGAATCGAGCGGGCCTGCTGGCCGGCCGTGATGACGAGCGGCGTGCGGTTGCGGAACGCGGTGAAGATGTTGCCCATCGCGTTGCCGACGCCCGCCGCCGAATGCAGATTGACGAACGCCGCGTTGCGCGTGGCCTGCGCATAACCGTCGGCCATGCCGACCACGACCGCTTCCTGCAAGCCCAGCACATAGCGGAAATCTTCCGGGAAATCGCGGAACAGCGGCAATTCCGTCGAGCCCGGATTGGCGAATACCGAAGTCATGCCGACGCTGCGCATGAAATCGATCACGGCGTCGCGCACGGTGAACCATGCGTGTCGAGAAGTACCCGCTACGTCTGAACGGGGCGCGTTGCTGGCCATGCCTGCCTCCTGTGGATGGGCGCCATTTATTGATCGCCCATTATGGAAAGCCCGTCATTGATTGAAAATTGCCTTTTATAAGAAAAGGCATTACTTTCGCGCATGACCCCGCCCGGACTTCTTGCAGCCGATGACGACTTTCAGTTTCCAGCAGCTTCACGCGTTCACGACGATCGTCGCCAGCGGCAGCCTGGGCCGCGCTGCGGAAATCCTCCATGTCACGCAGCCGGCGCTGAGCCGCACCATCAAGAAACTGGAAGAACAGCTGGGGGCCCCGCTGTTCGAACGTCATTCAAAGGGAATGCAGCTGACCGCAATCGGCGAGGCGCTGCTGCCCCATGCGACGCTGCTGCAACGGGAGGCCGACAGCGCGCGGGAAGAGATAGAGGCGATGCGCGGACTCGCGAAGGGAACGATCCGGGTCGGCGCGGTGGCCAGCATTGCGACCCTGGTGCTTCCGCTCGCCGTTAGCGGCGTGCTTGGCCGCTGGCCAAATCTTCGTGTGGAAATAATCGAAGGCGTGTGGGACCGGCTCGCCGATAGTTTGACGAAGCACGAAATCGACCTCGCGCTCAGCATGGCCGTGCCCGACACCGAGGAAATCACCGCAATCGCCGATTGCTGGTGGGAAGACACGAGCTATGTGGTCGCGGCGCTCGATCATCCGCTCAGGCGCAAAGCGAATCTATGCCTCGCGGACACGCTCGATCAGCAGTGGTGCGTGCCGCCTCGGGGCACGGGTCCTTTCGAGCATATGCAGCACGTGTTCGCCGAGCATGGACTAGGAATGCCGGACATCGCGGTCGAGACCCGCTCGATTACCGTGCTGAAAAGTCTCGTCACGCGCGCCGGCTTTCTAAGCTGGATGGCCACACCGATGTACGACACCGAAAGCGCGGCAGGTGTGTTCGATACCCTGCCGATTCCGGGGCTCGTGGCGCGGCGCAAGTTGACCGCGTTCCGGCGACGCCATGGTATTTTGCCGGGGCCGGCAGTTAAGCTGCTGGAGCAGTTGCGGCAGCTAACGGCGCTCCAGCGGTAAACGCCGGCGCGCGGCTAACTGGCCGCTTGATCATGCTCAATCGAGAGGTTTCCTCGGAGGTACCCTACGCAGCCGGAGCGCGCCCGATTTTCATCTTGCATCTCGTTCATGTCCTTCGACTGCCGTGGGGCTGGGTGCGTACAGTGGTCGAGGATCGTGCATCCTTTACATCGCTACGCCGCTGGCGTATGAATTAAGTGTAAATGCGACGCGCATAAACAAAGGCGGACCTATGAAGAAGTTTTGGGTTTGGCTAATGTCGATGGCACTGCTCGGCAGTGTGGCCGCATGTGGAGGTGACCACGAGGACCATTTCGTTAGGCCCTTGGGCGTGGCCGGCATTATGGAGGGAATCTGGAGCGGCAACTTTCACTCGCATGTGACGGGCCGCGACACGGGCATGTTCGTCATCGTAACGGCAGGCGGCGAGTTCAACCTGATTACTGACGACTGCGCCCAGATCTCCGCGAGCATTGCTGCGAACGGTCCGTTCTTCTCTGGCGCCGGCACGAGTTATACGCAGACGAACTGCGACGGCGTTAACGTCACCGTGCCACCCGTCACCAGTGTGGGCACCATTCAACCTTTCCAGATCTCCGGTGTGTTCGATGATCGTACCGGTACCGTATTCGCCAACTACGTCACGGCGGACGATAGCGGCACGATCTCGTTCCTTGATTTCTTTCCCGACTACCTTAACGAGCAGGGTACGCTGCCGCGCACTGTGGGTTCGTATTCAGTGAAACAGAAATCTACCGTGTTGAGCGTCGGTGCGAACGGAAATACTTCTTTCCGCGATGTGACGGGACAAATCTTTGCAGGCAGGTTGTCCCTCATAGATCCGACCGTTGATGTTTATCGCATGACGCTGCAGGTGGGTAGCCAGTCGCTAACGGGTCTGGCTACCCTTGTCGATGACGGCGATGGCCGAAACAATGACTTCCTGTTTATCGTCGCCAATGGCGCGCTTGCCTACAACGCAGAACTAAGACGCAACTGATTAAAACATGTCAAATAGGTTCCCGAATTGTTGGGCCAACGCACCTGTTCGCCGCGTACAGAGGCGGACATTGCCGACTGGCCGCTTTCGGAATGCCTGACTACGGAGGATCAGGGTTGCCTGCTGCCGATCGCGGCATGCAAGGACGAAGCAGGTATGCCAATCGCAAGAGGCGGTACCCGTCCAATGGACTGATATGATTTTTATGTGGACGCCTCCTTTTTGCGAAGATTTTAAAGGAGGGAAGCCCTTATGCCAGTCTCGATCCGTCTGTCTGTCCCGGTGGTACTGAGGGCAACCGTCGCGCTTGCCATCTCAGGAGTTGGAATACTCCCGTCGTTCGCCCCTGGACCGCAGGCCGCAAGCCCAGACGAGGCGCCGTTTCTTCAAGAGAATGACGCCGCGATGACGAAGATGATGGCCGACATGTCGATCAGGCCGACGGGCGATGTTGACCGGGATTTCGTCGCGATGATGGTACCTCACCACCAGGGGGCCATTGACATGGCACAGGCCGAATTGCGCTATGGACGCAACGAGCAATTGCGTCGCATCGCGCAGGAAATTGTCGTCGAGCAACAACAGGAGATTGTTGCGATGCACCTCGCGCTCGGTCAGCCCCTGCCGCTGTCGACACCCGCACCAGACCCGCAGGAGCCTGCTTCCTCATCCGCGGGCGACGCACACGCGATGTCCCACCACGGCATGCAGATGAACATGCGGAGCCACACGCAAAAGGAGCCGCAATGAAACACACGTCCCTCCTTACTTCGGCGCTGACCGTGGCAGCACTGGCTGCAGCCCAGTTCGCATGGGCTGGGCAGGCCCCTGGTTCGTCGTCCGACCCAGATATTCCGGTCAGCCACCATGACCGCGTCTATGCCGCCGAGCAATTCTCGAACACCGTCTCCGTTATCGATCCGGCGGACAACAGGGTGGTCGGGGTGATTCGTCTGGGAGACCCGTCGCCAGGCAACTTCAGCCCGTTGTACAAAGGCCAGTTGCTCGTGCACGGCATGGGGTATTCGCCCGATCACCGCACAATTGCTGTGGTGTCCATCGGCTCGAACTCGGTCTCCTTCATCGATACGCGGACGAATGCAGTCAAGCACGTCACATACGTTGGCCGCTCGCCTCACGAAGCCTTCTTTACGCCCGACGGCAAGGAGGTTTGGGTGACTGTGCGCGGCGAAAACTATGTGGCCGTGCTTGACGGTACAACGTTTGAAGAAAAATCCCGGATCACCGTGCCAGCCGGCCCGGGCATGCAGATCTTCTCGCCAGACGGGAAGTATGGCTACGTGTGTTCATCGTTCAACCCTGAAACGGAGGTCATCTCGGTTGCCGACCACAAGATTGTCGGCACGGTGAAGCAGGCAAGCCCCTTCTGCCCGGACATCGCTGCGACCCCGGATGGCAAGCAGATATGGTTTACGCTCAAGGATGTGGGCAAGACCCAGGTGTTCGACGCGCGGCCGCCATTCGGGCTGATCAGGACACTCGACACGGGCCCGATTACGAACCATGTGAACATCGTGCATAACGCTAACGGTACGTTCGCCTATGTGACCGTCGGAGGCCTGAACCAGGTCAAGGTGTTCCGAACCGACGACTTCTCGCAGGTTTCGACGATTTCCGTCGGCGACCTGCCGCATGGGCTATGGCCGTCCGGTGACGGCAACCGTATCTACGTCGGCCTTGAAAATGCCGACGCGATGACCGCTATCGATACGCTGACGAACAGGGTAATCGCGACCATGCCCATCGGCCAGGCGCCGCAGGCTGTCACCTATGTACCGAATGCGGTCCCGGAAGGAGACGGCACGCAAAATACGCAGCCGCTCGGTCTCGCCGGGCAGAGTACGCACCTGGTCCTGGTTCCCGTGGGCTCGGGCAAGTCGATGGACCTCGCTAGCGCACCCACGAGCGTCGCATTGTTCGACCAGGGTCTCGTGCAGGTCCTTCAGGCGGCCGTCACTGGCCTGCAGCCAAAGCAAGCGTATGTGCTGGGCCTCGCAGACAACTCTGACGGCACCGGTAACATAGAAGCGCTGGCGAACTTCATGACCAATCCAGCCGGCTCCGCGATCGTGAATGCGCTCGGCCAGATCCGCCAGTTGGTCACGCCCGGCGTGGGCACTGCTGGCGACAGGCACCGCTACCTCGTGATTGCGCCGCAAGTTTCAGGCAAGCCGGGAGCCCCGGTACAGGTGCAGGCGCTGCTCGCGTCGTAGGTCAATCTCGATGCGTGCGTCACCGGCCCAGGCGGAGTTCGGTGAGGGGAGGTTGAACTTTTGGTATCACCCGGCGCTTGTTTCATGTCTAGATGCTGGAATCAAATCTCTGCAGGAAGCGGGAACAAAGTTATGCAAATCAACGACGCGTACAACTCGCCATCCTTGGCGCAGCGCTATTTGATATAACATAATTTTTTTGTCAAGATTTAAACGGTCGTGCTTTTTTGTGGTTTTACCAGATGCGCATCCGGGACGCGGCAGTCGTCACCAGCCAACGCCCGGTCACGAGGTCACGAAGTCGTGGGCAATGCGCCACCGCGGCCCGGCTGGCCGCGCAGGCAATTTTCCTTGCGCGACCGCGACGATGCGGTCGCGACCATTTTCAACTGTCCTGAGTGTGCGCGCCGCGTCGGCGCCACGCGGTAGCCAGCAATGTGCCTCGGGTGCATCACGCGCCACCGCGCCGTCGATCCCGCGTCCGCGGATCAACCGCATGAACACCACGGCGCGTCCGTCCGGCGAGACGGCGGGCGCGCGATCCGGCACTTCCATGACGCCCCTCGACGGTATCATTCGCGGCGGTTCCATGGGTACTGCGCCGCGCCCAATCCACCCGAAGCTAAAAGCAGCGCGAACGTCCACGGTGTAACGTTGCAGCCCCGCCCGGTGTCCGGGCACGGCAATCGCCGTGGGGCGTGCGCGTGATTGGCCCGAGCGCCGGTGCTGCCGGTGCTGCCGGTGCTGCCGGTGCTGCCGGCGGTGTTATGTTTTGTGGTGCAGGCAGCCGGCATAGGCCGTTAGTTGCGTTTCTAGAATCGACCTTCCCCGTGAGGGTGAGCTTTTTCAGGAGTAAGCGTGTGCCCGGCACTGCAGCGCGAAAACACCAGTACACCAGTACGACTGGATTCACCAGCGAGAACGCAATAGCCGTTTCTGTAGAAGCGTGGGTAGATCGCGGCGCGTATCGGTGACGACGTGAATGTAAATCGTGTCGTCGAGCACCTCATATATCACCCGATTCTGCCCGCGACAACATCCGTCGGTCGCCATGAATGCGCCGCGCTATCGTGGTTCGCCCGCGTCGCGCGTCGCGGGCGAGGCAACGCGCTGGTCGCCCCCCAACGTGTTCACGTGGCGGACTACAGACAAGCGGGCTGTTAATCCGCCTTCATTTGATAGATGTTTGCAATCACACGAGAGTCGGATTAAACTAAGTTCAATAAACTAAGTTCAATAAACTAAGTTCAATAAACTAAGTTTTGTGAGGCTGCTATGCAGATCTACAACATGCACGATGCCAAGACCAATCTGTCCCGGCTGATCGAGGAAACGGTGAGCGGTGGCGAGCCGTTCGTGATCGCGAAGGCCGGCAAGCCGCTGGTCAAGGTAGTGCGCATCGATGTGGAAGCAGAGAAACCACCACGGCGCATCGGCTTCATGAAAGGCCAGATCAAGGTACCAGCGGACTTCGACACAATGGGAGCAGACGAGATCAGCGAAATGTTTGAGGGCAAAGCGAAGTGAAGTTGTTACTCGACACACATCTGTTGATCTGGGCCGCAGCTGATGATCCTTCCCTACCCAGCGAAGCGCGCACGGCCATCGAAGACACTGACAACACCCTGTACTTCAGCGTCGCGAGCATTTGGGAAATTGTCATCAAGAGCGCGCTAGGACGTGACGACTTTCACGTCGATGCACGCGTCCTTCGCAGGAACCTGCTGGATGCTGGTTATGAAGAACTGTCCATCGAAGCGCAGCACGCATTCGAAGTAGCAGCGCTTCCACAGCTTCACAAAGATCCGTTCGACCGGCTTCTCGTCGGTCAAGCGATGGCAGAAGGAATCGTGTTGTTGACCCACGACGATCAGATAAAGCGGTACGACTTCGCCCCGGTACGGTACGTTTAGCACACGCTTCAGCGACGACGCGCACGATGCGCGTCCGGTAATGCAGCAGCGCACCCATTGGTGGGCACAACGCTTCCAGGCGAATCTGGGATCATTTTCTGTCCATACGGATATCTAAATAGATCCGGCCGGTGGCAGGGACCACGGCAGATCACGTCATTTCCTCAACTCACCAGGGCGGTCGGGGCTGGTCCAGACCGCCCGCTTGAACCATAGATCTGGCTGCGATCGTCAATCGCGGGCTGGGGCGGTTCTGCAAACGGAGCCGCCGGCATGTCTGCGGCCGACGACTGTCGCCCGCTGTCAGGCGCCATTCACCGCATCCTTGAATGCCTTGCCCGCGGTGAACTTCACCGTCTTTGCGGCAGGCATCTGGATTTCGGCGCCGGTCGCCGGATTGCGACCGACCCGCGCGGCGCGCGCCAGCAGAAAACGAGCCGAAGCCGATCAGTTCCACGGTACCGCCCATCGTCACCGCGCCAGTGATCGCCGCGATCACAGCGTCAATCGTCTCGCCAGTGACGGCCTTGCTGTTCCCCGTTGCCGCAGCGACTGCATCCACCAGTTCCTGCTTGTTCATTGCCATTCCTCTTTGTGGTTGTGATGGCGCCACCCTACCCCTTCGGATTTTTTCGACAAGACCCGCCCGGGCTGTCATCTTTCAGGTCAAACGTGCGATATGGGTGAGCAAGTTCAGTTGAAAACCGGACATTTAGGACCGGTCTCGACAGGTTGTCCAGTGACAAATATAATTATGAAACATATAGGATTCCTATCTATATTTCAGCACGGAACGCCACTCAGCAGAGCCTCGACTAAGGCGACATCGAAATCGGAGAGTCGCTCTTCCCCGTCAGAAAACACCTCAGCTGTCGCTCGGCTTCCAGGACCTCATGCAGTCGCGCGCTTGCGAGCTGGGCGTCATAGAGCGAAAGCAGCGTTTCGAAATCGCTGACGACATCAGACGCAATTCGCCATTTACCGGTCTCATGCGCGTGCGCCAGCGTGTCTTCAACGGCATATTCGGCGATCTTGAACTGCTCTGGTGGCAGATTTCCATAACCGGCGCGCTGCAGGTACCAGCTGAGGTACACCGCATGCATGAGCTCGTTGATCAGGTGGCTATTGCCGTGGCCATCACGACAGGCAGCCAGTGCAAGATGACACGATAGCGAACGTTTGCTGGCAGAGGACCGGTCCATCGGCAACAGAAGCGTTTTCGTCAGAGGCTTGCGGACTTGGCCACCGCGAGACTTGCTTTGCCTGGAGGACATTTTTGACGTTATGGCTGGGGAAGCGAGAAATTATAGCGAACCTCTGTCCGCGATTGTCCGTAGTCGATCTTCCGGTCATCAGGGCGCTGCCACCTGTGTTATGGCGCAGCAGCGTTTCTTCCGGAACGCCGGGGACGGTCGCGGCCCTGGGAAGCTATGTAGCGCGAGAGTCGCCACTCGCGATCGCGCGCGTCGCAGAATTGAGCTCAGTACAGGTCATCACCACGCCGAAGGTAGCTACCGGGCCGATTTCGCCGTAATGGCCGAGGATTTCAGTCACGCGCTTGATTTCGTCCGGCAGCGCGTCACCGAGGGATTTGGTGTCGCTCATGCTAGGATTTCTTGAATACCCCGAGAGAGACCTTCATGGCCGGCCACAATTTCTCGTACAAGGAAGTCAACTACAGCGTTTACGTGACCCAACAAAAGGATGGAAGGTGGAACTGGGCATACACGTTGACCATGCCGCCCGTCTACTGGAAAAACCCGGAGGCACCTGCAGCAACTCCGGAGCAAGCGATCGAAGAGGCTCGTCTCGACGCGGAGCGCCGCATCGATGCGATGTAGTCGTATCATGGTGGCAGGATTCCTTCAGGATACGGACGGAGGCCGGCATGTGGACCTGCCGAAACTGCGATGCCCGGTTCGACTTCGATCAGGTCGCGCCGGAAGTCGATGACCAGGGATTCTTTTTCCTCTGTCCGGCCTGTGACTACAGAAACAAGCTCGTGAGCCTCGGCCGAGACGCGAATGGGAACTTGCAGTTTGTTCAACGCGACGATGAATAGGGCACTCTTTCGGAGGCCGTCATGCAATTCGACTACAAGGAGTTCCACATCGACGCGGCGCCGCTTGATGAAGGTGGTCGATACTATGGTCGCGCAAAGATTTACCGGCGCACCGCGGCGGGAGGCGAGGCCGTCGAGGTGAAGTACTCGGGTGACCTCGGGGACTATCCTTCCGACGCGGACGCGTTCGAGGCGGCACGGCGCTGGGCGATCCGGTGGTGCGACGAACACGGCGCTTAGGCAGCGCGCTACGATTTTTCGGCAATGAGAACGGGGATGGCCAAGGCTACGTACATCGACGAAGGCTTCAGACCGGGAGTGACGAAGCGTGCAACAGTCGCCTTTCGGGTAATTTTCGACGATCGCCATCAAGTCTTCGAGGTAAGTGCAGAAGCGCTTCAGGAATACTGTGATGCTCCGAGCGATGACCGGGAAGATTTGCTCGCAGCGTTTGAGGATGCGCGGTTCGAGATTTTGGAGATCGCCGAAACAAAGGTCGGATCCAGCGACACGAACCCCATTCTTTTGACGATGGCTGATTTCAAAAAGGCTGGTCATTAGCGATCTCTCCGGAAATCAATGACCCATACCCACAGGTTCACGTGCCGCCCGTGCCCGCGGTTGAAGTTCGCACTGTCCCATAGGTCGAAGCCATGACCCGTGTCGACCCGAAGCGATCAGATGAGATTTCCGAAAGCCGACGCGCTCAGGGCGGCCTATCTCGAGCATGAGCGTCCCAAGACTTCCAATCGAGCCGTCTTCGTCCGCCATGTCGCGCCCCGCGACCAGCCCGCCGGTGCCGATCTTGTCCGCAAGACGATCCGCCAAGCCTTTGCGCGCGCCGGCCTTCCCTATACGCGCTCGCATCTGCTGCGCCACACGATGGCCAACCGCTTGCTAGCCGGCGGCTCCTCGCTGAAGGAAGTAGCCGACGTCCTGCGTCATCGCTCGCTGAACACGACCCTGATCTACGCCAAGCTCGACAGCCGCAAGCTGATCGAGGTCGCGCTGCCGTGGCCGGGGAGTGCTGCATGAGCGCGCCGACTTCTGTGCAAGCACGCGTCGAACAGTTTCTGATCGAGCGTTGCCGGCTGGGGTTCTCCACCCGCGATGATGGCTACGTCCTGCGCAGCTTCGCGCGCCATGTCCACGCTACCGGCCATCGCGGCGCCTTGACGGTGGAACTCATGGCCGCCTGGGCCCGAAGCAACCGTCACGACAGCAATGACCCGCGGACCTGGGCGCGGCGGCTGAAGAGGCTGCGCACGATCGTCGACAATTTTCCCGACGGGCTGCCTGCCAACCCTCCTCGATTCCAATTACGCTTGCCTCTATCCCGTTGTCCATGAGGTGCTGACGGACCGCGCAAGAGGTCGAAGTATCTCAAAGCTAAAAGCGACAGGCTCCGTGTTGTTTGCGCGTTTGCACTTGCCCGGACAGTTCGCTCTGTCGGCTTTGGGCAGAGATTTACCTATCGTTTCGGACTGGCGACGGCCCAGTGCGGATTGTCGCTTCGCCTATCCACTATCGGGACCTGGCATCGAAAGTCGCAAGCGGATTCACGATGCCGACTCCCAAACCGCGCGACACCATCGCGCAAATCGTCGCACCGTATGGTGTTTCAATTGTCGGCACCTGATTGACTTCCGCCTGACGCAACACGCGATCCAGCAACGAACGCGTGTCGTCCGCATACGACGGCAGGATCAGGTTTTCACCGCGTAGGTCCCGTGCGTGGATACGTTTGCGCGCTACCAGCGGATGCCCGGCCGGCAGCGCACATACACCGGGCAGCCGGTATAACTCGGCGCTCGTCACACCGAACGCATCGGCGTCGTCGTGGCGAATCCGATATCGCAATAGGCCGACGAAGCCCACCGCTGGATCGTGCCTTCGCTGCGCATTTCCAGCGATATCGCGATGCGTGGATACGCGGCAAGAAAACGCTCGATCACCATCGGCACGAACGACAATGCCAGCACCGGCGCCGCGACGAGCCGCAACCGGCTGATGCTCGGCTGCGACGTGCCGAGTTCCTCGGCGGCGGCGGTCATCGAGCCGCGCAACATGACCAGCCTGAACGCCTCGATTTGTCGTTGATTCATCTGCTCGCTTCACCTGTTTTCGTTGATTCGGCCCTCAGCTTGCCATATCAAAATTGAATGGCAGCCGTTTTTGATCGTATTTGACCGGATGGACGACCCAAACCTAGACTGGCCAGAATCCTGTCACTGGCGATACACGATGCGTTCCGAGGCCTTGCTGTTTCATGACGATTTTCGCGTGACCCCGTACTGGTGGGACGCCGCACCGATGTCGTCGTGATCGGCGGCGGCATTATCGGCGTGAGCTCGGCCCTTTTATCTGAGCGAGAAAGGATTGCAGGTCGCGCTATGTGAGAAAGGCCATATTGCGGGCGAGCAATCGAGTCGCAATTGGGATTGGGTTCGCGTCACGCATCGCGACATGCGCGAGTTCGCGTTGAGTATCGAAAGCCTGAAGCTGTGGCGGAAAATGGATGCGACGCTGGGTATCGACACGGGCTTCAATCAATGCGGCATCCTCTACATGACCGACGAGGACACCGTGATGGACAGTCATCACGTATGGCTCGACAAGGCGCGCAACGTAGCGGGTGACGCGTTCGACACGCGCGTGGTCGACGGGAGTGCCGTTGCCGAACGGCTGCCCGGCGCAACGAAAGCGTTCAAAGGCGGACTCTACACACCTGGCGACGGCCGCGCCGAACCGCAAAAAGCCGCACCCGCGATTGCGAATGCGTTGCGCAAACGCGGTGTCAAGATTCTGACACCATGCGCCGCACGTGGCATCGAAACGAGCGCAGGGCGCGTCAGCGCGGTCGTCACCGAGCACGACACGATCCGCTGCAACAGCGTCGTCGTCGCAGGCGGCGCATGGTCGCGGTTGTTCTGCGGCAACCTGGATGTCGATGTACCGCAACTGCTGGTAAAAGCCTCGGTGCTTCGCACCGAGCCACTCGACGGCGGCCCGGCCTGTAGCGCGAGCAACGAGAAATTCGCGTTTCGCAAGCGCGCCGACGGCGGCTATACGATCGCTTTTGGCTTCCGCACCTATAGCGATCTCACGCCCGATTCATTTCGCCTGTTCTTCAAATATGTCGAAGCGCTGAAGAGCCAGTTGGGCTCTTTGCGCATTGGCATCGGCGCTCGCTTCTTCGATGAATTGCGCCGTCCACGTCGTTGGGCGCTCGACCGTCACACAGCGTTCGAAGAGATCCGCACGCTCGATCCCGAACCGATCACCAGATACACCGACGCCGGCTTGCGCGAGTTCACCAAGGTCTTCCCGCATCTGGCGCACGCGCGAATCGCGCAGCGCTGGGCGGGCTACATGGATGTGACGCCGGACGCGATTCCAGTGATTTCCGGTGTCGATACGGTGCCGGGTCTCTTTATCGGCACCGGCTTTTCGGGGCACGGGTTCGGCATCGGCCCGGCGGCCGGAAGGCTGGTGGCGGATCTGGTGACGAACGACACGCCGCTCGCCGATCCGCACGCGTTTCGCCTCAACCGTTTCAGCGACGGTACGAAAATCGTTATCGACGCGGGCTTCTAAGGCAATGCTTCCACGGAGATGTCCATGCAAAAGGTAGCAATGATTTCCGGCGCGAGTCGCGGCATCGGGCTGGCAATCGCGACCGAGCTGTCGCGACGCGGCTATGTGCTGTCGCTGGGCGTGCGCGATCCGTCGACGCTCAACGGTCGCTTCGACGCGTTCGCGTTTCCATACGAAGCGCGCGACACAAACGCGGGCCGCCGCTGGGTCGAGGCGACGGTCGAACACTTCGACCGTATCGACGTGCTGGTCAGCAATGCGGGCATCTGCAAATACATCGGCCTGGAAGACGGCACCGACGAACTGCTCGAAGAGACTCTCGACATCAATGTGAAAGCGCCGTTCCGGCTGATTCAGGCTGCGTTGCGGCATTTGCGCCGCGCGGACGGTGCTCGTGTCGTGCAGATTGCGTCGCTATCCGGCAAGCGCGTGAAGAACCTCAACGCGGGCTATCAGATGTCGAAGTATGCCGCGGTAGCACTGACTCATGCCGTACGGCGTGCTGGCTGGGACGATGGCTTGCGTGCGACGGCGATATGTCCCGGATTCGTCAACACGGAAATGGCCACCGACCTGGCGGATCTCGAGCCGGTTATGATCAAGCCGTTGGGTGAGGCCGGATTAAGCGAATACCGAAGTCTCGTTAACCGGGATCACCCCGACGCCCTGTAATATTGGGGGCGGCCTAAAATTAAAAACAGCGCCGGCCCCTTTGCGTGGGATCCGTCGCCTTGTCCCCTTCCATCAACGGCTGGCGGCCATGAACACTTACGATGCGCGTTTCGTTCGCCCGGTGCTGGCTGCACTGTGCGTGGCTTCGCTCGCAACGCTTGTCGCGTGCAGCGGCAGCTACTGCGTCGGCTTCGACAGCTGCGGCGGCGGAAACGGGTTGCAAAACGTCGCAATATCCGGCACGGCCGCCACCGGCAAAGCACTCGCCGGCGCGACAGTCGGCTTCAGTTGTGCACAGGGCTCGGGCTCCACTTTGTCAGACGGCGGCGGACATTACAGCACCACATTCAACGCCACGCTTCCCTGCATCCTCACCGTGACCTCCGGCGGCACCACGCTGCATTCGCTGGCATTTGCCGGTGGCACCTTCAATACGACGCCCGAGACCGAACTGATGCTCGTCTACCTCGCTTCGCAACTTGGCACGAACGAGGCCAGTCTGATTGCGGGCCTCCCGAGCAACTCACGGTTCCAGCAGGTGCTGGAAAGCCAGACCGATGTGCTGGCCGCGCAATCGGCAGTAGTCACGAATCTGCAGCAGCGCTATGCGGTCACACTAACGGCACCGGCGTTTCTGGCGACGCCGTTTACGGTCGGGCAAGCGGGCGTCGACAGCGATCTCGGTGCGCTTGCGACAGCAGGCGCGATCGACACCGATGGCATGCCCGATCCGGCCGCCGTCTCGCTGCTGTCAGCGGCGGGTCTCGCTCATCCGTTCACAACGACGTCCACACCTTCATCCGGCACTGGCGGCACAGGCAGCGGCACGGGCGGCATGATGTGAACTCAGGGAGCAGTTGGAGAACTTGAGGCGCGCGGTGCGCGGCGGGGGCGGCGCAAGGCCTGGTTTGGACAGGCGCAGATCGATGAAGAACTTCCGGGATCGGCGAGGAGCGACCACCCACATAAATCCCCTGTGTGGCCGCTCACGCGCCTGCGGACGCCTCCAGTTCCGCGAGACGCTTGCGCAGCAAGCGATCTTCCTGGAACCGGCTGGTTTCGTCGCGGACTACGGCAACGATGCCGGTGAGTTCGTTCTGCGGCGAATGCAGCAACGCAACCGTAAAGGCAATCGACAGTGCCCGCCCCGCTTTATCCACGGCGGGGACACGCAGCACGTCGTTGCCATAACGGGTTTCTCCCGTTGCCATGGTCTTGTGATACCCGTCCCAATGGCGGCCGCGCAATCGTTCCGGAATGATCAGGTCCAGCGACTTTCCCAGCGCCTCGCTTTGCGTAAAGCCGAACATGCGTTCGGCCGCGGGATTCCACAATGTGATGCTGCCGCTGGCATCGGAAATGATGATCGCGTCGCCGATTGCGTTGACGAGTTGCTGGAAATCGATGGCAGCCTGCATGGCGTTCCCTCGAATGTAAAAACGCAGATCCTTAAACCGGATACGGCGCCGCTAGCGGCGCCGTATCCGCAAGCCCGAGCATACAAACGGGCCCGCGGCGTGACATCGTCAAACCGCTTTGACTTCGCGCAGGTTGAAGATTTCCTGCTGGCTATAGCCAAGACTCGCCAGCACTTCGTCCGT